>DUAN01000039.1 GCA_012960845.1 Planctomycetota bacterium | reverse complement strand
GCTTGAAGGCGAATCAGGGCGAGGTTTGGCGATACCCGTTGACGATACAGTTCTTTTCCTGAGATCATTCGGTCGCGACCTCTCACCGTCCAGCTGCAGAACCATGATCGAAGATATTCCCCAAATTGGCTCCGCTGATTTTTCCACTGGTGTGGTGGGGAACCCGACGCATGTGGCGTAATCGCCGCTTCGAGACCTCTAAATCGCTGAAGCGAGCGATCCAGAAGGAGATTCTCAGTCCTGCGTTACTGTTCGGCCCAAAACTCATCATGGTCGCCAGGAAACCTCAAGAGTAGCGTGTTTCTGGGCTGCCGCTGATCGACCGATCGCCACACAGCAGCGCCACACAGCAGCCCACCAACGATCCATTCACTGCGGCAAGTCCATCACGCTGGCGCATCCTCGATGACCGATGCATGACTGGCCCAGCGAGATCCCGGGTGATCCTCGACCACCCGGTTCCAGTCTCTCCTGAGTGGCTGCCAGTCGAACTTTCCCGCGATGAAGGCAGCCATCCCGCGCCGGTAGAGGATCTCCGCTGTAGCGGGTCCACCCTCGGCCGCCGCCAGCGCGGCATCGAACTGCTCCACCGCACCGGATGGATCCTTGCGTTCGAGCAGATCAACGCCGCGTGCGATGTATAACTCGGCGATCAGTTCTTCTGTCGGCATCCAGCCGGTCCACTCTCGCAACAAGCGTTTGCGATCAGAACTGAACAGACGAAACCGCGGCGAGAAGGGAATCTTGGTCATCACCGCAGCATCACGAAAGTCCTGGTGACGATCGGCGATATCGATGCGAATCGGTGCGACCAGCGAATCGACGGCAGCGATGAAGTGAGGATCTGGATACGTCACGGTATCCAGGCGCTTGCAACCGAGTCAGCCCGGCGCCTCGAGGATGATCAGGATCGGTCGTTCATCGACCTGCGCTTCCTCTTGAGCTTGTTTCAGGCTTTCATGCCAACCGATGACACCCTCCTCCGCTGGTCGTTCGATTCATCCAGGTCATGCGCTTAACTGGTGGTCACAGGGTTCACCCCGATCCGAACCGAAGCACCCTCGATCACGACATCTCTCGACTCCACCCCGTCGATGGCCTGCATCGAGATCTCCACCGAGAGTGTCTCCTTCTGCAGGTGGGAGGCGTGTTCATCGATGGCGAGAGCCAGATTCCCTTCAGCAGCGACAGAAAGACGAATCCTCTGGTCATAACCGAGATCCAGATCTCTGCGGATCCCTTGAACATGGCTGATCACTTCCCGGACCAGGCCCTCTCGATGCAACTCTGGAGAAACCTCGGTCGAGAGAATGACCACCACTCCCTTCGCTTCGGCAGCACTCCATCCATCCTTTTGATGAACTCGTACATCGAGATCCGTCGCTTCGAGAGTCACTTCACGATCCCCGTCGAGTATCAGCGGAATCGTCTGGCCCGAGTTCGCCGCTCGCACCAGCGCGGACGGATCGTCATGCTGAGAAAGTGCCTTGGCGATCGCCCGTGCATCCTGTCCGAATCGGGGCCCGATCTTCTTGAAGTTTGGCTTCACTTCGTAGGAAACAAACTCCGAAGCATCTTCCACGAACTCGACCCCTTTGACATTCAGTTCCTCGGAGATCAACTCTGTATCTGCCGCCAGTTCGGAGACCATTTTGGAATTGGCCAGCACGATCCGGACCGCCGGAAGCGGTTGCCGCACCTTCAATTTCTCACGCGAACGACAGGCCCGCCCAAGCGATGCAATCTCACGTATCATCGCCATGCGACTACACAAGGTGTCGTCACATCTTTGTGCATCAGATTCCGGGTAATCACAGAGATGGACAGATTCCGGAAAATCGTCCCCGCGAGGTTTGACCAGTACGCCGTAGAGGTGCTCGGTGATGAAGGGAACAAACGGTGCCGCCAGCATGGTGGTGGTCACCAGGCAGTGATAGAGGGTCGAATAGGCCGCTTCCTTGTCGGCATTCATCCCTTCACACCAGTAGCGATCACGGCCACGGCGTACATACCAGTTGGACAGTGCGTCGACGAAATCATTCAATGCAGTCGCAGCGGTCAGGTTATCGAAATCATCGAGCGCAGATCGGACCTGATCGACCGTGGAATTCAACTCTGCCAGGACCCAGCGATCGAGTTCCGACAGTTTCACATCCGGACCGGGAGCCGCCCTCAGGTCACCGGTCGGCTGCCATCCATCGATGCGGGCGTAGATACTGAAGAAGGAATAGACATTCCACAGCCGCAGAAGGAACTCCCGCTGCCCCTCGGTGATCGACTGCTCCTGGAAGCGAAGGCTGGTCCATGGAGCCTGGCCGGCATAGAAGAGCCAACGCATCGCATCGGCGCCCTCCTTCTCGAAGATGTAATCGGGAGTCCTGTAATTCTTCAGCGATTTTGACATCTTGAGGCCGTCTTCGCCGAGCAAGTGGCCCAGGACGATGCAAGACTTGAATGGATGCGGCCAACTGGCATACGCCTCCTCCGGGACCCGTTCATCTCCGTGTGCCGCCCCCTCCGGGCCGAACAGGATGGTCGAGATCGACAGTAGCGCATAAAACCATCCGCGAGTCTGATCGATCGCCTCGCTGATGAAGTCTGCTGGAAACTGGCTTGAAAAACGGTCGATATTTTGATGCGGGAATCCCCACTGCGCGAAGGGCATGCAGCCGGCATCAAACCAGCAATCGATGACATCCGGCACCCTTCGCATCCTTGCGCCCTCCGAGTAAGGAGAGGCGTAGTGGACCGCATCGATGTAGGGGCGATGGACTCTCAGATGGTCATCCAGGGTTGGATCCGCCTCCTTGGCATCGGTGAACTTTTCCTGCCCCACCACGTCCGGTTTCGAGAGCAGCTCCTGGTAGTTCTCGATCGCTTCCATCTGTCCGGTCTTCTCGCAGACCCAGATCGGTAGGGGTGTGCCCCAGAACCTCTCTCTCGAGAGGGTCCAGTCGACATTCGATTCGAGATACTTACCAAATCTACCGTCCTGAATGTGTTCCGGCTGCCACTGGATCTGTTGGTTGTTCTCCAGCATCTGGTCGACGAATCGAGTGGTCTGGATGAACCAGGATCGACGAGGGTACTGGATCAACGCATCTTCACGCGCCCGCGGACAGAAGGGATAGTCGTGGCGATACACTTCCTGATGAAGGAGCGTCCCCTCTTCCTTCAACTTGCGGATCAGTTCCTTGTCACAATCCTTGACCCAGCGTCCGTGGAATTGCTCTCCTGCAATCTCCCCGAAACTACCGTCCGGTTCGACTGCGCAGAGCAGTTCCAGCACTTCAGGATCTACCAGTTTAGCTCGCTCGGCGAGCAAGACCTCATGATCCACCTCACCAAATGCCGGTGCCTGGTGTACCACTCCACTGCCGCTCCCGGTGGTCACGAAATCAGCAGCGACCACTCTCCACATCAGAGAAACCTCGCCGCCTTCCACCAGGTCAGCGACCCTCCCACCATGCTGCTTCCAGTAGCCGTCGAAAGGAGGGCGGTAACGGGTGCCGACCAGGTCCGCTCCCACCACGGTTTCCTCGATGGTCAGTTCCATCTTCCACTTGGTCGCCATTTTCTCGACCAGATCGGTTGCGACGATGAACCTCTGATCACTCCCGTCATCCTTGACGGTGCTGTACTGCACTTCTGGATGCACTGCGATGAACTGATTCGAGATGAGAGTCCAGGGCGTGGTGGTCCATGCAACGAAGTCGACCCCGTCCGGCTGCCCCTGATCATCTAACCGTGGCATCCGAACGAAAACGCTCGGATCATCGACTTCCCTGTATCCTTCCCCGACTTCACCGGCGGAAAGACCCGTACCTCCCTGGGCCCACCACCAGACGATCTTTTCGCCCTGGTACAGCAGCCCCTGATCAAACAATCTTTTGAGTGCCCACCAGACACTTTCGACGTAACTCTGATGGTATGTGGCGTAGGCCTCATCGAGATCGACCCAGAAACCGATGTTACGGGTCAGTGACTCCCATTCCTTGACATAGCGAAATACCGATTGCTGACAGCGCCGGACAAACGGCTCGATGCCATACTCCTCGATCTGATCCTTCGAGTGGATTCCGATCTCCTTGCAAACCTCGGTCTCGACCGGCAATCCATGGGTGTCCCAGCCCGCCTTTCTCTCGCAGAGACGACCTCGCATCGTCTGGTAGCGGGGAAACAGATCCTTCATCGCACGGGTCAGTGCGTGACCGGGGTGAGGCATGCCGTTGGCGGTGGGAGGTCCCTCGAAGAAGACGAAGCGTTGCGCTCCCTGGCGAAGTGCCAGCGCCTTCTGTTCGATGGAGTTGTCATCCCAGAATGTCCGGACCTGAGCTTCCAGATCGGGGAAATCTGGAGACTGCGGTGGTTCCGGAAACTCGAAGCTATGTCCCACTTCACTCATCGAAGTCCTCCCGGGATCGCCTCGCCCTCTGGCGGCCCTTGCCCCGGAGGATATCCGATCCGATCGACGGTGACACCCGAAGCCAGCGGGTTCCGACAGTGAGCAGGGACAACTGTCGCCGAGGATGATGGCGATCCAGAGGACTCTCCCATCGCCAGTGTGAGGAGAAAAAAAAGGCCCCAAACGCTTTCACGTTTGGGGCCTGCATCATGCTGTTTCGTGTCGAGTCTCTAGCAGTCGAGGTCTAGTAATCGACCTGACGGAAGGTTCCGCCGTTCATGGCGGCGAGGTTCACGTAGAACTGCTCTTCACCGGAATAGAACGAACTGGTGAAGTAAATCGTGTGAACCGGCAGGTTCTCGAAGTTAGCTGCCGTGATCGACTCCATGCAGATATCTGCGTAGTTCCCACCGCCGGCACCGTTGCAGTACGGCTCACGAGCACCGCAGATAATCACCTGCTTGTGGGCACCCGAAGCTTGCTGGGCCAGGCCCAGACCTGCGAGGGCAGCGTCGAGGAGACAGTGGTTCTCAATCGGAGCGAGCGTACCCATCCATGCCTGAGCCGATGCCTTATGACCGGGTGAGGCGTGGCAGCACTCGGGACGCCAGATGTAGGTGGTCGAGTTGTAGGCCACGATGGCGAAGTCGACCGATGCCGAGAGCTGGTTGAGTGTGGTCGACACTTCCTGACGAATCATGTCGAAGATGTCAGTCTCACCGCAGAAGCCATAGGCCGGCACGATGAAGACGAACGTATCTCCTTCGAATTCAGATCCGTAGAAGCGAATCGCTTCCGGAGCGTCTTCTTCTTCATCATCACTACCCGCACCACCGGCAGGAAGATCGAGCGGCTTGCGCAGCCCACCGTCGTCATCCGCGGCAAAGACCACGCCTAGAGCGACAGGTGTGAAGAGAAACAAAAGTGCCAGTCCTAGAAAACTGCTCATTCGGTTCGACAAATCGAGCCTCCTCTCGAGAGGTTCAGCGCTGGTTCCGGGATGAATTGGACCAGCCAGTATCTTGAGGACGACTCCAATTCAAGAATCCCCCATGGAATCCTCGATCGGCCCTGTCCCCCCGTGTACTGCCTCCAGTGTAATAGGCTTCTCCGGAGTAAACCAGTGTGAATCTGCCGGAGGCGGCCACTTGTGCCTCAGGGGGGCGGAGATTACCTTGAATTCGGGCCGAGGATCGAGAAATTCCCGGTCCGATTGGTTTCTACAGGGTTTCCCTGAATTCTCGATACATCTGGCGATCTTCCGCCACGAGGAGTGATCTGTATGACAATTGATCGACTCAAGACTCATCTGGGTAGCGTGCTACTCGCATCCCTGTTGCTGTCTCTGCTCCAACCCACCCCCCTTCCTGCCCAGGCTGGCACTGATGAAGAGGAACAGAATCCTTCGGCGAAAGCGGTCTGGAAGGTCGAGAGAACCCGGGGCGAAGAGGTCCTCGAGTTCGAGGTCACCATCTTCCAGATCCCCGCACCCGGTGGAAACCGCTGGGTCTGGCGTGCGACCGCTTCCAATGGCACCTATCCGGGCGGATTCCCCATCGGCTCGATGCTGATCCGCGGCTCCGGCAAACCGAGACCGGAACTGTTCGATCCCCTCTCCCCTGCAGTGATGGAGATGTTGCTCTCGGTCCACGGGGCGGGATCCGAGGGAGCGGGGCTGGGCTGGGCCGATGGCACCCCGGTCGGATTGAGAAGGCAGATCTCGGTCGAACGAACCGAAGCGGTCGATGACGATGGACAACTGATCCTGACGGGCCTGCTGGCCGGGGGCCAGATCCAGATCCGCGGAGGCGCCAGAGCGTTGCGCTTGAGTGCGTTCAAGGAAACTTTGTACCTCAGTGGCGGCGGATCGCTGAAGCGAGCGGAATGGGCAGCCACCTTGCTGCGTGGCGATGAAGAGAACGCCACTTCCGAGGAGCGCACCTTGCGAGTCGAGAGACTGGAAGCGGGACTGATCGAGGAGGAGGAATCGCAGCAGGTCGAAGAGGCCTATGAATTCCTCGCCCCGGTGGTGAGAGTCCTGCGCAAGGGGATGTCGCTGGCGGCGGTCGAGATGGCGGAGAAGATGTTCGAGAAGGGACAGAAGGACCACAAGAAGGGCCCCCTGGCTGAAGTCGTGGATGAGGTCGCTTATCTGCTCAAATCGAGCAAAAAGATCGCATCCCAACCGCTCGATCCAGATGTTCGGGCAAAGAAGATGATGGGGAAGCCGGCCCCCGACTTCTCCCTTGAGGGTCTCGACGGGAAGATGGTGAACCTGTCCGATTTCAAGGGGAAGACCATGATGGTGGCGTTCTGGGGTTATTCGTGAGGTGCCTGTCGTGCGGAGTCTCCGCACCTCAGCCAGATTCAGAAGGACTTCAGGAGCAAAAATGTCGAGGTCTTGGCAATAAATGCTGACAATGACGGCCGGACCCGCATCCGGGAGTTCGTTCAGGAGAACCAATTACAGCAGAGAATGCTGATCCGGGGCGATGGAGTAGGATTTCAGCAGTATCATCTAAAGAGATTACCGACGGTCTATTTCATCGACCGCAAAGGTAATGTGGTCGGCCGAGAGGCGGGCTATCAGAGTTATGAGCAGCTGGAGAAGTCCCTTCAGAAAGCCTTGAAGTAGTCAGTATCGGAGGCGAAAGTGCCGTTATCGGCCTTTTCTCTTGCCGGTGATCAGAGGAGCGAGCGATGCAACGGAATTGTCCAAGTCGGATCCTGGGTGTGCTTTCTCTTCTCGCCTTGTGGGTGTCCCTGGCTGCCACATGCGCCGATGCCCAGGTTTGCCTCGAAACTCGTTGGCTGACCGTTTCCGATCAAGACGATGTGGTGCGAAGGGTCAACCCCCTCACCCTCGAGGTCGAAGAGGAGTTCGCCATGTCGATTCCCGGATCCATCGAGATCGAAGGGATTCGTGGAATTGCAGTTCACCCGACCAGCGGCAACTGGTACATGCTGACGATAACCTCCCTTCCCCCCTCTCCTGCGCCCTCCCCCTGGCTGATGGAATACAATCCCATCGACGACACGCTGGCCATCGTCGGCTTCACCGTACTCGACTTCAACGATCTTAATTTCACCTCCAATGGCGAGATTCGCGCCATCACCAATCAACTGAGTACCGGAAGTTCAAACTTGTGTGAGTTGAGCACCATCACCGGCGGCCCCACCGACCTGTGTCAGTACCCCGGCA
>DUAN01000038.1:9319-43078 GCA_012960845.1 Planctomycetota bacterium | reverse complement strand
GACGCTGATGATGCTCGTCACCTGTTGAGGGGTGCCGTTGGCTCCGCCGAAATCGATCTCGGGGTTCTCGCAGACCTCGACATCGGCGACGACTAGCCGGGGAACGAGAACCAGCAGTAGCAGCAGCCACTTCTCGCAATGCATCTTGACAGCCTCCAGCTACCGATTATCCACTTACGGAACCGAAGGATCCAGTTCGATGATGGTCAGTATTGGAAAGTCCCCGGACTGCGAGCCAGTGGTTGTCGGCAGGGATGTCGGCAGGGGAGGTGGATCTAGCGGCAGCGGATCAGCGAGATCTCGGTGCCGTTTCCTTGGAGGATCATGTGGTTCTCGTCGACGATCCGGATGCGGCCCTTGGCCTCGAGGCTGCCGATCTCGGTCGCCACTCCGAGTCCGTCTCCCAGCAACGAGGTGATCCGTGCCTGGCCGGTGAACTGACGGCCGTGCAGTTTTACCGTGTACTGCCCCGAGGGGAGGATCTTCAGTTCGATGTCGGCGAAGACGCTGTGCTCGAACTGGCAACGGATCCGATCGACCCAGTTGGTCGCCGCCTCGACGGGAGCGATCGAAGTATCGCTCTTCCACGATCCGACGGCGCGCGTGTAGGTGTACTGGGCAGAGCAACCGATCGAGACGATCGGCACCAGCGTCAGCAAGGAGAGGAGTAGGGTGGTTCTGGCTGTCATGGTTTCTCCTTTCCTTCTGGAGGCGGTCAACGCCCTACTCTTCTATCCAGTTCCGCAGCGTTATCGGACACGGTAACCCCGGTAATTTTCGGGTCGATTTCGGCAAAATCGGGCGCATCCTGGTGATTCGCAGCAGATTCCGTGGCTACCGTGCCTCGGTCAGGGACCGACCACCGGGAAGGTAACGGCCTCATCATGAACATGAAGGATCACCGGGGCTTACGCACCGCGATGCTGTGTCTGCTCTACTTCGCCCAGGGCTTCCCCTGGGGATTCGTGATCTATGCGCTGATCAGTTTCTTCATCGAGGGCGGCTACTCCCGGGCGGAAACGGTGCTGATCTCAGCCACTGCGGTGCTGCCGTGGAGTTTCAAGTTCCTCTGGGCGCCGATGATCGACTCGGTCCGCTGGCCGGCGCTGGGACTTCGTCGTCCCTGGATCGCCTTCGCCCAGCTGGGGATGGCCGCAACGCTGCTGGCGGCCAATCGCATCGGCTCCATCGATGCCCTGCAGAAGGGATCGACCATCGATCTGCCAAGCTGGGCGATCGACGGGTTGGCGTGGCTCCCCGGCAGCGAGATCAGCGCCGCAGACACTTCGGTTTCGGTGCTCGTTTTCATCGGAGGTGTCTTCTTCCTCCACAATTGTTTTGCCTCGCTCCAGGATGTCGCCACCGATGCACTGGCGGTCGATATCCTGGAGGAAGATGAGCGAGGGCGCGTCAACGGCTTCATGTGGGGATCGAAGACGTTGGGCGTCGCGGTGGGCACCTACGGTGGTGCCGTGATGATCGAGTCCTACGGCATGAACGCGGCCATCCAGGCCCAGGCGGTGATGGTGCTGGTGATCCTGGCGGCAGTGCTGATGGTCAGAGAACGATCGGGCGAGAAGCGATTCCCCTGGTCGCGGGGAGCCGCCGCATCGAATCAGATCGCAGCACTGCGTTCGCCGATCGTCGTGCTGCGGGAGCTGTTCCGGGCACTGGCTCTGTGGACCACCGCCATCGGAGTGCTGGTCGCCATCTTCACCTCGGTGTGCCAGGGGGTCTTCATCAATCTCGCCAACGACACCTTCGTCAATGTCTTCCACTGGAGTGCCAGCGACTACAGCAAGGTGCAGGGCAGTTACGGCGTCGCTGCCGAGGTGATCGGGGCGATCTCAGGAGGCTTCTTCTGCGATCGCTTCGGCCGCCGCAAGATGGCCCTCATCGGCGGGCTGGTCGCCTCGGGCGGTCTCATCACCTTTGGCCTGCTGCACCCGTACTGGGTCAGCGATTCCTTCTCGGGGCTGTGGATCATCCCGCTGTTCAAGGGCGCCATCGCCTTCCAGACGGTCTCGCTCTTTTCCCTCTACATGAAGATCTCATGGACCACGGCAGCGGCGACGCAGTTCACGCTGTACATGGCGATCAGCAACTTCGGTGTGTTCCTGGGAAGCCAGCTCAACCGGCTCGATTGGGAGCGGTGGAGCCTGTTCGTACTGGGTGGCACCAGCGCACTGATCCCCATCGTATTGCTGCTGCTGATGAAACCGGATCTTGTGGTCAAGAGACGACTCGAAGATGAAAAGAATGGAGAACCCGTATGATTCGCCGTGCAACGACCCTGACCTGGCTGCTGATGCTGCTGGCTTACTGCCCCTCGATCACGGCCCTGGATGAGCCACCCGTCGATGAGCTGGCACCCCGCATCGCCACCTTGCTGAGGGGCTGGGACCAACCCGACACCCCCGGATGTTCCATCGCCGTGGTCAAGGATGGCACCATCATCTACAGCGGCGGGTTCGGTATGGCCAACCTCGATCATTCCATCCCCAACGGTGCCGACACCGTCTTTCGCATCGCCTCGGTGTCGAAGCACATCACCGCCTCCTGCATTCTGCTGCTGGAGGATGAAGGAGTGCTCACCCTCGATTCCGACATTCGCAAGTGGCTGCCGGAGATCCCCGAATACGACGAGACCATCACCATCCGACACCTTCTGCATCACACCAGCGGCCTGCGCGACTACACATCCTTGATGAGGTTGCTGGAGATCGGCGATGAAGATCTCTTCACCCCGCAACAGACCATCGACCTGATCGCCCGCCAGAAGGGACTCAACTTCTCGCCCGGCGAGAAACATTCCTACTGCAACAGCGGCTACTTCCTGCTCAGCGTCATCTGCCAGCGGGTATCGGGAAAAACGCTGCGCCAGTTCGCAGACCAGAAGATCTTCTCACCGCTGGGGATGACCAGTAGCCATTACCACGACAACCACCTCGAGGTGACACCGAAGCGCGCCACCGGCTATGCGGAGATCGGCGAGGGGAAGTACCGGATCCACGAGACGGTGCTCGACCATGTCGGAGACGGCGGGGTCTTCACCACCGTCGAGGATCTGGCGACCTGGACCACCGCACTCGGTGAGGGGCGCCTCGGTGCGAACCTGCTGCAGCGCTTGCAACAGAAGTTCACGCTCAACGATGGCGAGGTGCTCGATTATTGCCTCGGCGTCGTCGATACCCGTTTCGGTGGCCAGCGGATGCTGCAACATGGCGGCGGCTGGGTCGGATTTCGCACCTCATTGGCGGCATTTCCCCGGCAGGGCATCGTCATCATCTGCCTCGGCAACTGCAGCGCCTTCCAACCGAGTCGGATCAGCCGCCAGATCGCCGCGCTGGTGGTCGAGGATCTTGTCCCTGCTCTTCTTCAACGACCGGACAGGGCCACCGATCGACGCGATCGAACTGATAGCAGCGCAGCAGCGCCAGAAGATGCGAAGGAATGGGATCACCGTCAGGTGCTGGGCCGATACCACTCGAGCGAGCTCGATCGTGAGTGGTCGATCATCGACAGCAGCGGTACCGATGTGGCGCTGGACGGATTCGAGGGGGAGCCGCTGGCGATCGCCGTGACCGGCGACGACCTGCTGACGGTGGGAAGGTGGCTCAAGATGCAGCTGATTCGAGATGAGGAAGGTGCAGTGACAGGATTCACCATCGATGCCGGCGGCATGAGCGGCATCTTGTTCCAGCGGATCGTCGAGCAGGACTGATCCGCTGACGCATTGAGCCCTGATTTGCAGTACCCTGAGATCGTCACGAATCACCACTCTGGAAGGATACCGATGTTCCTCTCACCACTGCTGCTACTGACGCTGGCGACACAGCCGCTGACGGCGGCCGACGACGCACCGATCCAGGTCTTTCTGCTCGCCGGGCAGTCGAACATGGAGGGTCAGGCGGTGGTCGATCTGGTCCACGAGCAGCACTACAACGGCGGCCGTGGGACACTGCTCCGGCTGCTCGATGATCCGGCGATGGCAAAGCGAATGGGACATCTACAAGACCAAGACGGCAGCTGGGCCACTCGTGACGATGTACAGGTGCGATATCGCACCGGCAACAACGTGCTCAAAAGCGGTCCCCTCTCCATCGGCTACGCCGTCTATGACGACCTGCACCATTTTGGACCCGAGTTACAAATTGGCCACCGCCTCGGCGATGCCAACACCGCTCCGGTGCTGCTGATCAAGACCTGCTGGGGCGGCAAGAGCCTCCATGTCGATTTCCGGCCACCGAGTGCCGGTGGTGAGACGGGCCCCTATTACACCCAGATGGTGAAGGAGTACCGCGAGGCGCTGGCGGCGATCGAGACCGAGTTTCCCGATCTGGCCGGACGCGCCACCGAACTGCGCGGCTTCTTCTGGTTTCAGGGTTGGAATGACATCTATACCGACGGGGCAGTGGAAGCGTATGAACAGAACCTGGCCCACCTGATCGACGACCTGCGCCAGGAGTTCGATGCGCCGCTGTTGCCGGTGGTGATCGGCGAGACGGGAAACGCCGGTAGCCTGCCGCTTCGTCACGCTCAGGCTGCGGTGGCGGAACGTCCCCAGTACCGCGGCACCGTCTCCTTCGTCTCGACCGCCCAGTTCATGCGCAGACCGGTAGATTCTCCCAACAAGGGTCACGGCCATCACTGGTTCGGAAACGCCGAGAGTTACTTCGGCATCGGCGATGTACTCGGCGAGGAGATGGTTCGGCTGATCGCTGGTGGAGCGATGAAGGGTAGCGAAGAACACCCGGGACCGATCGCCACCCGCGGTACCACGGCGACCGCTCGCTGGGCTGGCCAGTTGTTTGCCGGGTACGATCCGGCCCGCGCCTTCGAGACGATCGAGTTCGCCGATGGATGGTACCGGGAACCGGGCAACGAGGGGTTCGAGGCGACCCTCGATCATCTGCTCGAACGATTGAAGAAGAGCGGCTTCGGCACCGATGATCGACTGCAACTGGAGGTGATCGAGACGCCGATGCGCTCTCCGGCGTGGACACCGAAATCGGCAAGCCTGGTGATGAAGCAGACAGATCAGCCGGATCAAACCCTGCTGCGCTTTCACAACAGTCGCGCCCCGCATCGAACGATGCTTCCGGTCCACGCTCCATCCTGTGATGTGGAGGGTCCTCTTTGCTTTGACCTCGACCAGTTGAAGAAGGGTGATGTCTTCGTCACCGACCGATCGATCGGTAGAGCGATGCGGGATGCCCGCAGCAAGGGCGCCGCTGCGGTGCTTTCGTCACAACTCGCTGATTTCACCGTCGATCCCAGCGGTGGCGATCGTCATCTCGATGCCATCCACTACTCGAGTGTCCGAAGTGGCGACTTTCCGGTCGCGATGATCTCTCCGAGAGTACACCAGACTCTGCGCGAACATCCCGAGGCACGGGTGGCCCTGAAAGCAGTCGTCCAGTTCGATGAACGTCCATTGCGTACCGTGGTCGCCACCATCGTGGGCCGCAAGATTCCTGACGAGGTGGTGGCGCTCGCGGCTCATGTGCAGGAACCGGGTGCGGTGGACAACGCCAGCGGCGTCGGCGGGCAGATGGAGGGGGTTCGTTCGCTCGTGATGGCACTCGGGAAGAAAGAGATCGAGTGGCCCGCTCGCAGCATCTCGTTCATCTGGGGCGACGAGATGACGATGAGCCGGATCTTCCTCGATCACAGCAAGAGAAAGACCATCGCAGCCTTCTCCGCCGACATGATCGGAGCCTCACAAGGGATGACGGGAGCCATCGCACTGCTGGAGCGCTCCCCCGATCCCGGGGCGATGAGAGTGTTGCCTCCCGATTCCCACACCCCCTGGGGGTCAGGCCGTGTTCGCGAATCGGATCTCCATCCGAGCGGCGTCTCCATCATCGCAAGACTGGCGATGCAAGATGTGGCGGCAGCGTCGAACGGCTGGGTCATCGGTGAACACCCGTGGGAGGGTGGCAGCGATCATGATGTGTTCCTCGGGCGCGGTGTGCCCGCCATCTTGATGTGGCACTTCACCGACTTCGCCTACCACACCAGCCTCGATCGCCTCTCTCATGTCGACCCGAGGATGGTGCGGCGCATGAGCGTGGCGCTGATGGCATCGGCACTGGCAGTCGCCTCTCCACAGCCAGATGATCTGCAGCGATACCAGCAGGCCATCGATGAAGAGCGTACTTTGAGGATTGCGGCGGCAGATCAGGCCCAGGATTCAGAGAGTAAAAAGATGTGGCAAGAATGGTGCGCTGGTGCCCAGCAATGGCTCACCACCCTCTGTAATGAATCCTCTCCCGAGAAAAACCAACGCTGAATCGATCACGCTGTTGCGGAGTTTGTTGACCTCTGGGTCCCGGCAACCGATGCTGGACGACCAGGAGGACACCTTGATCAACCCCGGCAGCGATCTCGATCTGGACTGGGTGCTGTCGACCCGCGTCAACCGCTCGGCGGTCGAACGGCGAACCCGCACCCTGACCGGCCGCAGAACCGTCAAGAAGTCGTGGCAGATCGGCTGGCTCGCCCACGCCATCACTTGCATCGATCTGACCACCCTCGCCGGCGATGACACTCCCGGTACCGTGCGCCGACTCGCCGCCAAGGCGAGAAGGCCGGTACGCCACGACATCCTCGAAGCACACGGCCTCCCTCTCGACCTTCATTGCGCCTCGGTGTGTGTCTATCACAATCTGATTGAATCTGCCCGCCAAGCGACGGAAGGATCTCCGGTCAAGGTCTGCGCGGTCTCGACCGGTTTCCCCGCAGGACAGATCCCCCACTCGATGAAGGTCGACCAGATCCACTCATCGATCGCCGCTGGAGCCGACGAGATCGACATCGTCATCTCGAGAAGCCTGGTACTGGAGGGGCGCTGGCAGCAACTGGATGAAGAGATCCGCGCTTATCGCGAGGCTTGTGGAGAGAACACCTGCCTCAAGACGATTCTCGCCACCGGAGAACTGGGCGACCTGCGGCGCATCGCACGCGCCTCGCGGGTGTGCCTCGGAGCAGGTGCCGATTTCATCAAGACCTCGACCGGGAAAGAACCGGTCAATGCCACCTTACCGGTGGCGCTGGTGATGCTCAGAGCCATCCGAGAGTATCGCGAACGGACCGGAATCCTCGCCGGGTTCAAGCCCGCCGGAGGAATCCGCACCGCCAAGGAAGCGATCGCCTTCCTGATGTTGATCCGCGAGGAGCTGGGAACCGAATCGATGGCGGCCAACCGCTATCGCATCGGAGCTTCTTCGCTCCTTTCGGATCTGGAGAGACAACTGGAGTTTCATGCCACCGGACGGTATTCCGCCGCCCACCGGCATCCGATGGGATAAAAATGATGTCACCCGATGAACACAATCCTGGCGAGTCGCTCGAAACCCTCGACTGGGGCCCCGCCGTCGAATCCGCCGAGGAAGCTCGCAGCTGGATCGAGCAGAGCGGTACCCAGCCAGCCCATTTCATCGGAGGTGAATGGTCGGCTCCAGCCGCAGCGAAGCGCTTCTCGTCCCGTTGCCCTGCAACCGGTGAAGCGCTGCGCGATGTGCTCCAGGGGAGTTCAGAGGATGTCGATCGTGCAGTACAGGCGGCACGGACCGCCTTGCCGACCTGGCAAGCGATGGGCCCCGACGGGCGAGCTCGCTGTCTCTATGCCATCGCCCGCAACATCCAGAAGGAGAGCCGCCTCTTTGCCGTGGTCGAATCTCTCGACAACGGCAAGCCGATTCGCGAGACCAGAGATCTCGACATTCCACTGGTGGTGAGACACTTCTACCACCACGCCGGCGCGGCACAGTTGCTCGACGAAACCGATCCAGGTGCCGAACCGTGGGGAGTCTGCGGCCAGATCATCCCGTGGAACTTCCCACTGCTGATGCTGGCATGGAAGATCGCCCCGGCACTGGCTTGTGGCAACACCGTGGTGCTGAAACCCGCCGAATGGACATCGCTCAGCGCACTGCTCTTTGCCGAGACCTGCCAGAAAGCGGGACTGCCCGATGGAGTCATCAACATCGTCACCGGCGATGGAGAAACCGGAGCCGCCATCGTCGCACATCCTGACATCGACAAGGTGGCCTTCACCGGCTCGACCGAAGTGGGTCGAATCATCCGGGAAGCGACCGCCGGGAGCGGCAAGGGTCTGACCCTGGAACTGGGTGGCAAGAGCCCCTACATCATCTTCGAGGATTCCGACATCGACAGCGCAGTCGAAGGTCTGGTCGATGCCATCTGGTTCAACCAGGGACAGGTCTGCTGTGCCGGAAGTCGCATGCTGGTTCAGGAATCGATCTCCGATGAAGTTCACCGCAAGGTCGAGGAACGAATGTCGAGACTTCGAGTCGGCAACCCGCTCGACAAGGCGATCGACATCGGTGCGATGGTGGAGGAGAAACACCGCGACCAGGTGGCCGCGATGTGCGAACGCGCCAAGGGCGAGGGGATCACCTGCATCCAGCCCCCCATCGACCTGCCCAAGCAGGGTTACTGGTTCCCCCCGACTCTGTTCCGTGACGCGCCGCTTTCATCGGAGATCGCCAGTCAGGAGGTGTTCGGCCCGGTGCTGGTCTCGACCACCTTCCGCACCCCCCAGGAGGCGGTCAAGATCGCCAATCACAGCCGTTACGGTCTCGCGGCGAGCATCTGGAGCCAGGATATCGATACTGCGCTCGATGTCGCCCGCAAGGTCGAGGCGGGAACCGTCTGGGTCAACGGCACCAACATGTTCGATGCATCGAGTGGATTCGGCGGCATGAAGGAATCGGGCTTCGGCAGAGAAGGCGGCCGTGAAGGTCTTCGCGCCTACCTTCGCGATGTCAAACCGATGACCCCGACCGACGGCGACACTTCCGCCACCGGCGGCATCGTCAATTCCACCTCTACCGATCCTGCCCTCGACCGCACTGCAAAACTGTACATCGGAGGAAAACAGGTTCGCCCCGATGGAGGCTACTGTTTCGAGGTTCAATCTCCCTCTGGAGAATTGCTCGGACTGGCGGCTCGATCGAATCGCAAAGATGTCCGCAATGCTGTGGAAGCTTCACATCGCAGCAAGTGGGGATCGATGACAGGCCATGCAAGAGCACAGGTGCTGTGGTTCATCGCCGAGAACCTCGAGCCACGCTCCGATGATCTGGCCCAGTTGATCGACCAGATGACCGGGTGCGGTGCCGCAAAAGCTCGCGAAGAGGTGCAACAGTCGGTCGCGGGTTGGACCTGGTGGGCCTCCTGGGCCGACAAGCACGATGGAGCGGTGCACGATACTCCCTGGCGTGGACTGGTTCTCGCAGTACACGAACCATTTGGAACCGCCGGAGTGATCTGTCCGCAACAGAATCCGCTGCTGGGTCTGGTGGCTCTCTGTGCTCCACTACTGGCCACCGGCAATAGCGTCATCGCGATCCCCTCGACCGCCGCTCTCGCTGCCGTCGAGATGTGTCGCATCATCGAACATTCGGATCTCCCTGCTGGAGCCCTCAATCTACTCACTGGAGATGCCGCGGAGATCGGCCCGGTGCTCGCTGGCCATGACGATGTCGACCTGCTATGGCATGTCTCCGATGAACCTCTCGCCCGCGAACTGGAAGCGGTCTCCGCCGGTAACATGAAGGTGTGCTGGCGACCGGGAGAACTCTCGGATCGATCGAGACGGATGCTCGATCGTGGTACCCAGGTGAAGAATATCTGGCTTCCCCACGGGATTTGAGCCCATCCAGGCCATTTCAACCGCTCCTCACTTCGACAATCGAGCCCGTTCCGGGGTACAGTTCTTGAGAGTGGACGCACGGTGGGAGGCGCCCTCTAGATCTCATCCGGGAGGCTGCCATGGGACTCGAATCCTCGACACCACTATCGGCCGGCGTCGATTCAGACGCTGCAACCGATGTCGATTCCTCCTTCTCGCCAGAAGACACGCAACTTCCCAGCATCGGAGTGGTATTCGAGAATGATGCGTGGCTGACGCCGCTCTTTGATTCTCTCTCCGAGGCGGGGATTCCCTATGAGCCGATCGATGTTCGAGATCATTCCTTCGACCTTCTCAGCGCCCGCAAGCACACCTTGTACCTCAACCGTGTTTCCCCCTCCTCGTACCTGAGGGGGAATGATGGCGCCATCTCCCATGCCCATGCCTTGCTCGCAGCACTGGAGTCATCCGGAGCAAAAGTGATCAACGGATCTCACTCCTTCCATCTCGAGACGAGCAAGGTCGCTCAGCAGATTCTGATGAGCCAACTCGGCGTGGATGTTCCTCGCACCGAGGTGGTCAGCAGTCGCAGTGCAGTTCACAAGGTCATCGACCAGCTGCTGTTCCCGCTGATCCTCAAACCGGACACTGGCGGCAGTGGCGCCTTCGTCCGCAGGATCGAGAACAAAGAACACCTGCTGGCACTCATCGATGATGACGAAGTGTTCGCTCCCGGACATCTGATGCTGCTGCAAGAACTGATCGTTCCTGCAGATGGATCGATCGCCAGGGTCGAGTTCGTCGATGGAGAATGCCTCTTTGCCATGCGAGTCACTGCTCATAACACCTACAACCTGTGTCCCGCCGAGGGGTGTCCAAGAAATCCCATCGAGCCTGGTATCAAACCGGATGCCACCTTCGAGGCGTGGACCGATGTTCCCGCCGAAGCGGTCGCTCAGGCGAGAGAGATCCTCAGGGTAGCCAATCTCGACATCGGTGGAGTGGAATGGATCGATACCACCAGCGGGCGTCGTTGCTTCATCGACATCAATGCCACCAGCGTTTATCGGACAGACATCCAGAAAACGACCTCGGTCAACGGCTTCCTCAAGGTGACCGGATACCTGGCCCGGGAACTGGCCAAGGAGGACGCCAAGAGCGCCCATCGAAACGGACGAAAGAGCTCCTGATGACTCACAGCGACTACATCATCGTCGGCGGTGGAATCATGGGTGCAATGTTGGCCCTGGAACTGGCGGAGTCCTCATCAGGAAGTGTCTTGTTGCTGGAAAAGTCATTCCCCGGGGCCGGGTCCACCGGCAAGTCGGGAGCGATCCTGCGCCAGCACTATTCCCACAAGGTGACCATCGGAATGGCGCGAGAAAGCCTCCAGTGGTATTCCGAATTTGAACAGCGTTACGGTACCGACATCGCCTTTCATCGCCCAGGTATGGCATTCATCTGCGGCGAGTCCGATCGCAGTAATCTCGAGAGAAATGTCCAGTTGCAACAATCGATGGGTGTCGGCACGAAGATCCTCGACGCTTCCCAGCTCAGAGACCTCGAGCCTGGCGGTTCCTTCGCCGATGACGAATGTGCTGCCTTTGAGTCCGAGGCGGGCAATGTCCATCCTGTGAAGACAGTTCATGCCGTGCTCGCTGCCGCTCGACGAGCGGGAGCCGAGGCTCGACTCGGATGCAGGGTGACCGATTTCCTGCGAGACGGTGACCGTATCCACGGTGTGAAACTTGAAGACGGTTCGACCTTGCAGGCGGCAATGGTGATCGTTGCGGCGGGCCCCTGGGCGGGACAGTTGCTGGAGGAAGCGGGAGTCTCACTTCCACTCACCGCACTTCGGCCTGAACAGTCCTTCTTTGATCCCCCGGCAAGAGCCGAGGAAAGTCGGCTGATCTACGGAGATCTCACCCATGGACTGTACTGGAAGCCAGAGCTGGCAGGCTGGACTCGAGTGGGCTTCCTCGACATGAATCACGATGCGGTGGTCGAGAATCCGGATCACTACGATGAGGGTGTCAGCGATGAGTTCATCGCTGCATGCCGAGGAAGGCTCTCGAAACGACTTCCTCAGTACGCGCATGCGGCATCCTGGGGTGGAATGGGGGCGCTCTACACCGTGACCCCTGACTCACACCCACTGATCGGACCGGTCCCCGGTCTCGAGGGAATGTGGATCGTGAGTGGATTCAGTGGCCACGGCTTCAAACTCTCCCCCTCGGTCGCTAGAGGGGTTTCATCGGTGATCGGACAGGGAAGTGCGGGCCACTTCGACAGCGACTTCTTCGCTCCCGATCGATTTTCCCGGGGAACACCGATCGAGGCCAGTTACGGTTACGGGATCCTCGGCTGACCCTGGTCGATGCCGGGGTTATCCTCCCTGGCATGAATTCATACATCCGACACAACCCGATCCTGGTACTCCTTTCAATCCTGATGCTCCTTACCGGGCAGATGCTGCATTCAGAGGAGCCCCCCGCCACCCAGCCTCCTCCCAACATCGTCATCGTCTTCACCGACGACCAGGGCTGGGGTGATCTCTCTTGTTATGGCTCGAAGCAGATTCCGACTCCAAACATCGATCAACTCGCCGCCGAAGGAATTCGCTTCACCGACTTCTATGTCAGCCAGCCAGTCTGTTCTGCGTCTCGATCATCTCTTCTCTCCGGCTGCTATGCCAACCGAGTCGGTATCAGTGGAGCGCTGGTTCCGTCTTCCAAGATCGGCCTCGATCCACAGGAGTTGACGATTGCAGAGGTGGTCAAACCCCTCGGCTATGCCACGGCCTGTTACGGGAAATGGCACCTCGGTCACCATCCCAGCTTCCTCCCCACCGCACAGGGTTTCGATGAGTACTGTGGAATCCCATACAGCAATGACATGTGGCCCGGTCATCCAGAATCTCCCAAGGCGTGGCCCCCGTTACCGTGGTACCAACAGGACCAGGTCGAGCGCATCATAAAAAACCTCGATGATCAGGAGCAGATCACTGCCGAACTGACTCGCAGAGCGGTGCAGTTCATCGACGACCATGCCGACCGCCCGTTCCTGCTCTACTTGCCCCACTCGATGCCGCATGTGCCCCTGGGTGTCTCACCTCGCTTCCGACAGACCACCCGCTTTGGTGCCTACGGAGATGTGATCCGCGAAATCGATGACTCCGTCGGCCAGATCCGCAAGGCGCTGGAGAAGCACGGAATCCTCGACAACACCTTATTCATGTTCGCATCGGACAATGGTCCCTGGCTCTCCTACGGCGACCACGCCGGCACCACCGGCGGCTTGCGAGAGGGTAAGGGCACCACCTGGGAGGGTGGGGTAAGGGTTCCCTGTGTGATGAGATATCCTCCGGTCATCTCTCCCGGCACCACCTGTTCGACCCCTTGCATGACCATCGACATCTTGCCCACCATCGTCGAATTGACCGGCGGAACCGCTCCTGTTCTACCCATCGACGGGGTCAGCATCGTTCCCCAGCTGCAGGGAGATCTGGACGCCGTGCCGCCTCACGAAGAGTTGTACTTCTGGTACCACCGAGGCGACATGGAGGCGATGAGGATGGGAAGATGGAAACTACACTTCCCCCACAAGTATCGCAGTCTCGAGGGTCGCCCACCGGGGAATAATGGCATCCCCGCCAAGTACAACTACCAGATCGAAACCGGCCTCGCACTGTACGACCTGGAGAGCGATCCCAACGAGCAGGTCGATGTCAAAGCCAATCACCCTGGAGTGGTGGTCGAGATGTCAGCGCGAGCGAATGGAATGCGCCAGCGACTGGGTGATCGGCTCTCCAGCATCAAGGGCGACGAGGTTCGGGGTCCGGGGCGACTCCCCGCTGGCGACAAGTAATGATGGGTGCAGTCTGCTGCTGGTCTTGCGGCTGACCTGCGGCGGTACAGCCTCTCGGCCATGGCCATTGGGAACGGATGCGCGCCAGCAGGAATGCACCGATCAGACTTCACGACCGGGTCACTGACCCTGCCACTGACCCGGCGCAACAACATGATCGAACTGAAGAGCATCCGGATGTGGTGAGTGATCTGGTCGAACGGATGAACTCCATTCGCGACCGATCGAAATGACCCCACTCAGGGTCCAGGAATATCAATATAGAGCAACTGCGGCGGGGAAGAGACTTCCCCGCCGCAGTTGGGTAACGGTCGACTCCTAGAAGGAAGCCGGCCGAGGGATGGCCCGATTCGTGGCGGGTACTCGCTTGAGTACAAACCTCTGCTCGAAATCAACTACTTCGTTTTCGGAGGTGATGTCGCTTCCCTCCCACCAGGCCCACTCGAAGTCGATCTTGATCGTCTTCGAATCGACGAGGAACATCTTGTTGATGGTGCTGACCTTGGCGCCATTGCCAAAGGCTGAATCCAACACTCTCAACTGGCAGGGAGTCCCATTGCGCTCCGTGGTCGGCGAGATGTAACCGGTACAGACCAAGCCATTGGCTCCCACTTCGGTGAAAGAAATGCGGTGCATCTCGGTATCGTAGTAGAAGGTCTGGATGGTGTTATCGGAGATCGCATCGTTGGTGTACTTCTTGACCTCGACCACGAGACAAGCTTCATCCGCAGCCCAGTAACCGTTGTGCTCGATCCGAATTCTATCTCCGGCATCGGTGTAACTCTCGGATTGCCATTCACTCGCAAGGGTGACGAACGGTCCGAGGCATTCCTTCAGCATGTTGACTCGCTCGCCTGAGACATTCCAGACCTGAGCCATCGGGTTGCCGGAGGCGGAGAGCTCATTGACGACAACATTGAAGGAGTTATTGCGAATGCAGCGCTCGATCATCACATTCGGCGAGGCCACTCCATCCTGAGTGCGCTGACCGATCCAGCAGTAGGTATCCCCTTTGATCGAGTCGAGGTACTCATCGAAGATCGCCACCACTTCACCTGCGACAAATCGACCGTGCGATTCGAGCATGCTGGTGGTGTCATTCCAGTTGATGAAGTAGGTCCCATTACTGACCGATGCACCGCTGAGGGTCAACGTCTCGGCGAACCCATACAGTCCTCCGGTGGAGAAGTCTCGGCGATAAGTGACGGTCGCAATCACCGGAGTTCCTGCGGCATATCCGCCCAGATCCTCACTCAGCGAGTACTCGAACTTCCAGGTTCCCACCAGATTGTTGAGCACCTGATTGGCCGAAGTCTTGTTCACCACACCGATCTCATCGACCCTGGATGCATCGATCAGGGCATTGTTCTTGGTCTGGGTGACAATACTCCCTGGCTGAGCAGAGACGATCCCACACACCAGTAACAAGGCGCAAATGATCGAAGCCATCCTCAAGTTAGTTTTCCTCATAGACGTTCCCCCCTGGTTATTCCCCACGACACCCAGCCTGGTCAACCCAGGCTCCCGTGAGCGCCGTGACGGCACCCTACCGGGTTTGCGGTAAAAAATGCAAGTATCTGTGGAAAACTAGCCGACACGTTGTGGACAACTTGCCGATCAGGAGCGGTCGACGCAGGCGGCGCCAAAGAGTGCTCGCGCAGCAGGGTTCTCCTTCAGAAATAAGGTCGGCTCGATCAGTTCCAGTTCTGCGACCATCGGCTTTCCCTGGTGATTGCGAACGGTATCGACCCTTCCGTAGAGGATCTTCGCCGGGCTGCAGGCGATCGCCAGCTCCCCCAGTTCGAGATCTTCGGCCAGCACCGGCTGGGCGATTCCGACCTGCTCATCGGACCCACTGAAGCGCGGTGACTTCGCGACGCAATGGCTCCATTGCCCGGCAATATAGACATTGGCCCGCTCTCCACCACTTTCGACCGATCGGATGTAGGGCTGAACCAACAGGTCGCGGTCGACCCCATGCTGTTCGACGAACTTCCGGGCTCCGGCCAGTTCAGTCGGGCCAAATCGAGCGGTGAGCCAACTTCCGGCAGAGACCGCCGGCTTGATGACGATCTGCGGCCATTGTTCGGAGCACCACTGTTGCTCGGCCAGGATCGGATCCAGTGCGGCGGATCCTTGCCCCGCGGCCAGGATGCGGGTGGGAACCACCGGAACCCCAGCTCTCGCCAGATCGAGCAGGTAGCCCTTGTGCAGGTTCCACTTCACCACGGCCAGAGGATTGAGCAATTGAGTCTGACCGTCGGCAGCCGCCAACCACTCCCTGAACTCGGACTCCCTCCACGGATAATCCCAGCAGGAACGGAGGATCAGTCGATCAAAGCGGGAGAGATCGATCTGAGAATCGTCCCATGGAACCAGACTCGCTTCTCCCCCGGCCTGGCGGATCGCCTCCAGCTGAATCTCTTCATCTGGATCGGCCTCTGGGCTCTCGAGGCAAGTCACCAACCCGATCTTCATCATCCGCGGTTTCCCATCACCCGGGCAAGATCTGCCACGAGATCATCGGAATCCTCGACTCCGCAGGCGATCCTGACCAGCGAGTCGGGCACCCCCATCTGAAGTCTCACGGCAGGATCGACCGCTGCATGAGAGGAGCTGGCCGGTCGTATGATGAGAGTCTCCACACCACCAAGACTGGGAGCGGTCGCCATCAGTTTCATCGAGGTAGCGATCCTTTCGGCCTCTTCGACTCCTGCCCCAACATCGAAGGAGAGCACCCCACCTCCCTTGCCACCGAACCACTCCTGGCAACGGGCATGATCCGGATGACTTTCTAGCGCCGGATAGTGCGTTACCGAGACCGCCGGATGCCCCTCCAGAAAACTCGCCACCGCGAAGGCGTTCTGGCACTGGCGCTCGACTCTCAGGCCGAGGGTGCGGATTCCCCGGTGCAACAGGAAGCAGGCGTTGGCATCGAGGTGCCCTCCCAGATGGTCAAGACAGTGCTTGACCTGGTGGACCAGCGATTCTCGACCGGCGATCACTCCTGCGGCGATGTCGCCATGCCCGTTCATCGCCTTGGTCGCAGAATGGACCTCCAGATCGAAACCCAGATCGACCGGTCGCATCAGAGCTGGAGTGGCAAAGGTCGCATCGATCACCGAGATCATACCGTGGTCACGAGCCCAGCTGGCCAGTGCTCGGAGATCCCCGATCCGACAGGTCGGATTGGTGATCGCCTCGCAATAGAGCACACGAGCGGAAGGAGGTGGCGTTCCCCAGCTGGACACATCACAGGCATCGATGCGTTGCACCTCGATCCCCCACCTCGGCACCTCGCTCGCGAGGAAACTCTCGGTTCCACCGTAGAGTAGATCCTGCGCCACCACCGTGTCTCCGGAACCCAACAATGCCAGCAGTGTCGAGGTGATCGCCGCCATTCCACTGGATGCCACCAGCGCGGCCTCGGTTCCGCAGATCAGTGACAACTTGTCGTGGAGGAGGTCATGAGATGGAGTATTGGAGAGGCGGATGTATCGCCCGTCATGGTATCCAGAACCTGGCACCTGCTCGAAGGTCGCACTCTGATAGATCGGTGGAACGATGGCTCCCCCGACCCTCTCCTCCGGCTCCCCCCCGTGCACCAACTTCGACTGAAACCCATTCATAGCACACCTCCCTGGTCGCAGAATTGACCGATATCATCGACTCCGATTCGATCATCCGCCAGTGGATTCAGCCATCAACTCGCAGGGGTTCCATCCAACTCCACGAGCACCGATGGAAGCGATTGCAGTTGCCTCGCTTGACCATCTGGAGAGTGCCGCCGACTCCTGACCTGATGAGGCCTCCAGGCCCCTCCGGGATCGAGTGGCGGAAGGTCACTGACCGCCAGATCTTCCCGCAAGAAGAAAGCATTGGTGCCGGTCGACTCGACCGCAACCAACCGATAGCCCTTGCTTCTCCCCAGCGCCTCCATCGCCACCAAGCTGGCACCATGATGCCAGCCACGGACATGATGACGATACGCATCATGATGAGAACTCCCAGCAGACCAAGGAACCGTGCAAGATGTCGATGGCCCGAAGGAAGCATTGACCTCGATCACCACGACCCGTGGCCGGAACACGGTGAGATGTTTCCAGATCCAGAAGTCATAACCGTCGACATCGATGGAAAGAACATCGGGCTCCGATCGCTGTGCCAGCAGGGCATCGATCGTGTCAGGCTGAACCTCGACCTCCAGCACCTCTACCCGGTTGGAGACTCCGCGCTCCTCAAAAAAACTCCGTGCACTCTTGACCTGCTGAGGGTCTCGATCGAACAGGACACCGCTCCAACCAAAACCGCACAGCAATGCAGATGAATTGCATTCGACAGCTGCACCACATCCGATCTCGACGATACTTCGCTGGTCGACCCCGGCAGTCGACAGGATGTGAAGCAAGACCCCATCCTCACCATTTTGAGAGTAACAACCCGCCTCGAGGTGGCTGGTCCCGGGGCCCGAGACGACTTCGCAACCCACTCCTGGATGAAGCCGCTGCAGTAGTTTCTCGACGTCTCGCCTCGATCGATCGGCCCTTCGATTCAGCGATCGGAGATCCGGGTGGCCCAACCAGCGTCGGGGAACTCGCAACCAATGGGATATCAGGTCCCGAATCCTCCTCCACCCTCGCATTCAAGACTCCCTTCTTGCCGACCCGATGATCGGACCCGATGCGAATGTACCTCACGGTATCGCACCAGATCATCCGTTTCCAGCACACCCCCCTGATCTCGCTGTCTCCCTTGACTTGTCTTCGACCGCCCTAGATCCTCCTGGTTCACGGAAAGTAGAGGCACCATGGCCGAGGAACTGACCAAAAATTACGACCCGAATCTCATCGAGGATTCCATCACGAATCGCTGGAATGAAAAGGACGCATTCCGCTCGATTCCCGATGATCGTGACCAACGCTACGTCATCATGATGCCCCTTCCCAACGTGACCGGCGCTCTTCATATGGGTCATGCCATGGACAACGTCATGCAGGACCTCTTGACGCGCTGGCACCGGATGCAAGGGGACAACACCCTCTGGATGGCAGGTACCGATCATGCCGGGATCGCCACCCAGGCAGTGGTCGAGAAGCGACTGCTGGAACTGGAGGGCAAGAACCGCCACGACCTCGGCCGCGATGCCCTGGTCGAGCGCATCTGGCAGTGGAAGGATCAGTATCAGAAGCGAATCGTCTCACAGCAAAAAGCGATGGGTTGTTCCTGCGACTGGGATCGCCAGCGATTTACCATGGACCCCATCTGCGCACGGGCAGTGACCTGGACCTTTTATCGAATGTTCAGGGATGGGTTGATCGTCCAGGGTGATCGAATGGTCAACTGGGATTGCCACCTGCAAACCGCCGTGGCCGATGACGAGATCGAACACAAGAGCACCGACGGCCACTTCTGGCACCTGCGCTATCCGGTGATCGACCCCGAGCCCGGCGAGCCCTCCGAGGTGATCGTCGCCACCACTCGTCCAGAAACGATGCTGGGAGATACGGCCGTTGCGGTTCATCCCGATCCCGCCGCGGTACTGGAGGAGCGTCTCCAGCAGGCACGGGAACGGCTGGCTGCCGCTCCAGCAAAACAGATCGAGGAACTCACCTCCGAGGTCCAGCGCCTCGAATCGAGAGTCGAGCAGTTACTCCCCTCACTGATTCAACTGGCCGAGATGGCGGCAGCGGGTCGGATGATCCAGTTGCCCATCGTCGATCGGAAGATCCCGCTGATCACCGATGAGTGGGCCAAGCCTGAACTGGGATCGGGCTGCGTCAAGATCACTCCAGCCCACGACCCCAATGACCACGAGGTGTGGCAACGACACCAAGATCGCATCGAAGCGATCAACATCCTGAACCCCGATGGGACCCTCAACGAAGCCGCAGGACCCCATGCCGGCGAGGACCGATTCGAGGCGAGGAAGGCAGTGGTTCGCCGCTTTGAGCAGCTAGGACTGCTCGAACAGGTCGAGGACCGAGTGGTCGAGGTGGGTCACTCCGATCGTTCGAAGACCCCCGTCGAACCGTACCTGTCGCTGCAATGGTTTGTCCGGATGGGAGATATCGAGGGGGGCGTCCGCTGCGCCGAGGGTCTGGAGCACGAGTTCAAGGTCGATGGATTGGCACAGGCAGCCATCGATGCGGTTTCGGGCTGGAGCTCGCACACCGGAAGAACCGTCTCCTTCCATCCGGATCCAGAGCGTTACCGAAGTACTTACGTCAGTTGGCTGGCGGAGAAGCGTGACTGGTGCATCTCTCGACAACTCTGGTGGGGACATCAGATTCCCATATGGTCTGGCGATCTCGACGCCGATTCGATCGAGTCCCTGCTCCAATCGATCCACGTTGAGGGCCAAGACGATGTTTGCCTGAGGCTGGTCAACCGCGATGGATCCAGTGTCCATCTCGATGGTCACCGCACGATTCCTGCGCAAGGCGGTCACCTGCAGGTGTGCCTGAAGGAACCCCCATCTCAGACCCACATCAGTGATCAGTTGGAGGCGGCCGGGTTGGTGCGAGATCCCGATGTTCTCGACACCTGGTTCTCGAGCGCCCTGTGGCCCCATTCCACCCTCGGGTGGCCCGATCCGGCCACCGCTCAGGTCTCAGAGGGGCAACGCTCGCTCGCAGCCAACGACCAGCAAGAAAACTGCCTCGATTATTACTACCCCGGATCCTGCCTCGTCACCGGCCGGGATATCATCTCCCTGTGGGTCGCACGAATGGTCATCATGGGGCTCTACAACCTGGGTGACTTACCCTTCACCGATGTGTTTCTTCACGCAAACATTCTCGATGGCAAGGGTGAGCGGATGAGCAAGTCGAAGGGGAACGGAATCGATCCGGTCGATATCATCGAACGATATGGCACCGATGCGATGCGATATGTCCTGTGCGAGATGCAAACGGGAACCCAGGACATTCGACTTCCGGTGCAGGCGATCAGCCCATTCACCGGCAACGGTATCGACCTTGCCACAGCAAAACATGGTCAAAACAACTTCACCTACCTCTGCCCGGAAAGTGGCAAGGAGTTTGATGTGCTGGGCACGATGGAAGGTGTTCCCGCCGCCAAGTTGATCAGCGAGCGCTTCGATGTCGGCCGCAACTTCTGCAACAAGTTGTGGAATGCGGCACGTTTTGCCCTGATGAACCTGGAAGGATACCAGTTCGATCCAGCCTGCAGCGACAATCTCGCTAGCGAAGATCGGTGGATCCTCTCTCGATTACAGGCCGCATGCACCGAGGTTCAACAGCAACTGGATTCCTACAATCCCTCCGCTGCCATCGGGCTGGCCCGGGACTTCTTCTGGAGTGAACTTTGCGACTGGTACCTGGAAGCGATCAAGCCGCGTCTTCGACAGGGCGAAGGTGAAACCCCCGCTCCAGATGCCTCAACCGCGCAACAGGTACTGGCCACCTGCCTCGACCAGGTGCTTCGATTGTTGCATCCGTTCGTTCCCTTCATCACCGAGGAGCTGTGGGGCAGCCTGAGAGAAATCGCACCGGTGCGAGGCGTCGAGAAGCCTCTTCCCGATCAAGAACTACTGTGCCTGGCGAGCTGGCCAGAGGTGCCATCGAATTGGCGCGACCCGGTGCTCGAAGGCGCATTCGATCGTTGCCGCGACCTGATCCGGATCATCCGGGATCTACGATCCCGTTACAACATCCCGCCGCGCCAGCCGCTCGAGGTACGAGTCCGAACCTCGGGACCGGCGCAGTCCGAACTCCAGTCGCTGGAGGGACTGATCTTGCACCTCGGTAACTTCTCTTCGTTGACCATCGGAGCGACGGTGGAGCGAACCATCGACAGTGCAGTGGCCATCGACGGTGACCTGGAAGTCTTCATCCCGGGAGTGCTCGACCTCGAGAAGGAGCGCACCCGCCTGCAGGAACAGTCCGCTAAAACCCAGGGAAGGCTCGAAGGGTCACGAAAGAAACTGGCCAACGAAAACTTCGTCAGTCGTGCGGCTGCCGAAGTGGTCGAGAGAGAAAAGGCCCTTGCGATCGATCTGGAGCAGCAACTGGAGACGATCCGGATCAATATCGAGGCACTCGAAACTTCCGGCGAATAGGCTTCCGGCCAATAGGTGTCGAGTGTATCTCTCACCAGCAGGCTCAGCCGAGTTCACAGCAACAAAAAGGGCGCCACCAGCAAACCCGCTGGTGGCGCCCGTTTTCACTGAAAATCCCGCAGTCGCTTATCGCATCAACTTGCGCGCAGCACCCGGAATCTTGAAGGGGTCGACCTGCTCCTCGGAGTTGATCTCGTACGCATAGCGGAACACGACATGCTCGACTCCCTTGGAGAATGCAGCATCCCCCTTGGCGGTCTTACCATCGGCATTTCGCATCCCCGTGAGTACCAGCAGTTCCATCTTACGAGGAGTCATCGTTTGTGGATCCAGGTCGATATCGAGCACGCTGCGAGTCTGGGTCCTGTCCGCACGGGACAGGTATTCAGAAATACATCAGCCGCCAGACAGACAACCTGAATTCTGGACCTCGATGAAGTACTGCAGTGCCATCTTGTCGGGCAGTGTCACCCGCAGGCGATGGTAGACCATTTCCGCCTGTTCAGAGGATCCAACCGCAGTTCCGCCGAGTGGTGCTTCTCTCTTGACCTTGCGCGGCTTGACCGTGGATTCGAGCCATTGGACCTTGCTGCCCTTGCTGCTGGCATCGGCCAGCAATCTCTCGGGAAAGGTGAAGAGCCGATCCAGTTTCTTGCCATCCGCGGTCGACTGGAGCACCCGCCAGATATCGCCATCGAACTGGGCGCCCTTGTCGAGGGTGCGGAAGATCTGTTGTTCCGGCATGTGCATCAGGGGACCCCGGATCAGGCCAAAGTAATCCTCGCTGACCGCCTGATCGATGATCTTGTGGTCACTCGAGTTCGCCATGCCGCCGGCGATGACGAGGTGTGCGGAATAGCCGCTCTTGCTCGAATGCCGCAAGAAGTCCTTGCTGACTTTCCTGAGGGCCTTGGCAGGATCGGGAGCCTTTTCCCCTGGTGGATCTGACGCCTGGAGTCCAACTCCGGCCAGCATCACTGCTGAAAGCAACCATCCTGAAAACAGCACGAAGATGAACTTGTTCACGCCTCTGTCCTTTCGCGGATCTACCTCACCAGCCTCAAGTGGAGATGGCTGACGATACCCAGCGGGCCTGGTCCCGATGATGGTAGCCGCCGGGGGTCCAGAATTCTATGCAAATGCTCCCGGAAGTTGGACTTCCGAGAGCACCTTCTTGGTTGACATGTTACTTACTTGAGCAATCTCTGTGCCTTCTGCGGCACTTTGAACTGCCCGACCGCTGCGCTGGTATCGAGCCAGTAGATGAAATGGAACGCCGCATGGTTGGTTCCTTCCTCGAACGCCAGCTGTCCCTTGCGAGAGCGGCCATGTTCATCCCTGTACGCTCCCAAGACCTCGATCTGGATCTTTTGCGGCAGTGCCCCTGCTGGATCGAGATCGATGATGATGGTGGTCTGGGTATTGGACCGCTCCAACCTGGACTGGAAGTAGGAAAGTCTCCTTCCCTCGGCGGCAACACAACCAGACCTGTCGATTCCGCTGAAGCGAGCCCTCGACTGACTCGCTGGCAGAACTACCTTGATCGCCTTGCGAGTCTCGATTCGATTCGCCACCCACTCGATCCGGCTCCCTCTCTGGAAGGCGTTCGTCAACAGGTCGGTGGGGACTTCAAACATCCCTGCGATCTCTCGCCCGAGACGACTGGTGCCCGGTTTCATCCAGACCCCTTCCTCCTCGATCGCGACCTTGCCGCAGTACAGGTAGGCGCTGTGCTCGGGCAGGTGCATCACCTTTCCTCGTACATGGGCCCGAGCCCTTCGCAGGTACTTGGGGATCTCGACGCTGTGATCGGAAGCGGAACTGACCCCACCGATAATGGCAACATCGGTTCGGTATCCACTTTCACTGGCCATCTGTGCCAGGTTTCTGGTCACCTGGACCAGCGCTTTCCGTGGAGACTCCTCGGCCGCCATGACAGCAGGCGAGATGAAGAGGATTCCGACCACCAGCGCCGTCCAGCGCCCAGTCGTCCACCAGTGGGGTTCGTACCGATTCATCGAGTTCTGTGTCGTCGAATTCTGTGTCGTCGAGTTGTGTGATTTCGTCATCTGGCTCCTCCTTTCAACGGGTGAGGCTATACCCTTCGATCCGGCTGCCCCGATCGATCGGACCGATGATCACCCGATTGACCTAGAATCGTCCTCAGACCCATCTCAAGCGTGAAATGGGGCACTTCTATCGAGGAGGATCGGCGCTCATCCAGCGCTGCGGGGATTGCTGCGCGACCAGACGGCGATGCGGCTCACCTCAGCAGTTTTTTTGCCTGAGGTGGAATCTGAAACGCCTCCACGGGCTCGGAAGAATCGAGCTGGTAGGAATAATTGAAGACGATGTGTTCGACTCCGTCAGAAAATGCCCGGTCCGCCGAGATGGTGCTCCCCTCGAGGTTCTTCCTGCCGATGAGGATCGTCATCAACAGTTGATCGGGGAGCCCGGTCTGGGGATCGATCCCCACCTCGACGCTGCAGCGAGTACGGGTCCTGTCCACACTGGACAGGAACTTGGTGATGCTTCAGCTGAAACCACCGAGCAATCCTGAGTTCTGGATCTGATTGAAGTATCGAACAGCGACCTTCTCACTCACCTCCACCTTGACCCTGCGGTAGCTCGGCTGTTTCTTCTCGACGACAGCGGTATCCCCCTCTTCGCCCGGCTCCAGTGGCGCATCCATCGGTTCGATGTAATCGGGATCGTCGCTGTCGATCAGTTTTGAAGGTTCGATCCACTCGACCTTTTTCTTGCTCGAGAGTGCGTCGAACAGCACCTGCCCGGGAAAGGCGATGATCCTCTGCACCCGGTGGCCAGCAGGATCGGAGATCATCGGCTTCCATTGCTCATCGATGAAAATCGCACCGCGTTCTCGATTACGATAGATCGACAATCCCGGCAAGTACATCAGCGCCCCGAGAACCTGGCCTTCATGCTCCTCATAGACCTGATGCATCCAGACCTTGTGATCTGCCTTGTTGGAGAGCCCTCCCCAGACGTTGCATTGCATCTGGTAGCCTTTGCGCCGGCAAGCAGCCTCCAACTTGACGACCGCATCCCGCAAACTCCTGGCAGAGTCAGGGGCATCGACCGGCGCATTTGAGCTGGACCTCTTCGGTGAATCTGCCAGAAGTGGCAGGGAGATTCCAATAGTGATGAGAAGCACCACAATTGAAGTGAAGGAACGAGAGCACTGAGATGGGATTTTCGGCATTCGGGTCGCCCGCCTAACTTACTCCTGGAATCTACTCATCATCCCACCGGAATCGGCCGGCCAGAGCAAGAACAAACAGCGGAGCACCGGTCATCTCAAGTGGCTGAGCACACCCCTGAAGCCGTGTCTCTCGAGCCCGAGAAGATCGACCAGGGACACCCGGGCACGAGCCCGATTCGACACGGCACGCAGCCAGCCGATACGGGCGTCGAGCAGTTTCTCGACGATCCGCAAGCGCGAATCTCCCTGATCGGTAGCCGCCACAGCACTCCACTTGGCCCGCGCCTCCTCGATGTGGGCAATCACCTGGTTTTCCAGCGTATCGATCGCCTCGTGACTCGCCAGGAGTTGGGCCCTGGCTGCAGCAATCTCATCATCGATCGAACGGCGCGACAGGATCTGGCGTGCACGAGCAGATCCGAGCTGGTTCTGGGCAGCGTTGAGCCTCTGCTCACCCGGCTGAAGACCGAGGGGAAACTCCACACCCAGTGTCACCATCCATGCATCTCCCCGACCCGCCGAACCGGTCACGGAAGCATCCACGTCATAACTGGAACTGGCGCCGATGACCCACTCTGGCCAATCACTGCCCTGCTCCTGCTCCAACTGGGCGCTGGCCAGAACCAGTTCTTGCTCGGCCAGAAGGACACGAGGATGGAGGCGACGATGATGGAGGCGGCGATCGGACAGCCCATCCACCTCGCCAAATCGAAGATCACCCGAATCCATCGGTTGCGGCAAGATCGACCCGGCAGATCGACCCAGCAGGGCATTGATTCTGATCCGGGTTCTGCCCACTTCCTCCGCGAAACCCTCGAGGCGATCGTTCCAGCGAGATCTCAGAGCGACCCGCTGGATCGACCCTTCAGCGGAGGACTCTTCAGGAGAGTCGCTAAACTTCTGGTTCTGATCCGCGTTCAGATCTGCGTTCAGATCTTTCAGGGCCGCTATCGTCAACTGACTCGCCTGTTGCTGGTACCACAGTTCGGCCCACTCTTCTCTCAGTAGTCGAAGCAACTTCCCCTGAGCTTGCTGGAGACGAGCCTGCGCGATGGACTGGCGTGCGTCTCGCTGTCGTTGCTGTGCCTCCCCATCGAACATCGAAGAAGGACGCCAGTCGATGGCCACCGATCGATCTCCAGGAAGCGGAGTTCGAGGAAGATGAGTTCCACCATCTCCTTCGGTGGCGGCGCTATCGAGGACTCGTGCCCCAGGCAGCCAGGATTCCACCTGACCGGTTTCTGTCGATCCCTGCGACTCCTTGAAGGGCTCGAGGGCTGGACTCTGCTGCAGCAGGAACATCTCCAGTTCTGCAAGATCAGAGGAGTCGCCGATTCCATCCCAGGTGGCAGATGTCGAGTGGGATGTCGAATCGGATCGGCTCACCGGGGTCGGCTCCTGATCGGAAGAGAAGTAACTCCACAGCCCGCAACCGGGCAGCAACCAGCAGAGGCACAGCAGATACACCGGCTGCAGCCGGCCTGGAATCGACAATACGGTCTCGCTACTTGGCTTCATCTTTTTCTCCCCTCCCTCCATTCCGGAGGATTCCCCGGCCACATGCTACCTCCGAGGCACGCTCTGCGCTGCCGCTACCTCGACTGATATTTTGGACCCAGAAAAACTCTGATCGACAGCCCTTCTGGAGGACCTGTCGGTGGAATCCTCCCCGTCTCCGGCTACCCTTGAGCAAAGGAATCGACGATTCCGGGGAGGTAATCTTGACCCGTCTGCGACGACACCAACGACTCTCCGACGGCGAGCGATCTCGTGAGTTCAAGGTACAGCAGTTGCTCGACCATGGTGACTGGTCGCAACTGTTCGGTCTCTCGGGGGATCTGTGGCTGGAGATCGGCACCGGCAAGGACACTCACATCATCGACCGGGCCGCACGATTCGATGGTGACCTTCATGTCGGAATCGAGCAGTGTCGGAAAAAATTCGAGATGACCCTGCGCAAGGCGGAAACGCTCCACTGCGGGGCTAATCTCAAATTCCTTCACGCCGATGCGTTCGATGCCATCGATCCACTCTTTGCAGACAACTGCCTCGCAGGCGCCTTCATCCTGTTCCCCGATCCATGGCCCAAAACAAGGCATGCGCGAAGAAGGCTGCTGCAATCGTCTTTCCTGACGATGGTCGCCAGGAAATTGCGCCCCGGCGCGCCGCTCGAGATCCGCACCGATGACCCCTCATATGCCAACCAGGCACTCGCCTCCCTCGAAGAGATCGAATCACTGGTCTCACGCACGGGAGAGGATCCATGGCTCTATCAACCGCTCGATCTCGAAAATCATGTCGAGACCCTGTTCGAGAAGCGATTCCTATCGAAGGGCCAACCAATTCACCACTTCTACCTGCAGAAAACCGATGATGTCGCCGTCTCCTGAACTGTCCGATACGCTTCGCAGCCAGTTAGCAGGACTGCCCTCCGATCCAGGGGTCTACATCTTCACCGACGGACGCTCACAGACGGTCTATGTCGGGAAGGCGACAAATCTCCGCTCGCGGGTTCGTTCCTACTTTCAACCGGGAGCCAATGATGGACGATTCCTCTTCTCCCGGATCGTCGAGAATACAGAGACGATCGACTACATCGTCTGTAGCAATCCACTGGAAGCTCTCCTTCTCGAGAACAACCTGATCAAGAAGCACCGCCCCCTGTACAACCTTCGATTACGAGATGACAAGACCTACCTGTCGCTTCGAGTCACCACAGGTGAGGCCTGGCCCAGGGTTCATCCGATTCGCCGCTGGAAGGATGACGGTCACCTGTACTTCGGCCCCTACTCATCTTCTCGCGCGGTGTACTCGCTACTGCGGTTGATCAAGAAGTACATCCCGCTCCGCAGTTGCTCCAACGCCTTCTTTGACAGCCGCCAGAGACCCTGTATCGAGTACGAAATTGGTCGCTGTACTGCACCGTGTGTCGGTCTCGACGAGGAAGAGTCCTATGCCCAGCTGGTCGAAGAGGTGCTGCTGTTACTGCGGGGTCGAGATCGATCGCTGCTCAAGCGCCTTCGGCAGAAGATGGCGGCCGCCAGCGAGGCTCGTGACTACGAAGGAGCGGCGCGAGTTCGAGACCAGATCTCGGCGGTCGATAAGATCATGGAGCAACAACATGTCGAGGAACATGCCCAGGGAGATTGCGACGTGCTGGGCCTGCATCGGGTCGGCGATCTCTCCTCGATCCACCTGCTGCTGGTCCGAGATGGAAGAGTGATTTCCTCGGCGACCCACACTTGCCGTGATACCCGGGAAGAAGATTCTGAACTGCTCCAGGCGTTTCTCGGCCAGTACTACCACGGGGACAAATTCGTTCCTCCCGAGATCCTGGTTCCAACCGTTCCCGAGGGTCTGGAGATCATCGAGAAGTGGCTCTCGACCAAGGCAGGGCGAAAAACCACCGTCAAGGTGCCCCAACGTGGCAGCAAGGTGCGCCTGCTCGAACTGGCGCGACGCAACGCAGAGGTACGCTCGGACTCCGATGGCCGACAGTTGGAACTGCAGGAGCAGATCGCAGTGCGACTCGGTGAGGTCCTCGAGGCACAACAACCGATCCGTACCATCGAGTGCTACGACATCTCGAATATCCAGGGCACCCTGTCGGTGGCGAGCCGGGTATATTTCGAAGACGGCGAGCCCGACACCGCTCTGTACCGTCGTTATCGAATCCGCACGGTTCGCGGAAGCGATGACTTTGCCAGCATGGCAGAGGTTCTCGAGCGGCGCTTCAGAGAACATCCTGAACGGGATGCTGTTCCAGATCTGGTCGTGGTCGATGGGGGTAAGGGGCAGATTTCCAGTGCCGTGTCAGTGCTCCGCCAGCACGCCCCTGGGGTCACCATCTGTGGGCTCGCCAAGGATCGTTTGCGCTCGGGACAGCGAACCACCGAACGGGTCTATCTGCCAGAAAGATCCGACCCGATCGACCTGCCAGAAGAAGACCCCGCATCGCGCCTCTTGCAGCGGATCCGTGATGAAGCGCATCGATTTGCCAACTCATACCACCGAGAATTGCGAAGACGTAGTCAGTTGGTCAGCGGGCTCGAGGAAATACCCGGCATCGGTCCACGCCGACGCCGGGCTCTGTTACAACAATTTGGATCGATCAAATCGATCCGCGATGCCTCCGTCGAGTCGCTGGCACAAGTCGATGGGATGACCACCACTCTCGCCACCTCTCTCCATGCTTTCCTCCACTCACCAGAGGAATCAGACATCGAGGATGAAGTGCTAGATCCCTCCCTTGATGAAGCGGATCCTCAGCCACCCGCCAGCGGTGGAGCGACTCACTGACGCAGCAGGATCACCTCGGCTTCCTCCAGGGTGGAGACCACCGGCACGACTAGATTTGGCTGGGAGTCGAGATCGAGGGACTGACGTGATCCGACGATCACCATGAATCCCCCTCCTCGATTCACCACTTCCGCCAGTTGCGCCATCCTTCGCAGCAGCGCCGGAGGATGGGCTTCTTCAGGGGGGACGATTAGCGCCAGCAAGGTCCCTGGATGCTGGTGCACCTTGCGAGAGAGGGCACCAAGGGCCTTGACGATCATTCTGGGGGGATCTCCGGCAATCGGGCGAATTCGCGCAATCACCATCGCTCCCGTGGCAGCCAGTTCCAGGCCACCAGAGGTCATTCCTGACAGGGTAGGTCTCCTTCCGCGGGCGAGCGGATATCTCAGCATCGCCCCTTTTCTCGATTTCGTCCAATCGGCCGATTTGACGATATGCGAGGGAGCGTCTTATCCTTGAGTGGAAGGAGATCGGTCAAGATGCGAACCGTTCGATACAAGAACACCTGCGAGATCCTGGTTTCTGAGGGACTACTGGTTCCTGCAGACATCGAGGCGGCCCGCACCCAGAGTGCGAAGACCGGCGAGAGCACCATCGAGTCGCTTCTGAGAGAGACCCCTCTCAGTGAGGCGGATCTGGCCAGATGTCTCAGTGCCCAGCATCAATTGCCGATGATTCCAATCTCCCGTTACCAGATCGATGGAGATCTGCTGCAGGCACTCGAAGCAGACTTCGTCTGGGAGCACGGTCTCCTACCGCTCTCTCGCATCGGTGCTGCGGTGATCATAGCGGTAGCAGAAGTTCCGCCAGCACCCGCCATCGCCACTCTTCGAGAACGGCTCCATGCCGAGCCATTCTTCACCATCTCTTACCTGGACGAGATCCAGGTCGAGATTTCTCGCGAACTTGAATTCTCGGATGAACAGAAGATCACCATCGACCAGGCGGTTCGAACTCGCCGACGGGGAGGACGCGCCCCGGAAAGAACCACGGAGACCACAGGGGTCTCGAGCACCTCATCCTTGCTAGAAGCTCTCGACGACTCCTGGGAGAACATCTTCGAGGAAGCTGAAAAAAATGTTCGGGACGGCTCGATCTAATCGACCAGCAGATCGAACTCGGCGATCACCGGCGTATCAACCGCTTCCAAAATCTTGATGCGAATCACCTTCGCCAGATGGGCAGCGAACAGCAGCTCCTTCTTTGAACCGATGGTAGTTCCGCTGGCCAGTTCCACCCAACCTGAATCGTCCTGAACCTCGACCGAGAACTTCTGGATCCTCGGGAATTGGCCCTCATCGAGACGTACACCGACCACCACCTGTGGCTCTTCCAGGGTCAACTGGACCCAGCCACTTCTCTCCTCCTCTGGACCGGCCCAGATGGTCTCGACGGATCCGTCATGAACATGTTCAGGCGCCAGTTCCGCTTCTCTCCCGGGCCAGATCCCACTGGTTTCCACCTCGACCTTTGCCTTGATCCGCTTGGGACCCTCGTTGACACCGATATTGATCAGCAGGTCGGGACGTTTCAGGGCCAGTTTGCCGACGGCAGACCGGGTGACCGCAGTTCGCCACAGATAAACCCTTCGCAATGCGGGCATCCGCTCGAATAGTGCCAGGCAATCGTCGGTCACCTCGGTTCCGAACAGATTCAACACCGTCAGGTCGGGCAGGCTCGCAAGAATCGCCACCTCGTCATCCCCCACCACGGTTTCCGACAGGTTGAGCACGCGAATCTTGCCAAATCTCCACAATCCTCGAATCGACCGGGCGGTCACCGATGTTCCAGCCAGATCGAGTCGAGTCAGCACTGGTTCCAGTCCTGCAAGCTGCGCCACCATCTCGTCGGAGGCGCCCTTTCGCAGCAGACGAAAGACCGCCTCATGCGCATCATCTATGCGAGAGATCGGTGCGACACGAACACCGGACGCCTGCAGAGTGGAAACCGACCGAGCCACTGCAGATCGGATCTCTTCATCCTCGATTCGGATGAGAGGCATGTCCGGAAGTTGCCCGGGAGTTCTGGAGGGTACCTGCGACACTCCCGCCTCACCGACGGGCGGCACCGGTACATCGACCGCTTCATCTTCTGGCCACGAAGCGCCCTGGTCGATCCAGTCGCGCAGCAGTGCCAATTCCTCCCCGGTCAGACGATCTCCATCGGGCGGCATCCGATCCTCATCGTCGTCGGGCAACGAGACCCGCTCGATCAACTCGCTCTCCTGAGAATTCCCAGGAACGATGGTCGGGTACTCGCGATCACTGAATGCCTCGGCCCGCAGATCCAGCCGCAGTTTACCTTTCTGTTTCTCCGAGCCGTGGCACTCGAGGCAGTGGCGCTCGAACAATGGCATCACCTTCTGCTGGAAGTGCAGTATTTCCGGTGGCGGATCGGAGCCATCTTCTCCGGTCGGTTCCTCATCCGGAGCATCTTCTTCTTCCTCTTCCTCTTCCGCTGGAACAGGATCCTGGGCGCCGCCCGAGATGCCGACGGCACCGGGTGACCCGACTGGACCGGCAACCCCGACCAGCCCCTTTGGCCCTTGTGCGGGCCAAGGAGCCCCCGCCCGCACCCACTCGACGAGATTGCGGCGCTGCTGCTCGGTCAGCGCCGGCTCATCCGGCGGCGGCATACGATCTTCATCGTCAGCGGGGAGCAGCAATAGTTCGACCAGCAAGCTATTGTCCGGATCCCCCGGAACGATCAGAGGAATCTCCCTCTGTCGATCCTTGAGGTCATCGGGAGTGTCGAGTCTGAGTTCCCCTTTGACCTTTTCCGGGCCGTGACAGGGAACACAATGTTGATCGAGGATCCCTCTCACTTTCTGATGGTACAGCAGCAAACCCCGCTGCTCCTGCGGAGCATCGATGCTGACCTGGGTCAGTGAGTTCCTCTCCCGATCGTCATCCCCCTGGCCCGCAAAAAAGACTTTTTCGAAGCCCTCCTCGACGAAACCCTCGCCCCACTTCATCTCGCCACCGATATGCCCTCCCGCTGCGAGGATCGGGATGCACAGAAAGAGTGACAATCGGTACGCCGGGCTCGCCACCTCACGACCTCGAAGCACTGCGATTCCGACACCCGCGGTAACCAGTGCCAGGAAAGTGGTGCCGATCCCCAGCCAACGGTGCCAGGCCAGTGCGGTATCTGGATCCTCTGGATTCGCCAGCAACCAGCCAGAGAGTGAAGCCAGCACCGCAAACGCTGCGCCGGGAATCACCATCGGAAGCGAGACCGGGCCGGTCGGCGGGATCGGCCGGCGCTGAAGCAGGTGGACCCCTTCGAGAACCCCCGCCCAGAGCAACAGCCCGAGGGGAAAGTGAAGCATCAACGGGTGGAATCGTCCGATCAGATCAGGGATTGCTGAGATGTCAAAACTCACGGCTCAAACCTCCAGAGTCGCACAGCGGGGATGAGCGAATCTCCCACAGAGTCCACTCCGCCATGAGTCTACTCAGCCGAGGGAGCACTCTCAACGCTCCATGAGATCTCTCAGCAGCCGGATCACCGGGCAAAGTGGCAATCCGACCACATTACTCCAGGAACCACGAACTTCCTCGACCAGCGCCCTCCCCTCGCCCTGAATCCCGTAGGCCCCCGCCTTGTCGAAGGGTTCGCCCGTTTCGAGGTAGGCATCCATCTGGCTGCTGGAAAGGCGCTTGAAGCGCACCAGGGTGACCACATGGCCCACCTGAGTGTCGCTGCCCCAGCGCAGGCACCAACCACTGGTCACCTGGTGCTCTCGACCGGAGAGGGACTCCAGCATCCTCCTGGCGTCCTTGGAATCGGCGGGCTTGCCCAACAACTGCTGCTCGAGAGAAACAACCGTATCCCCCGCCAGCACCGGATGCTCGGGCTGATCGATCGATGCCGCCTTGGCCTGAGCCAGGCGTTCGACCAGTGCCACCGCTCCTTCCCCTGGATTGTGGGATTCATCGATGTCCACGGGGCGAACCAGCGGGGCAAAGCCAGCTCGTTGCAAGGCGATACACCTCCGGGGAGATGCCGAGGCCAGGATGACGGTTGAGTGACTCATGAGAGGAAGGGTGTCCCCTCCCGCTCACGGTGGCAACCCCCCGCTACAGGTCAAGAAGTCGGACGCGGGCAAAAAAGCGGCCCCGCGGAATCTTGAATTCCGCGGGGCCGTGACTGATAGCACCTACCTACAAACGTTCCATCAGGGACAGGTAGTGACCAGACAGTCGAGGGCATCCCCATCTGTCGGATCCGTACCACAGGCGGGGAAGGGCGCCAGCGGAGCCGCTCCTCCAGCAAACTGGTAGGTGAACAGGTAAATGGCATCCGTGATATCGACCTGACCATTGTCGTCACAGTCCGCTGCGTCGAGACACGGGATCGCATCTCCAGAGAACAGGTAACCCAGGATCAGGATTCCGTCACCAAGATCGACATTGCCGTCGTTGTTGGCATTGCCGCGGATGAAGTCGTCAGCCTCGCAGTCGTCCGGCGTTCCGTCACCGTCGGTGTCGGTTTCACAGGAGTCGTCGAGTCCGTCGCCGTCACAGTCGGCACCACCGGTGCTGTCGACATCGCACACGTCGTCGATTCCGTCACCGTCGTCGTCTGGATCACAGGCGTCGATGATTCCGTCACTATCGGTATCGG
>DUAN01000038.1:0-9165 GCA_012960845.1 Planctomycetota bacterium | reverse complement strand
GACCGTCCAGATCGCAGTCGGCGCCACCGGTGCTGTCGATATCGCACACGTCGTCGATTCCGTCACCGTCGTCGTCGGGATCACAGGCGTCGATGGTTCCGTCACTATCGGTATCGGTCTGACAACTATCGTCTTGACCGTCCAGATCGCAGTCGGCGCCACCAGTGCTATCGATATCGCACACGTCGTCGATTCCGTCACCGTCGTCGTCGGCGTCACAGGCGTCGATGCTTCCGTCCATGTCGGTGTCGGTCTGACAACTATCGTCTTGACCGTCACTGTCACAGTCGGCGCCACCGGTGCTGTCGACATCGCACACGTCGTCGATTCCGTCACCGTCGTCGTCGGGATCACAGGCGTCGATGAGTCCGTCCAGGTCAGTGTCTGTTTCACAGTCGTCAGGAATACCATTGGTGTTGCAGTCGTTGCCCGGGCCGGTGGCGATCAGGCACCAGCTGTTGAGGACGCCGTCGTCACCGCCGGTGCTATCCGTAGCCGTCATCGTCCAGGGCCCGTCGGTTCCCTCGCCGTTGAAGTCAGCAAGAGTTCCAGGACCGGTCGGCTGCATCGAAGCACCAGCGTTGTCATACGGAGCGGCGTTAGGTACACCACTATCGTCATAAGTGACATTGATGTTATCGGTGTTACCACCAGCCTCATCGTGGAGCGTAACGACGGTACCCGCCGGACTCTCGAGTGTGAGGAGGATGTCACCGTCCCAGCTGTGGCTGATATCAACGCCGACATCCAGATCGCTGATGGTGAGACCCGCAGCGCTGACCAGGACATCGACAGCTGGCGGCAGGGTGGCGGAAATCGCAGCACCCGGGGCGCTGCACTCTTCCACCGTGACAGAAAAGTCGCAGATATCGGGCAAGCCGTTGCCGTTACAGTCACTGGCACCGTCTGCGATATCACAGGAGTCCAGCGTTCCGTTGCCGTCACAGTCGGTGGCACTGCCGTCCGCGATCTCGCACTCGTCCAGAATGCTGTTGAGGTTGCAGTCGGAGGATACCGCTGCTGCGAGGCCGGTAGCCAGTATCGACCAGTCGACCAGCGTACCGTCGTCACCAGCTGCCGTATCCACGATGGTCATCGTCCAGTTACCGTCCCCGGCCTGACCGTTGAAGTCAGACAGGGCGCCCGGTCCAGACGGTTGCATCACGGAACCTGCGTTGTAGGGCGATCCGTTCGGAATACCATTGTCGTCGAATGTCGTATCGATGTCGGCAGCAGATCCACCACCACCGTTATGCAACCGGATTAAAGTACCGCTCGGCGAAGCCAGATCCATATCGACATCAGACACCCAGGAGTGGGTGAGATTCACATCCACATCCACGTCAGTCAGGGTCAATCCACCCGAGAGGGTGATGGTGTCGATGGTCGGCGGCAGGGCGTTGGAAATCGGTGTTCCCGGCGCACTGGTTCCAGTCTCACCACCGATCTGCGGCACGAGGTCACAACTGTCGAGGGTTCCGTTACCGTTACAGTCGGTAGCTGATCCATCTGCCAGTTCGCAAGCGTCTGGAAGACCGTTGCCGTTACAGTCGGCAGCGCCACCGGTGATCTCGCAATCATTCGGCACGCCATTTCCGTCACAGTCCGCCTCGCACTCGTCGGGAATGCCGTTGCCGTTGCAATCGGTCGATCCCGGCCCGCCGAGGGTTCCCTCGACCAGCACTGTCCAGTCGATCAAGGTACCGTCGTCTCCACCGGCCGTATCCACGATGGTCATCGTCCAGTTACCGTCACCGGCCTGACCGTTGAAGTCAGACAGGGCACCTGGTCCAGACGGTTGCATCACAGACCCCACGTTGTAGGGCGTCCCGTTCGCAATACCACTGTCATCGTAGGTCACATCGATATCGTCAGCTTGACCACCACCACCGTTATGCAACCGGATGGAAGTTCCGCTCGGCGAAGCCAGATCCATGTTGACATCAGCCACCCAGGAGTGCGTGAGGTTCACATCCACATCCACATCCGTCAGGGTCAATCCACCCGAGAGGGTGATGGTGTCGATGGTCGGCGGCAGGGCGTTGGAAATCGGTGTTCCCGGTGCACTGGTTCCCGAATCGGCACCTGTCGGAACTGCAATATCGCAACTATCGAGCGCACCATTGCCATTACAGTCCGCACCGGCGGTCTGGTCGACATCACAGACATTGTCGATTCCGTCTCCATCGAGATCCGGGTCGCCACTATCACAGAGACCGTCACCGTCGGTGTCGGTACCGTCGGCAGCCGGGTCGTAAGAACCACTGCTGCAGTCGTCACACCCGTCACCATCGGTGTCGGAGCAGACATTGGCGTTGTTGTCGTCACTGTCATCGGCGTCGAGCGCACCGTCATTGTCGTCGTCGGGGTCGCCACTGTCGCACAGTCCGTCACCGTCGAAGTCGGCACCGTCAGCAGCCGGGTTGTAAGAACCACCGCTGCAATCGTCACAACCGTCATTGTCGTTGTCGGAGCAGACGTTGGCGTTGAAGTCGTCGGTGTCGTCGGCGTTGAGTGCACCATCTCCATCGATATCGGGATCGGTCGCGTCACACTGTCCATCACCGTCGGTATCGGGACCGTCAGCAGCCGGGTTGTAGGTTCCGCTGGAACAGTCGTCGCAGCTGTCACCGTCATCGTCGCGACACTGGGTGTTGTCGAGCGGCGCGCTATCGAGCACGTCCGCCACTCCGTCGTTATCGTCATCGAGGTCGCCCGCGTCACAGAGTCCGTCGCCGTCGGTATCGATACCGTCAGCAGCCGGGTTGTCGGTTCCGCTGGAACAGTCGTCGCAGCCGTCACCGTCAAGGTCGCGGCACAAGGTGTTGACCAACGGATTGCTATCGGCGCCGTCCGCCACACCGTCGTTATCGTCGTCGGGGTCGCCGTCGTCACAGAGCCCGTCACCATCGGTATCGGTACCGTCAGCAGCCGGGTTGTAAGAACCACCGCTGCAATCGTCACAACCGTCATTGTCGTTGTCGGAGCAGATGTTGGCGTTGAAGTCGTCGGTGTCGTCGGCGTTGAGTGCACCATCTCCATCGATATCGGGATCGGTCGCGTCACACTGGCCATCACCGTCGGTATCGGCGCCGTCGGCAGCCGGGTTGTAAGACCCACCGCTGCAGTCGTCACAGCCGTCGAGGTCGGTGTCGGAGCAGACATTGGCATTGAAGTCGTCGCTGTCGGCGGCATCCAGCGCACCGTCATTATCGTCGTCGGGATCGCCACTGTCGCACAGTCCGTCACCGTCGAAGTCGGCACCGTCAGCAGCCGGGTTGTCGGTTCCGCTGGAACAATCGTCGCAGCCGTCACCGTCAAGGTCGCGGCACTGGGTGTTGTCGAGCGACGCACTATCGTCGCCGTCCGCCACTCCATCGCCGTCGTCGTCACCGTCACCGGTGTTGCACAGCCCGTCACCGTCGGTATCAATACCGTCAGCACTCGGGTCGTAGAACCCGCCGCTGCAGTCGTCACAACCGTCACCATCGGTGTCGGAACAGATCGTATTGATCAGAGAGGAGCTATCGAGCACGTCTATCACACCGTCGTTATCGTCGTCGGGATCACCGAAGTCACAAAGCCCGTCACCGTCGGTATCGGTGCCGTCGGCAGCTGGGTCGTATGAACCACTGCTACAGTCGTCACAACCGTCACCGTCGGTGTCGGAGCAGACGTTGGCGTTGAAGTCGTCGGTGTCGGCGGCGTTGAGTGCACCATCTCCATCGATATCGGGATCGGTCGCGTCACACTGCCCATCACCGTCGGTATCGGGACCATCGGCAGCCGGGTTGTCGGTTCCGCTGGAACAGTCGTCGCAGTTGTCAAGGTCAGCGTCGCGGCACTGGGTGTTGTCGAGCGGCGCACTGTCGAGGCCGTCCGCCACACCGTCGTTATCGTCGTCAGGATCACAGTTGTCGATGAATCCGTCGCTATCGGTATCGGTCTGGCAGGAATCCTGCTGGCCATCACCGTCACAGTCAGTTCCCTCGACGGTTCCATCCCCGTGAACATCTGCGTCGCAGCCATTGAGGAATCCGTCGCCGTCAATATCTGGATCGCAATCATCGATCAGACCGTCAACATCCGTATCGGTTTCGCACTCATCCGGCGAACCATTACTGTTGCAATCGGTAGACCCTGCAGCGATTTCGCAGCTGTCGAGCAACCCATCTCCATCGCAGTCGACAGCGAAGCCCAGAGTGATTTCGCAGGAGTCGAGCAAGTTATTGCCGTTGCAGTCGGTAGTGGCCCCACCGGCGGCAAGATCACAGTTATCGGGAAGCCCGTTGCCGTTGCAGTCCGCAGCACCACCTGTGATCTCACAGGAGTTGAGCACTCCGTCACCGTCGCAGTCGTCCGCGGCCTCGCAAATGTCTGGAATGCCGTCTCCGTCACAATCGGCAAACCCAGAGGAGATATCGCACTCGTCCGGGAAGCCATTGTTATTACAGTCCTCACTGGTTCCAGAGGAGATATCCAGATCGTCTGGCGTACTGTTGCCATTGCAATCGGGCTCACATCCGTCGGGAGTTCCGTTGCTGTTGAGGTCGGGTGCTCCTGCGGTGATGTCACAGGAATCTGGAGTTCCGTTGCCATTACAGTCGGCCGCTCCGGCGAGGATTGCACAAACATCCGCAGTGCCATCGTTATCGCAGTCCGCCTGGCAAGAATCGGGTTGACCGTTGCTGTCGCAGTCGGCGGCACCTGCAGTGATCTCGCAGTTATCAAGTATTCCGTCTCCATCGCAATCCGCTCCACTGCCCTCGGTGATTTCGCACTCGTCGAGCACTCCGTCACTATCGCAGTCTTGGCTGGTTCCACTGAAGAAGTCGCACTCGTCCGGTGTGCCGTTACCGTTGCAGTCGAGCGAGGTTCCAGCGGTCAAGTCACAATCATCCGGCTGACCATTTCCGTTACAGTCCGTCTGACAATAATCCGGGATCAGGTCAGCATTGCAATCTGGAGCACCCGCAGCAATCTCGCAACTATCGAGTACCAGGTCACCGTTGCAGTCAAACTCTGTTCCTGCGATCACTTCGCAGGCGTCGAGGTTGCCGTCGGTGTCGCAGTCGAGGGTCGCATCTGCAGCGATCTCACATGCGTCGAGGTTACCGTCGGTATCGCAGTCGAGGGTCAGGTCAGCAGTGATCTCGCAACTATCGAGATCCTGGTCGCCGTCGCAGTCGAGTGCGCCACCGGCGATATCGGTGAAGTCGTGAATGGTGTTTCCGTCACAGTCACCACCGGTGCAGGCGCCAGCGACCGAACCTGTGCGCCACAGCGCGTAGGTCATCGTGCCGATCAACTCGTCACCGTAGGTCTCCCCGTTGGCCGTGTGGTCGTTCTGACCCGCAACCAGAGGACCGTTGTCGTTGCCCCAGTAGTTGCACGAGGCGTCGATGCCTGCGGTCGAAGAAGCACCCGACAGGAAGGAACCAGCATCCCACACTCCGATGGCGCGGGCGGCCATGTTCGAGAAACTGTTGTCGTTGATCGAAGCGTTCACCGGATTCGTATCCTGGTTAGCGATTTCGATTCCTGAGTCACAGTTATTGAAGCTGTTTCCGGTGACAATCAGATCCGTGATCATCCACGCTTGCAATCCTTCGCCTTCACCAAAACTACCCAGCTGAAGGTTGTCGAAGGTGTTACCAGTGACGGTCACCGTTCCAGAAACACGGGTCACTTCGATGCCCGCCCAGCCACACTGGTTGTCTGGATAGGAACAAGGCCCGGCATACAAGTTTGTGTTCATGTTGGTAAAGCTGTTGCCCGTCACCACTACCGAAGTGGTCGGTATAGCGGCGCCAAGATGGGCGCCACGCAGTGCGATGGCACCGTCGTTGTCGCGCACGGTGTTATTGGTGAAGACAAAGCCGGTCAGGCCACTGATTCCCCCGGCCGGAAGGCCACCACCGGAATCGGAATCGAAGACCGCCCAGTTGGCGATGTTCTCGAGGGTACAACCGGTCACCGTGACGGTGCCGATCAGACTCTGTCCGAGGATTCCGTGGACCCCTGCAATGCCCTGGCCGTCGAAGACCACGCCATCGAAGGTCAGGTCGGTGATCGATCCACCGTTGTCCATGCGGAAGAGTCCCTCACCAGCGGTTCCGTCGCTGTGACGGATGGTCATGTTGCTGAAGGTCATGCCGTTGACCGCCACCGAGTGGGTGGTCTTGACACCACCGTCGAGGATGGTCGTCGCACCGGCGCCGTCGACGGTGATTCCGTCCTTGGCGTTGGCATCGGAGAGGATCACCTCTGCCGAGTAAGTGCCCGCCGCCACATGAACCGTTCCACCGGCACAGACCGCTGCGTAAGCAGAAGCCACGTCGGCGAAGTTATCGACGCCATCGGCAGGCACCGTGGTGCTGACGAAGACATCGGTGTCGCAGGTCTCACATTCGTCCGGGACGCCATTGCCGTTGCAGTCGGCACTGGTCGAATCTGCGATGTCGCAGCTGTCTTCCTTGCCGTTGCCGTTGCAGTCGGTGCCCTCGGTGGTGCCGTCGCCATTCCCATCGGCATCACAGTCATTGGGGATTCCGTCGCCATCTTTATCGAGGTCACCGATGTCGCAGATCCCATCACCGTCGATATCGGTGCCATCGGCTGCCGGGTCGTAGGAACCTCCTGAGCAGTCGTCACAGCCGTCATTGTCGGTGTCGGAGCAGACACTGGCATTGAAGTCGTCGGTGTCGGCGGCATCGAGTGCGCCGTCGTTGTCGTCGTCGGGGTCGCCGAAGTCGCACAGTCCATCACCGTCGAAGTCGGCGCCGTCGGCAGCCGGGTTGTAAGACCCACCGCTGCAGTCGTCACAGCCGTCGAGGTCGGTGTCGGAGCAGACATTGGCATTGAAGTCGTCGCTGTCGGCGGCATCCAGCGCACCGTCGTTGTCGTCGTCGGGGTCGCCGAAGTCGCAAAGTCCGTCATTGTCAAAGTCAGCGCCGTCGTTACCTGGCGCGTCGGTGCCGCTGGAGCAGTCGTCGCAGCCGTCAAGGTCGGCATCGCGACAGAGAAGGTTGTTGAGTGGATCGCTGTCGAGTGTGTCCACCACCCCGTCATTATCGTCGTCGTTATCGCAATCGTCGATCTCCGCATCACCGTCGGTATTGACTTCGCAGTCATCCGGAACCAGGTCGCCGTCGCAGTCCTGGACGGTTCCTTCACCGATCTCACAGCTGTCGATGATGTTGTTGCCATTGCAATCGACCAACCCTGTGGCGAAATCGCAACTATCCGGGATCCCGTTACCGTTGCAATCGACGATGATACCACAGTCATCGGGTGTGCCGTTGTTGTCGCAATCGGTCTCGCACTCATCCGCAATACCGTTGAGGTTGCAGTCGTTGCTGGTGCCATCGGAGATGTCGCAACTGTCCACCTTGCCATTGTTGTTGCAGTCGGCTGCACCAGCAGCAATCTCGCAACTATCGAGCACAAGGTCGCCGTTGCAATCGAGTTCGGTTCCATCAATCACTTCGCAGGCGTCGAGGATTCCATCAGTATCGCAGTCCAGACTCGCATCTGCAGCGATCTCGCAGGCGTCGAGGTTGCCGTCGGTGTCGCAGTCGAGGGTCGCATCTGCAGCGATCTCACATGCGTCGAGGTTACCGTCGCTATCGCAGTCGAGGGTCGCGTCGGCAGTGATCTCGCAGCTATCGAGATCCTGGTCGCCGTCGCAGTCGAGTGCGCCAAGGGCAATATCGGTGAAGTCGTGAATGGTGTTTCCGTCACAGTCACCACCGGTGCAGGTGCCAGCAACCGAACCGACACGCCACAGCGCGTAGGCCACGTCACCAATCACGGCGTTGCCGTAAACTTCGCCGTTGGCGGTCGCATCGTTCTCACCGGCAACCTCAGGTCCGTCATCGGAACCCCAGTAGTTGCAGGAGGCATTCAACGGCGCATCACCGTTGAAGTTGTCCGTCACCATGAGACCAAATCCGGTGTTTCCGGAAATGGTGTTTCCGGTCACAGAACCGGCGGGGATCAGACGATCGAGATGGCCACTGTCGCTACCGTAGATCTTCACACCCTGGAAGTTATTGGTGATGGTGTTCCCTGACATGTTCAGGGTATTCACCTTCCAGACCTGGACAGACTGACCACCGAGTCCACTCACGTTGTAGTTGCCGTCGAAGGGGTCACCCAGATTCCCAGTGGCGAACAGCGAGTAACCGTTGCGCATGTCGGTGATCGTGTTGCCCGTGATGGTCACGGTATCGACGTTATTGACTTCAATACCTGCCCAACCCACGTCGTCAGCAGTTCCGTCCAAGTCATAATCGGCCACACCACCGGGGTAGTTGCCATTCATGCTGGAGATGCTGTTTCCGGTGATGGTCGCCGTGGAAGTCAGAGATCCCACAACCTGGCAACCGCGCAGGGCGATGGCACCTTCATTGTTACGGACGATGTTGTCGGTGAAGACGAAGGCGGTCAGCCCCACATCTCCCGCACCACCACCGGAATCGGTATCCATGACGGCCCAGTTGTTGATGTTCTCAAGCGTAGAGTTGGTCACCGTGAAGGTGCCGATCAGTCCCTGTCCAAGGATTCCGTGGACCCCTGCAATGCCCTGACCGTCGAAGATCACGCCATCGAGGGTCAGGTCGGTGACGAAGCCAGGGTTATCCATGCGGAACAAACCCTCACCAGCGGTTCCGTCGCTGTGACGGATGGTCATGTTGCTGAAGGTCATGCCGTTGACCGCCACGGTGTGGGTGGTCTTGACACCACCGTCGAGGATGGTGGTCGCACCAACTCCGTCGATGGTGATGCCGTCCTTGGCGTTGGCATCGGAGAGAATCAACTCTGCCGAGTAAGTGCCCGCCGCCACATGAACCGTTCCACCGGCACACACCGCTGCGTAAGCAGAAGCCACGTCGGCGAAGTTATCGACGCCATCGGCAGGCACCGTGGTGCTGACGTTGACATCGGTGTCGCAGGTCTCGCAGTCATCGGGAACCTGGTTCAAGTTGCAGTCGGTGCTGGTGCCATTTGTAATTTCGTCGAAGTCGTAGGTGCCGTCGCCATCGCAGTCACCACCGGTGCAGGGACCTGCGACCGAACCTGTGCGCCACAGCGCGTAGGTCATCGTGCCGATCAACTCGTCACCGTAGGTCTCCCCGTTGGCCGTGTGGTCGTTCTGACCCG
>DUAN01000037.1 GCA_012960845.1 Planctomycetota bacterium | reverse complement strand
TAGCGGCCATCGCCATCGAGATCCTGCAGGTGGACCAGGTGATCGCGACTGGAGTCGGCGACCATCAACGATGGAGATCCAGCGAATGCCATCGAACCGATCACCCCATGCAGTGAAAAAACCGCTCCCGCGCCGAACAGAAACAGTCCGCCAAACAACCCGCCAAATAACGATCGAAACAACCATCGAAACATCGTCCCCCCTCTCTGCGTGGCTCACGCAGCAAAGGGACCGGTGCAACTTCGGTGCCAGTTTCAAACTTGCAGGAATAGCGTCAGAGAGGGGATGTCTGGCTGCTCCGGCGGACCGACCCGGGTCACCGGTCGTCCACCGGCCGGAACCGTACCCGATGGGGAGAAGTCAGTACGAGAATCGACCCATCGCGCAGGAGAAGGCGCGGAGGCCGAGGTCTCATCGTTGCCAGGAGAATCTAGCTGTCTTTGTGATGATGGGAGTCGGGAGCGGGAGTGTCTGGTTTCTTCTTGTTGGTCTTGAGCGAGGCGATCAGGCCGTACTCGATGGCGGTGGCTCCGCCGGCCACATCTTCGAGTTCCTCATCGGAGATCTTCTGGCGATCCCTGTCGTCGTGCTTCTTATTGTCGGTCATGTCGAGTCCTTTCTGGTCGGTCAAAAAAGGGGGCAAGATGGGCGATCTCAGGAGTGCGATCTCCCGCTGCTTCCTCCGTCCTTCTTTAGACGGTTCGACCCGGATTTCAATTCAGCTATTTGCCATCGCAATCATTGTCCATGCCATCGCAGACTTCAGGGGACGCGTTGGTCCTGGGGGGCTTGGTCCGGCTTGGCGTGGTGGCTCCGCCGGCCACATCTTTGAGCTCCTCATCGGAGACCTTCTGGCGATCCTTTTCGTCGTGCTTCTTGTTGTCGGTCATGGCACATCCTTTCGGCGGGGATGTGGCAGTAACATGTGATTCTATTGCATCGCGATGGCTACATTCTACTTCAAGCAATTAACCGAGGACATGAGCAAGTTCCGTGTGTCGCCAATAGGCATTGATTACAGGATTGTTTAGAATAAAGGCGGTGATCGAGCGTCTATACCCTTGAGTGGGTACATGGAGTGCTCCTCCACGGAAGGGGATGAGGCGATGCGAGTAATTATCATGGTGATGCTGGGTGGTTGTCTGCTGTTGACTGCCGCTGGTTGTGGACAGGCGCTCTGTTCCGACGGTTGTGACGGTGGCTCCTCGACGAGTTATAACGATCCGATCGCAACCGCCACTGCAGTGGATTTCATCTACGAGGGCGACTTCATCAATTACAACAATTCCGAGAGTTACTTCTGGAGCACCATCCTCAACGACGCCTTCGTTTCTTTC
>DUAN01000036.1 GCA_012960845.1 Planctomycetota bacterium | reverse complement strand
GCAGCTGCCCGCGAAGTTCCGGTACCGGTCTTCGCAGAGATGGGAAGTGCGAACCCGGTCTTCATCCTGCCGGAGGCTCTCGCCAGTCGCGGCGAGGAGATCGCGACCTCGATCGCAGCCAGTGTCCGGTTGGGAGTCGGTCAGTTCTGTACCTCTCCGGGGATCGTCGTCACCGTCGCTGGAGATCATGGCGCCTCATTCAAGGATGCGCTCTCCGCAGCGCTTTGCGATGAGCCACCGGGAACGATGCTTCATCCGGGAATCCGCAAGGGATACCAGGGGGCGCTGGAGCAATTGGCAGCCAGCCATGGTGTTGAGCTGGTGACCCGAGGTCCTGCGGGAACTGGGCCCTGCGACGCCGAGGCGGCGCTGTTACAGACCGATGCCAGCAGTTTCATCGGGGACAAGAGTCTACAGGGAGAGGTGTTTGGCCCCAGTACGATGCTGGTGGAGTGTTCCAGTATGGAACAGATGTTCCAGGTGGCTCGCTCTCTCGAGGGGCAGTTGACCGCCACCGTGCAAGGCACAACCGAAGAGTTGCAGCAGTGCACATCATTGCTCGACCTACTGGAGGATCGAGTGGGACGGATCCTGTTCAACGGGATGCCGACCGGAGTCGAGGTGGGGGAGGCGATGCACCACGGAGGTCCATGGCCAGCCACCACCGACTCGCGCTGGACATCTGTTGGTGCGGCATCGATACAGCGATTTGTTCGACCGGTTTGTTGGCAAGGTTTTCCAGATTCATTACTTCCTGCCGATCTACGGTCGACGGTCCAGGGTAGACGCAGGGTCGATGGAGTCTGGCACGATCCTGGTAACCGTTGAGCCAGTCATCGAATTCGCCATCGAATCCACCGCCGAACTCTTCGAAACCTCGGGGAGTAACAGTCTGGTGGCTGCTGGCTCTCGGTATCTTCGGTGTCTCCACATCGACATTGTGGATCCGTCTTTCCGATAGTGATGAGGTCAATCTGGCATTCCGCCGGCTGCTGCTGGCGGCTCCGGTGTTGTGGTGGTTCGCATGGAAGAGTGGCAATCAGCCGTCGCTGTGGACCGCGAGTCGATCGGTTTCCATCGCCGGAGTTTGTCTGGCGATTCACTTTGGCGCATGGATGGCCTCCCTGAAGTTTCTCTCGGTGGCGACATCGGTGGTGCTGGTGTATGTGCATCCGGTGATCGTCTACTCCATCGAGGTGATGAGGAGGCAGGCGCGAGCCGATGGACTACGGCTGGTAGGAGTGGTCGTGACGCTGTACGGAACCTGGGTCCTGACCGAGGCTGCGAGAGATCCTGGGTACGGTGATCAGTCGTTGCTGGGGATTGCGCTGGCGCTGATCGGATCGGTGGCCTTCGTCGGCTACATCTTTGCCGGACGGGCCGCCACTCTGAAACTATCCACCGCAGTCTATACCAGTCGAGCCTATTCGGTGGCGGCGCTGGTGCTGGCGGGCTACCTGATCATCTCCGGTATCTGCGGAGCATCTGGAGGATTGCTGCTCCCGGAAAATGGTGATGAATGGCTGCTGGCGGCGATGCTGGCGCTGTTTCCAACCCTGTTGGGGCATACTCCGCTCAATGCTGCGCTTCGCCACTTACCGCCATCGGTGGTCTCGACGGCATTTCTCGGTGAGGTGGCGGTGGCTCCGATGATCGTGTGGATCTATCCGGGATTGAGGGAAACTCCCCCGGAGGCGTTCTGGTCCGGCGGACCACTGGTGGTGCTGGGAATCCTGACGGTGGTGTGGCGGGGAAGTCGGGTCCCATCGACGGGATTGAAGTGACCAGAGCGAAAATTGCTGAGGAGTGGATTCAGTCTGGTTTCTGAATCAATCGCAGCAACAGGCCCAGCGCCAGCCAGACCAGGATCGCTTCCTTTGTGGGGAAAAATAACGTGAAAACAATTCCAAAAACCATCAAGCCGATGGTCAGCAAGCCGATTCTTTTGAGGTGTTCACTCCTGTTGGCTTGAGCGGAATCAGGCATCGAGGATGATTCGGGCAACTCGATCGATGAGTACTCGATCTCGGCGGGGTCCTGCCACCCCGTCTCGAAATCGCTGCCGCAAGACTTGCAGCAGATGCTCCGAGGCAACACCGGCGATCCGCAGTGGGGGCAATCCTCAAGTTCCATCACCGCAACTTTCTACTCGACTGACAACAGCTGATTCAGCGTAGCATGAGAAAGGCCCGGGATCCCCATGGAAGAGGACCCTCGGGCCTGGCGGGCTCTGTCTCGGATTCCTGTGGTTCGCTTCAGTTGACCTTGTCTTGCTCCTCGATATCGACAGACAACTGTTGGTCTGGCTTGAGGGTGACCTTGACCAGTCCTCCGTTGTTGAGCTTTCCATCGAGGATCAGGTCAGCGATTTTATCCTGAAGATGATCTTCCAGTACTCTGCGTAGGCCTCGTGCACCGGTTCCCGGGCCAGAGCCTTCGCGTACCAGATGCAACTTTGCCGCTTCCTCGATGTGAATCTTCAGATCCAATCCTGCGATCCGGGCTTCCAGCTTGGAGACCTCAAGATCGAGGATCTGTACCAGTTCCTCCTCTGAAAACTCGTTAAAGACCACCACTTCATCCACACGGTTGAGGAACTCTGGGCGGAAGAAGGAAGTCACCGCTTCAAGCACGGCAGTTTTCGAAGCACTCTGGTCCTCTTGAGATTCACCGAATCCGAGGGAAGCGCGGTTTTCAGCTTCTCTCACTCCGAGGTTCGAAGTGAACACCACGATGGTGTTGCGGAAATCGACCTTGCGACCAAAGGCGTCGGTCAGACGACCTTCTTCTAGCACTTGAAGAAGAGTATTGGAGATGTCGGTGTGTGCCTTTTCGATCTCGTCGAAGAGCACCACCATGTACGGCTTTCTCCTGACCTTCTCGGTCAACAGACCTCCCTCGTCGTATCCGACGTATCCAGGAGGGGATCCGATCAGGCGCGAGATGGAGTGTTTCTCTGCGTATTCCGACATGTCGATCGAAAGCAACGCGTCTTCAGTCCCGAACAAGAACTTGGCCAGGGATTTGGCGACGAGAGTTTTTCCAACACCTGTGGGGCCGACGAATACGAAGGAACCCATCGGGCGCTGGGGATCTCTGAGACCTGCTCTGGCACGACGTGTGGCACGGCTGATCGAACTGATCGCATGATCTTGGCTCACGACATCGAGGTGGATGGTTTCTTCCATCTTCTTCAGGCGGGTCGCTTCCTCCTCCTGGAGATTCTGGATCGGCACACCAGTCATCTCGGCGACAGTGTAGGAGATGCTCGAGCTATCCACCTTGCCGTCGACTTCCTTGGCGCTGTCTTTCCAGTCCTGAATCACCTGAGTCTTGTAGTTCTTGCGGTTCTCAAGTTGATCGCGAATCTCTGCAGCCAACTCGAAATCCTGTGAGAACACGGCCTCGTTCTTCTCGCGTTGCAACTGCTCGATCTGAGCCTCGACCTCTGTCAGGTCGGGTGGACGGGTGGTCCGCTGCAATCGCTCGCGGGAACAGGCTTCATCCAGAACATCGATCGCCTTGTCGGGAAGGAACCTGTTTGAGATGTAGCGGATCGACAGATCAACGGATGATGCGAGGGCACAGTCAGTGATTTGAACGCGGTGATGCGCCTCGAAAGTGTCCCGCAGTCCGGTCAAGATCTCCAGAGCATCGTCCCGGTTGGGCGGGTCGACGATGATCGGTTGGAAGCGACGCTCCATGGCGCCGTCCTTTTCGATGTGCTTGCGGTATTCATCGAGGGTAGTGGCACCGATGCACTGGATCTCGCCCCTGGAGAGGGCGGGCTTCAGAATGTTGGAAGCATCGAGACTCGACTCGGATGCTCCAGCACCCATGATGGTGTGCAGTTCATCGACGAACAGAATCACATTTCCAGACTCGGCAATCTCTTTGATGATCGCCTTGATGCGCTTCTCGAATTCTCCACGGTACTTGGTTCCCGCAAGTAGCGAGGCAAGATCGAGAGAGACAACCCTTTTCCTCGCGAGTACATCGGGAACGGCGTTGTCTGCGATGCGCTGGGCGAGTCCTTCCACGATGGCGGTTTTTCCGACACCGGGTTCACCCAATACCACCGGGTTGTTCTTGGTCTTACGGGAGAGAATCTGGATGATTCTCTCGATCTCTTTGTGACGTCCGATCACCGGATCCAGGCGGTTCTGAGCTGCAACGGCAGTCAGGTCCACACCGTTGGAATCCAGGGTCGGTGTTGCCACTCCGCTTCTCTTGACGGTGCTTCCTGGTGCTTGGTCCACTTCGCCTCCCAGCATCCTCTGTATGACATTTTGAAGTCGGTCTTTTCCTAGATCCCTCTCCGACAGTATTCGGGAGGCTTCTCCTTCTTCTTCTTTTCCCAGGCCGATCAGCAGGTGTTCGGTGCCGATGTAGTACTGGTCAAGAATCACGGCTTGTTCGCGCGCCAGTTCAAGGCAGCGTTTTGCATGTGGTGTGTAAGTAGTTTCCAGAGGGGTAGTTGCTGTGTTTCCAGGGATTCGGCCCAAACTGTCTTGAAGTGCGGATAGCAAGTCATTGACAGTCTGGTCGCAGCGCAAGATCGCCTGTACTGCAACGGAGTCCGGTTGATGCAGGAGAGCCCATAGAATGTGCTCTGTTCCGACATACCCATGACCGAGCCGCTTGGCCTCACTCTTGGCGATCTGCAAGACCTTCTCGGCTTTTTCAGTGAACTTCACGGCCACGATGGGCTCCCTCCTGCAAGACACTCCCAGGTGCGGCATTCGCCGACTAAGGAGTCTAGGATGCTGAGGTCGATGACGACAAATCAGGCCCACGGCGTGATTTAGGAAGTGGGGATATGGGCCGAATACACCCCTTGGATAGTACCTGGTGTAAGATATCGCAAATTGGACCGACGGATTCCCATAGCGCAGGAGTTGGATCACCGATGAATTATCCATTTGCCCGTTCCTTGATCTGTTCAGCGGCGATCCTGCTGCTGGCCACCGTGCAACTGTTCAGTTTCGATCTCGATGAGCGAGCGGAACTCCTTCATCTGATCGAGACGGGCCAATACCAGGAAGCGGGCGATTGGGTCGAGGAAGAGCCAGGTATCTTTCCGTTACTCGAGGCGCGTCTCTTCCGGGAAACAGGTCGCTCAGAGCAAGCGTTGAAATCCTTGACCTCTCATCCGTTGTTCGCTGGAGGAACTCCCGATCTTCTGGTGGCCGCTGCCGGGCTGGAGATAGATCGAGGAAGAGATGGAGTTGCCGTTGCTTACTTACTCAAGGCGTTAGCTGCGGAATCAAAGCACATCGAAGCCGGCAGCAGACTCGGATTGTTGAAGATCAAACAAGGAAAACGAACTGAAGGAGAGAAGAAACTTCGAGAGGTGCTCGACCTTTACAAGAAGATGTCGAGGGAAGAAGCACAACAATTGAGTCCCGAGCAGTTCGTATGGTTCGGGAAAACTTGTGAAGGTCTCAATCGTTTCCGAGATGCCTACGAGGTGATGTATGACAGTGCATTATTCATCGACAAGAACTCGGTAGCGGCCCATGCCGCCAGCGGCCGCGCTCTCAACAGTAAGTACAACTACCCCGACTCCAGAAGCCATTACCGTGATGCACTATCCACCAATCCACGACACGTCGAATCCTTGATCGGATTGGCTCGCTCGACCTGGTCGGACTATCGCTTTCCGGGAGAACGGGGCAAGGAGGTCCATGACTTGATCGCCAGGGCCAAGGCCGTTTCCACGGAATACCCGGCGATGTTGATCCTCGAGGGAGACCTGGCCTTTGGCTCGGAGCGCTGGGAAGAGGCGGAACAACTGTACAGAGCGGTGCTGGAAATCGACCCCACGCACCAGGAAGCGCAGGGGCTGCTCGCTGCAGTACTGTGGGCCACCGCGCGGCTCGATGAGTTCGAGCAACTGCAAACCAGTGTCGAGCAGGCACACCCAGCACCTGCAGTGTTCCATGTCGCGCTGGCGGAGCGGCTGGTCGATCGATTCTTCTACAGGGAATCCTCTGAACACGCCCAGAAGGCGATGGATCTGGATCCGGGATTGCCCAGGGCGTATGCGATCTTTTCCATCAATGCTCTGCGGAGCGGCCTCGAGAGTGAGGGGCGAGTCGCTCTCGAAGAGGCGTGGCTGCTAGATAAGTACAATGTGTGGGTCAAAAATACTCGAACCTTGATGTCTCATATCGATGAGAAGTTCACCACCACGGAAGAAGACGGACTGGTCATCCGGATGCGCAGTGATGAAGAGCCATGGTTGATGCCTTACATCCTTCCGTTGCTTCTGAAAACTCGAGCGATGTTGGATCGTGATTACGAAACAGCCATCGCCAGGCCTCTGACCGTGGAGGATTTCTCGGAACACTCCTATTTCTCTGCGAGATCGATCGGGTTGCCAGGTCTTGCAGCCAGTGGAGTTTGCTTTGGTCGGCTCGTTACTCTGACCACTCCGAATGCGATTCCGGGAAACTGGGGCGCGGTTGCAGTGCATGAATTTGCCCACGTGGCGACCTTGCAAAAAGCGAAGCATCGGATTCCGAGATGGTTTGGCGAGGGATTGTCTGTCTACGAGGAGGGGCGTACCCAGCCGCGCTGGAAACGTCATGAGCCCCTGTTGATCGCTTCTGAGTTCCATGGTGGAACACTGCGAGGAATCGACGATCTCCAGGGGGCTTTCATGAGCCCACGATGGCGAAATGAGATCATGGTCGGATACGTCCAGAGTGGCCTGATCTGCGAGATGATCGGAGAATCACACGGCCTCGGTGCGATCCGCAAGATGCTGGAGGCCTATTCCCGTGGGGATACGACTTCTGAAGTGATTCGTCGAGTACTCGGCCAATCGACCGAGCAGTTCGATGCTCAGATGAAGGCGTGGGTGGGTGCGTGGATCCTCGCCAATGGAGTGGGCCCGAGTTTCCAGCAACGGCATGTCGACCACCTGAAGGAACGTGCCGAAAATTCTCCTGACGATGCTTCGGCATGGGCCTGGTTAGCGGCGGCGTATCTCGGATCGGGGCGCAAGGCCGATGCGGAGTTGTCGATGGGAAGGGCCAGCAAGGTCGCTGAAGACAATGCAGATCTCGCCGCAGTTCAGGGCTGGATGCAACTGAGCGAAGGCAAGGTGGATAGTGCGATCGAATCACTGCGAAAGGCGATCGCGGGGGAATCGATCTGGACCTATCGATGTCAGATACTACTGGCGCAGCAATTGCGAAAGCGTGGTGATAGTCAGGAAGCGCTGGAGCTCTACGCTGCGGCAACAATAAAAGCTCCGAAGTCCACTCGATCACCGGTGGGAGGTCGTAGCCCATGGATTGAACTGGCGACGATTCAGGATGATCTCGGATTGACCGAGGAGTCGATCGACTCGCTGCGAGCACAGGTAGCCAACAATAGAGACGATGCCCCTTCGCGACTGGCACTGGCACAGAGATTGGCACAGAAGGAAGACTGGCCAGGTGTGGTCGATGCTGCGTGGGATCTGCCCTTCATCTCTCCTTACGCAGATGACGGTCATGAATTACTGGCCAGGGCTTTCATTCAAATCGAGGCGTGGGGGAAGGCGCGGAGAGAACTGGAGCTGAGACTCGCCGCCGAGACTCCGGCGTTGAAGGAGATCTATCCCGATTATTGCTGGGTGTTGTGGAAGTTGGATGAGAAGGAGAAGGCACTCAAGTTCTCCATCCGTGCCCTGCGTCTCGTCCCGGCATCGGTCAGAGCTCAGCAGGTCCGGGATGCACTGGAATCGGAAGACTGATCGGTCAGACAGGAACCGCCTCTCAGACGGCACAGGAGTACGAATTCAGTCGTTTTGAGATTGCTCGATTTCCTTGACCTCTTTCTGAGCCGTTGCTACCTTCCCTCCTTGCTGCGAGGTCGATGAACAGGATTCCTGATCATCTTCCAGAGGCCGATCAGGAGCGTCGAGCATGAGTCATTCCTCGAGTTCCAAACCTGAAGGAGATCCAGCGAAAGCGGCGGCGATGGTGCGCCTGTCGACACTGGGTTTCCAGGTTGTCTTGACCTTCATCGCCCTCGCTTTCGGGGGGAATTGGTTGGACGACAAGTTCGACATCGCTCCGTTCGGAATCCTTGCTGGAATCGGACTGGGACTGGTTGCCATGGTAAAGATCTTGTTGCAAGAAGGTCAGGGGCCGCGAACTGTTCGGGAGGATGAAGAGTCCCCCGGTAGTGAAGACGAGGCTCGATCTTCATCGGCAGAGGAGAGGGAATGAGCCTCTTCCAGGTCTTTCTGGCGAGAAGTGCCGGGATCGTACTGGTGGCCAGCGGAGTCGCCGCGAGTTTCGTGAGTGAAGAGTGGGGCGACGGTGCGCTGATTTGTCTCAGTTGGAGTTGCTTCTGGGCGGTCGGACTGGGAGTCCTTGGATTTCGCAGTTTGAAAAAGACGCTCACCTGCGAGTCGCACAAGATGGCTGGCGAGATGTTGAAGGGTGTGGTGCAAAGAGCGTTTGTGCTCTTTGCGAGCATGGGCCTGGCCCATGCGATCACCGAGAGTGTGAACGGTTCCGGAAGTCTCTGGAGCCCACGAGCGCTGCTGGCGACCACGGTCCTGTATCTACTGGTGCTGGGAGTGGAGATTGCGACTCTCGCCCAGGCGCTGAAGCGCGGAGAGCTGGAACTGTCCACCTCGGTGGATGGTGGCCGAAGCTCGAGTGGAAAGAATGACACCGAAGACGCTCCTGAAGGAGCCAAGGAAGAGGCAAGTTGATGAACGGGTTGATGCTGACCCTCGCAAGTAGTGATCCGCTGAGCCATGTGCTCGATCACGACCTGCACTGGCTCACCGACAACTTGCAGGTGACGAAGCATGTTCTGATGCTCATGCTCTCGGCATTCGTCTGTATCACCATCTTCCCGATGATCGGCAAGAAGATTGCCGGCGGAGTTCCGGGAGGCCGGGCTGCGAGCCTGTTCGAGGTGGTGCTGATCTACATCCGCGATGAAATGGTCAAACCATTTCTCGGCGACGATACCCAGAGATTCCTGCCGCTGATCTGGACCTTCTTCTTCGTGATCCTGTTTTGCAACTTGATTGGGCTGATACCTGGGTCTGCGACTGCGACGGGGAACATCAGCGTCACCGCAGGACTCGCTGTGATTTCTCTGGTGACCTACCACTTCGTCGGAGTTCAGCGCAATGGATTGATCCCATACCTCAAGGCCAATCTTCTGGTCGGGCCGGCATACCTCTGGCCGTTGATGATCCCGATCGAAATCGGTGGACACATCATCAAGCCGTGTGCGCTGGCGATTCGACTTTTTGCCAACATGGTGGGTGGCCACATCATGCTGGCCGTGATCCTCGGCTTTGCCGGGATCATCTATAAAGAAAATATGCTGACCGGATCGGTGATCACCGTCGTGTCAGTATTGAGTAGCGTGATGTTGACATTTCTTGAGTTACTGGTGGCCGTCATTCAGGCCTACATTTTTGCGTTCCTGACGACGGTATTCCTGTCGTTAGCTTTGCATCCGGAACATTAGTCAGAAGAATCTTGACCCCTTCGGGGGCAATAAAGTTGGTTCGCCTGAGAATCGGGTGAACATCAGAAAGGGAAAATGATGGAATTGCTCATGGGACTCCTGAGCCTCGCAGAGGTCGACGGAAGCATGCTTGCTAACGGAATCCTCGGTGCAGGAATCGGCGCTGGACTGGCTGCTGTTGGAGCCGGAATCGGTATCGGAAGACTTGCAGGTTCCGCCTGTGAGGCGATCGCACGTCAGCCAGAAGCTTCGGGCGATGTCCGCGGTGCGATGTTGCTGACTGCAGCGCTGGTCGAGGGTGTGGCACTCTTCGCAGTGGTGATCTGTTTCATGATCTACAACTCGATCATTGGGTTGGCTACCGGTGGGTAAGGTAGTCGGCGCTTCTCGAGTGATCCAGATCCTGTCGGTTCTGATCCTGTCCCTGTTGCTTTCGACCAGCCAGTTGCTGGCATCCGATGCCGCTGGTGGTGCGAAGAAGGGATTGCTCGATCCTGACATGGAAACCTTCATCTACACGGTGGTGGTCTTCGTGCTGGCGTTCCTGGTGCTCAAGAAGAAGGCCTGGGGGCCGATCGCGATTGCACTGGATGAACGAGATGCAAAGATTCGCGAGTCTCTCGAGGCTGCGGATCGGATGCGCGTGGAGCAGCAAGCCTTTCAGGCAGAGCAGGAGAAGGTGCTCGCCGCGGCTCGCAAGGAAGCCAGCGCCATCGTTGCGGAGGGCAAACGAGATGCCGAGGTCGTTCGCGACCAGGTAGTCGCCGATGCTCGTAGCCAGGCTGAGGACATCAAGGACAAGGTGTTGTCAGAGATCGATCAGGCCAAGGAAAAGGCAGTCGACGAGATCAACACTCGTGCGATTGATCTTTCCATCTCGATTTCCGAGAAGCTGATCGGTCACTCGGTGACAGGCGATGATCACGAACGAATCGCCCGCGAAACCATTTCAGAGTACGAGAAGATCAATTAGGAGTTTGTGATGGCAGTCGGCATCAAACAACGGCACCCGGTCGCACAGGCGTATGCCCGTGCGCTGATGGAGGTGGGCTTCGCCAGCGGCGAGGCTGAACTTTACGGTGACCAGTTGGATGCTCTGACAGAAGCGGTCGAATCCGAGGCCAGCTTCAAGGTGTTCCTGGAAAGCCCCAAGATTCGTCGTGGGGACAAGAAGGAAGCGTTGGAGCGGGCTCTGCAGGGAAAGGTCTCGGACCCGGTTCTGAACCTGGTTCGAATTCTGATCGACCGGAATCGGCAGGCCCTGATCGAGGACATCGCACAGGCTTACAGGGAACAGATTGATGAAGTTGCTGGCAGGGTCAATGTGACCATCACTTCTGCAGTAGAACTCTCTGCAGGGGTAACGGACGCACTGAAAGCAGCGATCGAGAAGAAATTGAACAAGGAGGTGGTCTCTACCGAACTGGTGGATGCTGGCCTCTTGTCTGGAGTGACCATCCAGATCGGTGACTTGGTTGTCGACGGTAGCCTTCGCACCCAATTGCGGAAGGTCCGTCAAGAAGTTTCGTTAACTCGATTCGGGAAAGACCTGATCGATGAAAATTAATGCCGACGAAATCTCCTCTGTTCTCAAGAAGGAGATCGAAAATTACCAGTCTGACCTCGCAGTAGATGAGGTCGGAACCATTCTCGAGGTGGGAGACGGAATCGCCCGGATCTACGGTATTTCAAACTGCATGGCAGGTGAAATGCTGGCGTTCTCAAATGGCGCCAACGGTCTCGCGTTCAACCTCGAAGAAAACTCCATCGGAGCTGTAATCCTCGGTGAGTTCGCGACCCTCAAGGAGGGGGACGAAGTCAAGAGAACCGGCACCGTCATGCAGGTCCCTTGTGGAGAGGCGATGCTCGGACGGGTCGTTGACCCGCTCGGGAATCCTATCGATGGCAAGGGCCCGATCAAGACGGAACATTTCCGTGCAGTGGAATCCGCTGCGCCGGGAATCGCGGACCGGAAATCGGTTCACGAGCCGCTTCAGACCGGGATCAAGGCGATCGACTCGACGATCCCCATCGGAAGGGGTCAGCGAGAGTTGATCATCGGTGACCGGGGGATCGGCAAGACCGCCATCGCCATCGATACCATCATCAACCAGCGAGACAGTGGCGTGATCTGCGTCTATGTCGCGGTGGGGCAGAAGGGGTCGACGATTGCGGGCGTGGTGGATCGTCTCGAGCGTGAGGGTGCGATGGCTTACACCATCGTGGTCAGCGCTCCGGCATCCAGTCCTGCACCGTTGCAGTACATCGCACCCTACTCCGGTGCTGCCATGGCCGAGTACTTCATGTACAAAGGTGGGCACACCCTCTGCGTATACGATGACCTGTCGAAGCAAGCGGCTGCCTATCGTCAGCTGTCACTGCTGCTGCGTCGTCCTCCGGGACGTGAGGCATACCCTGGAGATGTCTTTTACCTGCACTCTCGCCTGCTGGAACGTTCCGCGAAACTGTCCGACGATCTCGGCGGAGGTTCGATGACTGCTCTTCCGGTGATCGAGACGCAAGAGGGCGAAGTTTCTGCGTACATTCCGACCAACGTGATCTCGATCACCGATGGTCAGATCTACCTGGAGCCAAACCTGTTCTTCGCGGGCCAGCGGCCTGCGGTGAACGTCGGAATCTCGGTATCCAGGGTGGGTGGTAACGCACAGATCAAGGCGATGAAGAAGATTGCAGGTTCACTGCGACTCGACCTCTCTGCCTTCAGGGAACTGGAAGCCTTCGCTCAACTGGGAACCGACCTCGACAAGGCGACACAAGCCCAGCTCGACCGAGGTTTCCGCATGGTGGAGATTCTCAAGCAGTCACAGTACAAGCCGATGCCCATCTCCGAACAGGTGGTGGTGATCTGGTGCGGTGCCAATGGCCATCTCGATAATCTGCCGGTCAGTTCGCTGGCAGATTTCGAGGACAAGTTGCTCAATCACATTCGCAGCGAGTTCCCCGAGATCCTCGAGGGGATTGTCAATGCAGGAGAGATGAACAAAGAGGAAGAGGCGAATCTCACCAAGGTCGTCTCTGACTTCAACAAGGACTTCAGTGCCAAGTTGCCGCAAGGCTAGCGAGGCGAGGAGATAGCGTGGCCACCTCGAGAGAGCTGAAAAACAAGATCCGATCGGTGAATAACACCAAGAAGATCACGCGGACGATGGAGATGATCTCCACCGCCAAGGCCGTGGTGTGTCAGAGAAGGATCGAGGCTACCCAGCCATACGGAGATAAACTGGCAGAGATTCTGCGAGATCTCGGTGGCAGTGGAGATGGCCTTTCAGGTAGTTTTCCGCTGCTCAGAGAGGTCGACAAGCCGACCCGGGAGGTGCTGTTCATCGTTACGGCCAATCGTGGTCTTTGCGGTGGTTACAACACCAATACGCTGAAGTTCGCCGAGCAGTTCATCGACACTCAGGCGGCAAATGGGATTGCCGTCGATGTCTACATGCTGGGAAAGAAGGGGATCAGCCGCTTCAAGTACCTGGGTCGTGACACGGCCGAGTCGATGATTCACTTCGAGGATCGTCCCACCTTCGAGGAGGCTGAAGCGGTCCTGGAACCGGTGATGACGAGCTTTGAACAGGGTGAGATTGATGGAGTGTCAGTCGTGTTCACGCACTACATCAATGCGGCTCGTCAGGCGCCGGTGGTGCGTACCCTGCTGCCGATCACGGATGAGGATTCGGGTGACGACAGCAGTGCAAAGGGCGGCGGCGGGGAGTTCATCCTCGAGCCGAGTCCGGAACTGATTCTGGGGCGGCTGTTGCCGCTCTCATTGAAAATGCAATTTTTCCAGGCGTTGGTGGAAGCCGCGGCCAGCGAGCAGATTGCTCGTCGGATGGCGATGAAGAATGCGACCGACAATGCCGAGGAAATGGCGACGAAATATACTCAGCTCTACAACCGTACGCGTCAGGCAGCCATCACCCAGGAGATCCTGGAAGTGATCGGTGGCGCCGAGGTGTTGAACTGATCTAACTGGATATTCCGGCGAGCAGATGCCGTCGGATGAGAGACTGGAGCCAAACCCGTGAGCGAAACCGCAGTCAACGGCAAGGTTGTGCAGGTGATCGGTGCAACCATCGATGCCGAGTACCCGGAGGGCCAGCTTCCTCCGATTTACAACGCCCTCAAGATCGAACAGGGTGACATCAAGTTGATTCTAGAGGTGCAGCAGCATCTTGGAGGCAACAGAGTGCGAGCCATTGCCATGGCTTCCACCGATGGTGTTGTTCGAAACATGGAAATCACTGATACCGGGTCGCCGATCATGGTGCCGGTAGGGGAAGAAGTTCTCGGTCGAGTGTTCAATCTGCTCGGCGAGCCGGTCGACAAACTTCCTCCCGCAAAGGTGAAGGAATACCGGCCGATCCATGCCGACGCCGTGGCTTTCGAAGATCTCGAAGCATCTACCCAGGTGTTCGAGACCGGAATCAAGGTGGTCGACCTTCTCACACCGTACTCCAAGGGTGGAAAGACTGGACTCTTCGGCGGTGCCGGATTGGGCAAGACGGTGTTGATTCAGGAATTGATCAACAACGTGGCGACCAAGCATGGTGGATACTCCTGTTTCGCAGGAGTGGGAGAAAGAACCCGTGAAGGCAATGACCTCTGGAACGAGATGAAAGAGGCGGTGATCAAGGGCGATGATGGTCAAGAGTTCAGCGTGCTGGACCGTACCGTTCTGGTCTTCGGTCAGATGAACGAGCCTCCCGGAGCAAGATTGCGGGTCGCCCTGTCAGCCTTGACCATGGCGGAGCACTTCCGTGACACCTCTGGTTCCGACGTGTTGGTGTTCGTGGACAACATCTTCCGATTCTCCCAGGCGGGATCTGAAGTTTCAGCTTTGCTGGGACGGATGCCCAGTGCGGTGGGATACCAGCCGACGCTGGCGACCGAGATGGGACAACTGCAGGAGCGAATCACCTCGACGAAAACTGGTTCCATTACATCGGTGCAGGCGATTTACGTGCCTGCGGATGACCTGACAGATCCGGCTCCTGCGACCGCGTTCGCTCACCTCGATGCCACCACGGTGCTGGACCGCGGAATCTCTGGTAAGGGAATCTATCCGGCGATCGATCCGCTGGCGTCGACCTCGAGAATCCTCGATCCCCAAATCATCGGGGAAGAGCATTACTCGGTCGCTCGTGAGGTGCAGCGAATTCTTCAGCGTTACCGTGACCTGCAAGACATCATTGCGATCCTCGGAATGGACGAACTCTCCGAGGCGGACAAGATTCTGGTCGGGCGTGCACGTAGAATCGAGAGATTCTTCTCCCAGCCGTTCAGTGTTGCCGAGGTGTTCACCGGATTCCCCGGTAAGTACGTCGAGGTGGCTGAGACGGTCCGTTCCTGTAAGGAACTGGTCGAGGGTAAATGGGACCACCTTCCTGAACAGGCATTCATGTATGTCGGGACCATCGAAGAAGCGGTGGAAAAGGCGGACAAGATGAAAGCAAAGGGGTAGGCCGATGGCCGGCACTCTACGCTGCACGGTGCTTTCGCCCGATGGCGAGGTTTTCGATGGCGAGGTTTCCTTCGTCGAGGCTCACGCTCTCGATGGCCGTCTCGGGATCTTGCCGGGGCACGCTCCGTTGATCACTGCACTGGGAGAGGGTCCTCTGAGAGTCACCCTTGAGAACTCGGAGGATCGGAACTGGAGCGTTTCGGGGGGATTCCTCGAGGTTCTGGCCAATCATGTTTCGGTGGTGGCCGAGGGGTTGCGCGAGCAGCCTTAACCTAAAGTCCTTTAGCAATAAGACTTGTGGCGGTATCCCGGTGACGGGGCCGCCACTTTTTTTGGCCAGATAACTGTCGAGAAGTGTGGATTGGCACTATCGGTACTCGGCCTCATACGGGAAGATTGAAGAGATACTGAAATTCAGAGTGATCTATTTTGAACCAAATTATGAGGAGGTTTCATGAGTCGGCGCACATCTAGCGTTTTTACCACCATTGCAGTCATTCTTACCTTTTTGATCTGTGTAGAAGTTCAGGCGCAGAATTCCAGACCTGGCTTTGTCGCCACCTCCGAGGTGGTGACTGGAGGAATTCTGGGTTCCAACCCGACCATCGCAGCGGGTTTGAACGAGCTGCTGGCAGAGCGTCTATTGACCTCTCCTTTCCTTCTGGAAGTGGCGGATCTGGATGACCCGACCTACACCAATGACGACAACATCACACTCAACGCCTTCGGTGGATTCGATGTGGACGGCGATTCTTCGAATAACGGTTCCGGATCCAACGCCTTCGCGATTGATCCGACTTCTTTCGATGAGAACACCGGGGTACCCGTTTCTAGTTTCCCGGATGGAACCATCGTCGATGGACACATGGTCGCTGGGCCTGGAACCATCATTGTCGGGGGCATCCCGCTCAACGGATTGACCGTCGAGGCGGACTTCACTCCGGGCACCCTGACTGGAGTCTACGAGTTCCAGAGTACTCCTACGGATGCTTTCTTGACCCAGGACTTCCTCGCCACCCAGCCGGCTCCTGCACCCTTTGCCGGCACGCTGGTGGACCTGCTCAATACCTTCAACATCTTCCCCGACACCGATGCAGACAGTGACGGAGTCAACGAGTCCTACTCCGCGGTTTTTGAGTTCGGCGGAATCTCCTGCGATCTCTACTATTCCTACCATCCGAGAGCCGATGGTTTTGTGGCGACCTCACAGGTGGTGACCGGCGGAATCCTCGGTTCCAACCCGACCATCGCGGCGGGACTCAACGATCTACTGGCTTCTAATCTCGATAACTTCCCGTTCCTCCTCGAGGTTGCGGATCTCGACGATCCCACCTATCAGGACGATGGAGACATCACTCTCAACGCCTTTGGCGGCTTCGACCTGGATGGCGATTTCACCGATAATGGCGACGGGTTCAATGACTTCGTGATCGATCCGCTCGATTATGACCAGGTTACAGGAGAGCCGATTTCAAGTTTCCCTGGCGGATCACTGACCGCGGGGCACCTGGTTGCTGGTCCGGGAACCATCTACGTCTCGGGAATCCCACTCAACGGACTGACCGTCGAAGCAGACTTCTTCCCCAGCACACTCACCGGGGTCTATGAGTTCCAGAGTACTCCGACGAGTGCGTTCCTGACTCAGTCCTTCCTCATCACCCAGCCCGCTCCCGCGCCCTTCGCAGGAACGCTGGTCGATCTGCTCAACACCTTCAATATCTTCCCCGATATCGATGCCGACAATGACGGAGTCAACGAGTCCTACTCTGCGATCTTCGAGTTCGGCGGCATCTCCTGCGGTCTCTACCACACCGGCGCAGCTCCGGGCACGGGGCCGAGTGAGGACTGCAGCAATGGAGTCGATGACGATGGCGATTCTCTGGCAGACTGCGATGACCCCGACTGCTTCAGCGATCCTGCTTGTAATATCGGAGGGATTCAGTTCCGTCGTGGAGATGTCAACTCAGATGGTGCGACCAACATCGGTGACGCAGTGAGCCTGCTCGGGTTCCTCTTCTCCGGTGGTACCGCTCCTGGCTGTGATGATGCTGCAGACGTCAGCGATGATGGAGCGATTAACATCGCAGATGCGATCTACGAGCTTGGATTCCTCTTCTCGGGAGGACCGCCACCTCCGCCACCAGGAGGAAACTGCGGAATCGACCCGACCGATACCGATTCGCTCGAATGTGCATCTCCGACGGGTGGCTGCTAATCCTGTAGCGAACCTGTCGTTGCTTTCAGTGGCTCACAACTCCCCGCCAGGAACCCATGGTTCCTGGCGGGGAGTTTTCTCATCGGTACTGCGTCGGTGGGCTTGCCGAGTGGCTGATCTGGGTCGATGATTCCATCTACCCGGAGAGGAAACAATTTTGGGCCGTACCGAAGGAATCGACACTGCACCGTGGATGACTCCTGCTATTCGACAGCAGATCGCTTCCGAGATCGCTGGCGCCGGCCAGAATGAGGTCTTCTTCCTCGGTCGAGTCGATGACCAGGGCCTACTCCATCAGGTCGAGGTGGTCGCACGAGGCCGCTCTTCAGAGGTGCCTGTCTTCCTTTCCCGAGCGGAGGAGGGATTTCAGGTACTGATCCACAATCATCCGGGGGGAGATCTCACTCCCAGTCCCGCCGACCTCTCGATCGCCTCGGATGCGGGTGGACGACGCCTCGGATTCTTCATCGTCAATAATGATGGCAGCAAGATGAATCGAGTCGTCGAGCCGTTTCCCGAGCGTGAGGAAGTGCTAGTGGATCCCGTCGAGATCGAACAGATCTTTGCTGACGGAGGAGTCTTTTCCACATCCTTCCCCGGATATGAGCAACGCCCCGGGCAGGTGGAGATGGCGAAGTCTGTCGCGAGGGCTCTCAATCAAGGCGACATCGCTGCTCTGGAAGCAGGAACCGGGATCGGGAAGTCCTATGCATATCTGGTGCCTGCGATTCTCTGGGCGGTCAAAAATCGCAGCAGGGTGGTGGTCTCCACCGCAACGATTCCGCTTGGCGAACAACTGGTTCACAAGGATCTGCCCGCTCTTCAAAGAGTGCTGGGAATCGATTTCCGATTCGCCCTGATCCAGGGGCGTGGCAATTATGCTTGCCGGAGAAAGACCAAGCAGGTGGCGACGGAACCCGAGATCTTCTCCGATGATGAAGAGCGAGCTAGCTGGGTAGCGGATGTGATCGACCGTCTCGGGGAGGCAAAGCATGGCACTCGCCAGGAGATGCTAGGCGAGGTTCCTGCTGAGATCTGGTCCGATTTCCAGTCCACTTCCGATCAATCCTTGAAGGCGCGATGCCCGCATTACCGTGAGTGCTTCTATTACGAGGCAAGGCGAAAGTCCTTCGGTGCACATATCGTGGTGGTCAATCACCACTTGCTCTTTGCCGATCTCAAACTGCGGAGATCAACCGGTGACTTCGATAGTGACCTGGTGCTCCCTGGCTATCAGAAGGTCATTTTTGATGAAGGTCATCACCTGGAAGAGGTCGCCTGTCACCACCTGGGAGCAGAAGTGTCCCGCCGAGGAGTTCTTCAGGTACTGGGCCGATTGGTGGCCAGTCGTGGCAAGAGGAGCCGCAAGGAGAGTGGACGCCTACCGTGGCTACGCAGTCACCTCGCCCGCCACCACCAGGGGCACGCCCACGAGTTGCTGTCGATGACTGTTCTTCCGCGAGTGCGCGTTGCCCGGCAAGAGATCGAGGCGGCACTCGATCGCCTGGAAGTCAGGGTCCTCTCTGCATCTCACCTGGTGGGAGACTCTGCGGGGCAAAACGGGTCGTTGATGGCGCGAATCGGCGATCGTGAAGGTCTGCTTCCGATGACCGTGGTTTCCCCTCCACTGGCGGACGTGAGGGAGAGCCTCGATGGGTTGAGAGGTGAGTTGCAACATTGCTTCGAGGTTCTTGAAGAGGAGACCTTCGAACCGGAACTAGAATTTCAGGCAGGCCTGGTGGAGATGCGTTCGGCATGTCGTTCTGTGGTCGAGCAGATCTCATCGATTGATTTCGTTCTGGGAGCCGCAGGTGGAATCCAGCCATGGATCGAGATGGCATCGAAACCTGTCAAGCAACTGGTCCTTCGTGCAGCCCCTTTACGCGTCGATGAACTCCTCGCCGAGCACCTATACGGCCCGGTTTCTACAGTGATCCAGACCAGTGCCACGTTGAGAGTCGGGGAATCGTGGAACTTTCTCAGTGACAGACTTGGTTGGGATCATGTCGAGCGTGAGCGGATCAAGCGCGAGGACTTCTCATCTCCATTTGACTGGAAGCGTCAGGTCTTGCTTGGATTGCCAGAAGACATTCCAGACCCGGGTCGTTCTGGATATGACCAGAAGATTGCAGAGATGGTGCTCGACACTGCTCGTGCTGCAGACGGCCGAACCTTCGTCCTGTTCACGTCTCATCAGGCGCTTCGGCGAACGGCAGAGATGGTTCGTTCTGGTTTGCAGGCGCTTGGCATGCCGCTTCTGGTTCAGGGTGAAGCCCCCCGCAGCGAATTGCTGAGGCGGTTCGTCGACTCCGGTCATGCAGTGCTATTCGGTAATCAGTCGTACTGGGAAGGAATCGATGTTCCTGGAGCGGCATTGTCTTGTGTGATCATCGCCAGGTTGCCATTTAGAATTCCCAATCACCCGCTCGAACAAGGTAGGGCGGAGGAACTGGAAGCGAGAGGGAAGAGCCCATTTGCTCATCTCGCATTGCCCCGGGCGGTGTTGGGGTTGCGTCAAGGATTCGGCCGTTTGATTCGAACCCTCGATGACCGGGGTGTCGTGGTCATCGGAGATGCACGGATCGTCAACAAGCCCTACGGAAAACGGTTTCTGGCGAGTTTACCCGATTGCCGACGCATCGTTGGCACATGGGATGAAGTCCGTACCGGACTGGAAGCGTTCTTCTCGGAATCGGATGTAGAGGAGCACACCGGGTGAAGATTCGAGGCGTCATCATCGCAGCAGGAGAGTCGAGTCGGTTTGGTTCACCGAAGGCATTGCTCAATATTCACGGCCGATCGATTCTCGATCGGCTACATCAGACCCTGCGCGGTGGTGGGTGCGATGAGGTGATGGTGGTGGCTGGAGGCACTCATTGTGCGGCAGTGCAGGAAGAGGCGCATCGGATTGGAACTCCACTGGTGATCAATCATGATCCCAGTGATGGGCCGGTCAGCAGTATCAGGACTGCAGTCGCTGTGGCAGGTCAGTGGGATGCAATGCTGATTCATCCGGTAGATGTCATCGGTGTCAGGAAATCGGATGTCGAACAACTGACCAGGGTCGCCCGTCAAAGCCCTCCCCGTTTCGATGCCTGGATCATCTCTCATGCGATGCGTCGAGGTCACCCTGTGATCGTGACCAGGGACAAGATCGAAACTCTTCTGCAAGCCGATGGCCCGCAGCACCTCAGGGCTCTGTTCGCTCTTCCAGATCTGATGGTCGATCATGTCGTCACTGAGAACCCCTTGGTTCTCGAGGATGTGGACGATCTGGCCGACTGGATAAGGGTCTCAGCCTTGATCGAGGAGTGATCAGTAACCGGACACGTTATTCTTGGCCCACTGCAGATGCTGTAACCAGGTGTCTGGTCTGGTGCCCTTTTCCTCGGCGATGCGGAAGTTGTCCTGTGCGATGTCATTGAGACCTCGGTACATGCTGAGCAGTCCCAGAGGAATGCGGTATTCCACGCTTGAATTCCCGTGCCGCTGGGAAACCAGGCCAAACAGGAACGAGTCGGTGAGTTCGCTGATCTTCATCGGCATCACGGCGTTCTCGGAAGATAGTCGAAGCCAGACACTCTCGCTGTCTATTCGATCGACGACTCCTCGGTCCTTGCGACTCCTGTTGCGGCCTTCCAGTGGGACCCGTTCGAGGGTCACTTCCTTGCCGTCCTGCCCCATTTCCCTCAGTTCCTGAAGTGCGCTCTTGATGAATTGATCGAGTAAGCCGAAGGCGAGCAGGTCGGTTTCGATCAGCGTCTTCACATCGTCCACCATCAACTCGGCATCGAGGGAAACTGCAATGCTGACCATTCCCTTGATGTCTCGCTGGAGAGATTTCTCCCGATATTCGGTCCAGAGGGCCAGGTACAGTCTGTTTTCCTCGACCAGTCTCTTCTTCGACTCTTCCTTCGCCAGTTTACTTCGAGCCATGACGATTTCGTCTCGCCACTTGACGGCACTGCTGGTGTTATCTGGATCTGCGTAGAGTTCGATCTCATCGATCAGTGCCAGCGCTTCGACAAACTCTCGGCGATCCCTGTGAAAGGTGACCTTCTGACGGTCTGCTTCGAATCTGGAGTCGATTTCCTCCTCCCAGTTCGAGAGCAAGATCTCGATGTCACGATTGAGATCCTCGTCTTTTCGCGCAGAAGAAGGGCGATCATCGAGGCGAGTGATGGCGGCCCACAACTTACCATCGCTGGCCAGTAGTTTGGCTTCAGCCATGACCGTTCGACCATCCGCTTGCCTCGTTTGCACTATCGATACCCTGATATTATCCAGAGCAATGCTCATCTTGGCCGAAGCTCGCGTCCCTCCATGAGTTGGGAGTGCGAGTTTGAGTGCTCGAACCTGCAAATCTTGGTCTTGTGACAAGATAGATCTCAGATGAGATTCAGCGAGAGCCTCGGATCTGTCGAAATCGATCTTGGCCGTTGCCATTCGCTCCACGATCTTCAGTGCTGCGATTTTGTTTCGATGTTGATCCAACCGTTCATCAAACTGAGGGGTGCCCTGGTTCATCTTGGACGCGGCAGAGAGCATCATAAAAACGGATATGGCCACTCCAACGCCGATTCCGATCTTGGTCATCAGAGTGTTCTTGCTGTGGGTCGAAACTTGGGAGCTCCCCGATCCTTTCCGCTGGCGGGATGTACCGGAGGATCTAGAACCGCGTGCGGGTCGTTTCCGGGCCCTGGGAGAACTGATCGAGTTCTGCTCCTTCGATGATCCGCTGGCGAGATGGAGAGCGGTGAGCAATTCCTCTGCATCCTGATAGCGTTGCTGCGGAGCCTTTGCGAGCAGTTTCTCCACCACCTCATCAAGTGGAGAATCGACTCCGGTCAGGGTGGCAACTGGCATGATCTGTTCCTGCACATGCTTCTGAAGAATCTCTCGATTGCTATTCCCCTGAAAGGGCGGCCTACCGGTCATGCAGTGGTAGAGGGTTGCTCCGAGCGAGTAGAGATCGCTCCTGGCGTCGATATCTTGACCCAGAGCCTGTTCTGGCGAGATGTAGAGTGGCGTTCCCTTACGCCGATCAGAACTGTTCAGTGCACCGGCTTCTTCTTCGGCAAGGGCCAGACCGAGGTCGGTGATCTTGGGAACGCCTTCCTCGGAGATCAGGATGTTAGCCGGCTTGAGATCGCGATGGAGCAGGCCTGCAGAATGAGCGTGGGACAGACCTTGCGTGATGCACAGGGCCAGTTCTCCCAGCTCTCTTTCTGAAAGCGATCCCCTTCTGACCAGCTTCTGCTGAAGAGTTTCCCCCTCCACCAGTTCCATGGCGAACCAGCACTTCCCATCTGTGATCCCCGCATCGATGGCATGAACGATGTGAGGGTGGTTCAAGCGCGCAGCATTCCGCGCTTCTGTGATCAAATCTTCGGGTCTAGTAGTATTGGTCACTGTCGAGGAGAACACCTTCAGCGCCACGACCTTGCCCAGAGATTCCTGCTTTGCTTTCCACACGGTACTGGTTGCACCTCTGCCGATGGGGTCGAGGATTTCGAATCCAGGTATTCCCTCGGGGGGAAGCTTGGCCTCGATACCGGAGATGAGTCGGTTGGATTGATCCTGAGTCAGCAGATCGAGAGCTACCGCGTGTCTACTGGCATCTCCATTGTCATTCTGGATCTCCGCTGCGATCGCCTTCACCCCAGCCTCGTCGAGCAGCCCATTCTTGAGCGCCGATTTCAGGAATAACTGATCCACCTTGTTCATCTGAGGCTCTCCTGTACAGGCTGCTGGGGCCGCTGAAGGTACCCTGGATGAGAAGGTTTCCAGCCACCAGAGTCAACATGGACCGAACCGAGTTCAGCAGATAAGATCCTCTACCAACCCGAGAAAGAGGAGTGAATGTACCTCACCCTGATATTGAGCAGTTTGCTGTCTGTCGCTCCTACCGAGAATTCGTCCGGGTATCCGCCTCATCTGGACGCTGAGGTCATTCTCCAGCCCTCAACAGGTGCGATCTCCTGGCGTGCCACCTTGTCGACGGTCGAATCGTTGCAGCAGCATTATGATTTCCCTCTCCATTCTGGTTTAACCCCTCAACTCGAATCGGCCGGATCCTTGACTCAGATCCGGGATGCATCAGTGGTTGGATCTGGAGCGACACTCGACCCCCAGCGGCCGGTGTCACGTCGATGGTGGAGAGTCGAGTTCAAGGACCAGGAGTCTTCCCCTGTGATCCTCAGTGCATCAGGGGTCATCCAGGAACAACTGACACAGGTCGGCTCAGGAGCGGGAAGATCTTTTTCAGCGACTCCTGGAACCATCGAAGAGAAGGGTGTGTTTCTGGGGGGAGCGACATCGTGGTTACCCCTTCAGGAAGAGACCAGGTTTACTTTCTCGCTGAGAGTCGATCTTCCGGCTGGCTGGACAGCTGTGAGCCAGGGCACGAGAGAAGTCGTGTCGAGTGAAGCGGATCGGAGCATCGTTCACTGGAGAAGTGAGAAGGGTAAACCCCAGGAAGAAATTTTTCTCATCGCTGCCCGTTTTCACGAGTATCGCAAAGTGACCGCTCAGGTCGAGGCTCAGGTGTATTTGCGAGATGATGAGCCCAACCTTGCTGCGAAGTATCTGGAAGCGACTCTCCAGTATGTCGAGATGTACTCGAAATTGATCGGTCCCTATCCGTATTCAAAGTTCGCTCTGGTCGAAAACTTCTGGGAGAGCGGTTACGGCATGCCGTCTTTCACGTTGCTCGGTCCGCAAGTGATCCGGCTGCCCTTCATCATCAGATCATCCTATCCGCACGAGGTGCTACATAACTGGTGGGGGAACTCGGTGTATGTCGATTATCCGAGCGGCAACTGGTGCGAAGGGCTCACTGCATATCTCGCCGACCATTTGATGAAGGAAGGTGAGGGACGTGGAGCAGAGTACCGCCGCGATGTCTTGAAGAAGTTCGGATCCTATGTACAGGAGGGACTCGATTTTCCCTTACGAGATTTCCGTAGTCGCCATTCCGGGGCTTCCGAAGCGGTGGGCTACGGCAAGTGCCTGATGTTGTGGCATATGATCCGCTTGAAGGTTGGCGAGCAAGCGTTCAAGAGAGGTCTTCAGGAGTTCTACTCGTCCTTTTCTTTTCGGAGTGCTGCCTTCAAGGACATTGCCGAATCGATCGGAGAGGTCGCCGGGACTGATCTCGTGGACTGGATGAAATCCTGGACCGAAAGGACTGGAGCACCGGAGTTTCGGCTGAGCGTGGAAGCGGGCGAGGAATCGTCGCGCATCGTTATCGAGCAGGTTCAGGAGCAGAACCCGTATCGGATTCGGGTTCCGGTTCATTACCAACTGACGACTTCCTCCTTGTGGTTGCAGGAAATTTTGGAGTTCACTCCCGGAGACGATGGAGTGATTTCTCGACAGATATCTTTTGAGGTCGAGGGTTCACTGGCCGCGGTGAGGGTCGATCCCTTCTTCGATGTGTTTCGAAGGCTCGATCGTTCGGAAACCCCACCGACCATCGGAGACATCTTCGGTGCCTCTTCCCAATTGATCATCTTGCCTTCTCTGAGTCCGAGACTCGATGCATGGCGAGCGCTGGCCGAATCGTGGGCTACCGATGGAGATGTTCGCATCGTCCTCGACACCGAACTGGAAGAAATCCCGCAGGATAGGTCGGTCTGGATCCTCGGCGAGCCGACGATGGGTATTGCGAATGGGACCTTGCGGAAGGCGATCCTCCAGAAGGGATCGAAGAGTAGGAAGTTCGAACTCGCTTATTCGTCCTGGAAACTGCCGACGATGAAGCCGCCGTACGTAGAGCCAAGGTTGGATCAATTCGATCACTGCGGAGTTCAGGTGGAACGACATCCCGACGATGAAAATCTGACGATTGGGTTGGTCCGTTGCTATCGCGAGGCGGCGATTCCGGGTCTGGCGCGAAAACTGCCGCACTATGGCAAGTATTCCTATCTGCTGTTTGAAGGCGATGAACCGACCAACGTGGCCAAGGGTGAATGGGCGACTGGCACTTCCCCACTCTCCTGGACAGCCGCGGGGATTTCGGTCGCCGCGCCGGAAGATGCGAGAGAGCCTCTCGCTCGACCGGGTCCGGTCCTCGATGCGGATCGAATGATCTCGGATGTCGGTTGGCTTGCCGATCCACAACGGGAGGGGCGTGGAAATGGTTCAGAAGGACTGCATCAGTCGACCCAGTGGGTGGCGGATCGATTTTCCGAGATCGGGCTGCAGCCGGGGGCACCGGACGGAAGTTTCTTCGATTGCTGGAGCGAAGATGAACTCGACGATCGGTTGAAGAAGGGTGTGAGGCTTCGAAATGTCATCGGAGTCATTCCCGGCAACGATCCAGCGCTGTCGGGGCAATCTGTCGTGGTCCTCGCTCACGTCGATCACCTCGGTCGCGGGTGGCCCGACGTCAGGGCAGGAAATGAAGGCAAGATTCACCCGGGAGCGGACGACAACGCCTCCGGTGTGGCAGTGATGCTCGAGACCGCCAGGATGATGGCCGGAACCCATCGTCCAGCACGGACCGTCATCTTCGTCGCCACCAGTGCCGAGGAGTGGGCTTTGCGAGGGGCTCGTCGGTACATCGAATCGATGGAGCAGTGGCCAGCCAAGGATGCGATCTCGGTGATCAGCATCGATGCCGTCGGACGCCTCTCGCAGGGGAGGTTGTTGGCACTGGGAACCGGCACCGCGACCGAATGGATTCACATCGCCCGCGGGATCGGCTTCACCACCGGTGTTGCAGCCACGGCGGTCAAGGATGATCCCGGTGGGTCGGATCAGGTGCCTTTCCACGAGTTAGGTGTACCGGGGATTCAACTGACCACGGGTCCACACGATGACTACCACCGTCCAGGAGATACTGCCGACAAGGTCGACACTGCTGGAATGGTTGAGGTCGCGACATGGTTGCGGGAAGCGCTGTTGTATCTATCGGATCGTACCGAGCCGCTGACCTCGACCCTGGTTGGGGCGGCGGGAACCAAAATCACAACTCCTACCGCCGGGAGAAGGGTTTTTCTGGGCACGATTCCAGATTTCGCTGACACCGGTCCGGGTGTCAGGATTGAAGGAGTGGTGAAAGATTCTCCTGCTCAGGCGGCGGGACTGCGAGAGGGAGATCGACTCCTCTCGCTGGACGGTACCGTCATCGATGACCTCCGGGGCTACTCGAACCTTCTGAAACAGTTGGAAGCGGGAGATACCGTGTTGCTGGTGATCGAACGAACGGGTGACACCTTCGAGGTGAATGTGGTCCTGAGAAAGCGTTGAATTCAAGTGATCAGATTTCCCTGGGTGAGTAGACTCCCACGCAAGGAAGCACTGCTTCGATCGATCTGGAGGCTCTTTGGTCAGCGTCTATGACATCAAACCGGTATTTCAAAATCTGCTCAGACCGATTGTGAAGATGTTGGCTCGCATCGGAGTGACCGCCAATCAGGTCACCGTTGCAGCGATGTTGCTGTCGATCGCCACGGGAATCTGGATTCTCGATGATCATCACCCCTTACCATTTCTTTCGGCAGAGAATTCAGACTCGGCCTCGAGCCCTTGCCTGCTGCTGGCAATCCCGGTGGTCCTGCTGCTCAGGATGGCTCTCAACGCCATCGATGGAATGCTGGCCAGAGAGCACGACATGAAGTCGAGTCTCGGAGCAGTGCTCAATGAACTGGGAGACGTCATCTCGGATGCTGCTCTCTATCTGCCCCTGGCCTACGTCGCAGGATTCAACGCTGTACTGGTCGTGGCAATGGTGATCGTCGGAATCATTGCAGAGATGGCTGGAGTCATTGCAGTCCAGATCGGGGCGAGCCGACGATACGATGGGCCGATGGGGAAAAGTGATCGAGCGCTAGTGGTGGGCCTCCTCTGCGGGATCATCGGGCTTGGGTACGATATTTCCCACTGGCTCGATATGATTCTTGGGGTGCTGATCGGATTGGGTGTACTGACCATCTGGAATCGGTCGAGAAAAGCGCTTCAGGAGTGCCAGTGAACTGGTTCAGTAATCTCTCATCAGCGGTCGAGTACTCCCTCGGGGCCATCTTCTCGGTGCTGATCCTATCCACCTTCATCGTGAAGCTGATCGGTTGGCTGAAGCCTGATAAGGACCTTGGGGACCTTTCTCCAAGAATATTCTCGTGGTGGATCATCGTCTCCATGGTGACGGTGGCGCTGGTTCTTCAAGAGCCATACTCCATCATGTTCTTCGCTCTGGTCAGCTTTCTGGGACTCAAGGAGTTCTATTCGATGATACCCACGCGCCGTGCAGATCGGCGCGTACTCTTCTGGGCATATCTTGCGATACCCGTTCAGTACTACTGGATTCATGATCGATGGTACGACATGTTTATCATCTTCATTCCAGTCTATCTGTTCCTGCTCTTGCCGATGAGAATGGTGTTCATCGGAGCCAACGAAGGATTCTTGAGGGCTGCGAGTTCCACCCAGTGGGGCCTGATGACATGTGTGTTTTGCATCGGCCACATCGCCTATCTCGGAACCCTGGATGTGGAGCATGTGGGTGTTGCGGGTGGGCCGGGTCTGACGGTGATGCTCTTGATCCTCACCGAAGGAAATGACATCGCGCAGTATTTCTGGGGAAAGACTTTTGGTCGGACCAAGATCATTCCCAAGGTCAGTCCCAACAAGACCTGGGAGGGTTTCATCGGAGGATTGGCGACCACGGTGGCACTGTCCTATTGGATTGGCCCGTACCTTTCACCATTCACCACCCAACAAGCACTGATCGCGGGGGGGTTGGTCGGTACGGCGGGCTTCATCGGGGATGTGGTGATGTCGGCCATCAAGCGAGACCTCAACATCAAGGACACAGGCGGCACTTTGCCGGGGCATGGCGGAATCCTCGATCGTGTCGACAGTCTCATCTACACTGCACCGATCTTCTTCCACTTCAGTTTCTGGCTGTACTATTAAGATGATGAGTTCACTGCTGAAGGTGATGTTCCAGTGCTTGTTTTTCCGGCCACTGGTGTTGATCTTGATCGGTCTCAATGTTCGGTTCCGGGAGAGGATTCCCGATCGCGGTCCAGCCATCATTGCTGCCAATCACAACAGCCATCTCGATTCCTTCATCTTGCAGTCCCTCTTTCCCCTGCAGATGATGAACAAGGTTCGTCCTGTGGCAGCAGCGGACTACTTCCTCAGGAACAAGTGGATCGCTTGGTTCTCACTGAAGATCATCGGGATCATTCCGGTGCACCGAAAGGTGCGCCACAGCGAGGGAGATCCTCTATCCGCTTGTAGTGAGGCGCTTGAAGCGGGCGACATTCTCATCATTTTTCCTGAAGGCAGCCGGGGAGAGGCCGAAATGATGGATGAGTTCAAGACGGGAGTGGCTCACCTCGCACAGCGACATCCAGAGGTCCCGGTTTATCCACTCTTCTTGCATGGGTGTGGAAAAGCACTGCCGCGCGGGGAAGCTATCTTTGTGCCCTTCTTCGTCGATGCGGTGGTGGGGCAGCCGATGACATGGAGCGGAGATCGGACGGAATTCGTGGCAAAACTGAAGCGAGAGATCGAAAATCTGGCAGATCATTGCAAGCGGCCGGCATGGGACTGAATCGGCAGGACTGAATCGGCTGAACTGAATCAATCGAGCGGCTAGGCTTCTTCTCTGCTCCCGACGCCGAAGTATCTGGCGTCCGGGTGATGGAAGGCGAGTGCAGAGACACTTGCTTCAGGATCCATCATGAATCCCTCTGTCAACTCCACACCCAGGTGCTCCTGAGGTTGGAGCAATCTCCAGATCACTTCCTGGCAGGAGAGGTCGGGACAGGCCGGATACCCGAAGGAGAAGCGTTTTCCACGGTAGCGTGCCCTGTACAGATCGAGATTTGTAATTCCAGCGGGATCAGCGAAGCCCCAGCCGGATCGGATCTCTCGGTGAACAAATTCTGCGAGGCCTTCGGCCATTTCAACGGCAAGAGCCTGCACAGCGTGAGACTTCAAGTACTCACCGGAGTTCATCCATGCACGGGATTGTTCCCGTACCTTTGAACCTGCAGTGGTCACAAGCATCGTGAGATGATCTTGCGGAGTTCCATCATCGGCGAGCGGCAAGATGTAATCACAGATCGATTGATGAGGAACTTTGACCTGGCGAGGGAAAGTGATCTTCTCGACCGGCTCCAGTGAGATCGGATCGTGAATGGTGATATCCGTGGCCGTGGCACTCGCAGGGAAACACTTCCACATCGCCTTGGGCATCAGGAGTTCCCGTTGAATCGTCTCTTCCAGCAACTCTTCCATCAATCGCTGAAGACTCTGGGCCTTGTCGTCTCCGGCTTCGATCTTCTTGGTGAAGTTGCCCCGCAAACCCATATGTCTGCCGTAAAGCATCTGAGGATTGATCAACGGGAAAATCTCACGTGGATCGATCTGCGATCGGATGTGTAGTTCATGGTCAGGGATCGCAGGGATTTCTTCCAGGATGGAGATCGCAGGGGATCGATCGGGGAGAGTGATCTGGGCTACTGCTGTGCTCGTCGCGGGAGATCCTCCGCTGAGAATACGATTCTGGCTTCGTTTGACCTCGGCGAAAAATGCATCTCGTTTGCTCTCATTGATGATCTCGCTGACAATTCGTAATCCATCCATGGCATCCCGAGCGTAGATCACGGGGGAGTCGATCTTCTTCTGTATCTTCAGCGCGGTGAACTTCTCGGAAAGTGCAGCTCCTCCGACCAGAATGGGCAAATCGATTCCGGAGGATTGCAGATCTTCTGCGGTGACTACCATTTGATGAGCAGATTTGACCAGTAATCCAGAGAGCCCGATGATGTCAGGTTGATGTTCCTGAACGGCATCGATGAGTTGAGCCGGAGGAACCTTGATTCCCAGGTCGATGACATCGTAGCCATTGTTGGAGAGGATGATCTGCACCAGGTTCTTTCCGATGTCATGAACGTCACCCTTGACGGTCGCCAGCATCACTTTTCCCCTGGAGATGGATTCCGATGATTCCATGTGTGGTTCGAGGAATGCGACGGCAGCCTTCATCGATTCAGCACTCTGCAAGACCTCAGCAACGATCAGTTCATTGTTGTTGAAGAGCCGGCCAACTTCTGCCATTCCGTTCATCAAGGGGCCGTTGATGATGGCCAGCGGAGTATCGTACATCTCCAGTGCGACTCGGAGTGCGTCATCGAGACCTTCCTTGGTTCCTTCGATGATATTTCGTGCGAGGCGTTCTGGAATCGGTAGGTCGAGGAGAGGCGACTGCCCCTCGGTGGCGACCTTTCGGCCGCGAAAGTGCTCCGTGAACTCTGCGATGGGATCGGCGGAGCGTTGCCAGATGAGGTTTTCGCACAGAGTGCGCTCCTCCTCAGGGATACTGGCGTAGCGATCCATTCGTTCCGAATTGACAATCGCCATCGATAGGCCGGCTTGAACGCAATGATACAAGAACACGGAGTTCAGGACTTCACGACCCGCAGGTGGTAATCCGAAGGAAACATTACTGATGCCAAGCACGGTACTGCACTTCGGGAAGCGCTCCTGGATTGCCCGGACGCCGTCGATGGTAGAACTCGCCGATGATGTGTACTTCGCATCACCCGTGCCCACTGGAAAAACCAGGGGGTCAAAGACGATGTTGGACTCAGGAATTCCGTACTTCTTGGTCAATAAATCGTGAGATCGCTCGGCGATCTCCAGTTTCCTTGCGACGGTGACGGCCATTCCATCTTCAGGGTCCTCATCGATGCAGCCGACCACGAGCGCCGTCCCATAACTTTTTGCCAGCGGGACCACTGCTTCGAAGCGGTCTTCTCCGTCTTCCAGGTTGATCGAGTTGATGATCGATTTCCCCTGGCACAATTTGAGAGATGCTTCGATGACATCGGCATCGGTGGAGTCGATCATCAGAGGAGCCTTGGTCATCCGATTCAGCATCGGTAAGAACTGCATCATGTCATCTAGTTCTTCTCTGTCAGGATCCGCCATGCAAACATCGATGATGTGTGCGCCCCCCTTGTCCTGACGTCTCCCGATTTCCGCTGCTTTCTCGAATTCTTCTCGACCGATCATCTTCTTGAATCGTCGGCTGCCGATGACATTGGTTCTTTCTCCAACCACCAGCGGAGTGGTGTCTTCATTGACCTCGACCAGTTCAATGCCGGAAATCATCGCCTGGGAAGTGGTCTCCCAGCGGTGGGGTGTGGCTGCGGAGGCGCGTTGCGCCATCGAGCGGATGTGGTCTGGAGTGGTTCCGCAACATCCGCCGAGAATGTTGATCCAACCCTGATCGAGGAACGGCTGGACATGGTCGGCCAGGATCTCTGGAGTTTCCTCGTACAGCCCGTCCGAATCAGGAAGTCCGGCATTGGGGTAAACCGACACCGGGAATGCGGAGATCCCTGCGAGAGTTCTCAGGTGGTCGGTCATGAAGCGAGGACCGGTGGCACAGTTCATTCCGATGAAGAGCGGCTCGAAGTGCTCGACGCTGGCATAAAAGGCATCGATCGCCTGGCCTGCCAGCATCGTACCCATCGGCTCGATGGTGCAGGAGATCGCCACCGGTCTGGAGAACCCGACATCGTTCGATGCGTCTGCGATTCCGAACTGAGCGGCTTTCAGGTTGAGAGTGTCTTGCACTGTTTCCAGTAGCAATACATCACAACCGCCTCTCAATAATCCTCGAGCCTGAACGCGGAAATGTTCCTTTAACTCATCGAAGGTGATCCCGCCGGTAACGGAAAGGGTCTTGGTGGTCGGGCCCATCGAGCCGATGACCCAACGAGGTTTCTCCGGGGTGGCAAATCGTTGCGCTTCAGCACGAGCGATCTGACTGCCAAGGATGTTGATTTCCTCGGTTTTTTCTCCGAGCTGGTACTCGTCGAGGACCAAGGGGGTGGCTCCGAAGGTGTTGGTTTCGATGCAATCGGCTCCCGCCTCCAGGTATCGCCGATGAACCGAGGCGATCACTTCCGGACGAGTGAGGACCAGGTTTTCGTTACAGCCGAGGAGATCCTCACCACCAAAATCCGCTGCCGTGAGGTCAAGATCCTGGAGTGCGGTGCCAGTGGCTCCATCCAGCACCAGAATCCTCTCCCGTAGGTGAGCGAGAAACTGATCTCTGACCTGTTCCTTGCTGATCTTGGCTGGATCGAAAGACATCTTTTCAGGGCCTCCGGGAAGGGTAAGTGAGTGCCCGAGTATAGGGCTGTGAAGGGGCCGGGGATACCAATCGTGAAGGAAGAGGAGCAGTCATCTGGGATCGGGTGGTGTGCCATCTTGCTCGATCAGACGCAGCAGAATCTCCTGCATCTGGGTGGTTACATCTTGGAGTTTTTGTTCCGTCTCCTGCTGCCGTCGAACCAGTTCCAGTTGATTCTGGTGGGCGGAATCCAGCGCTTGTTGGCTCTTTTGAAGTTCGGCAGAGAGTGTTGACTTGATTTCTTCCAGTTCGGCAGAGAGTGTTGACTTGATTTCTTCCAGTTCGACGGAGAGTGTTGACTTGATCTGTTCCAGTTCGTCAGAGAGTGCTGACTTGATCTGTTCCAGTTCGGCGCTGGCGATTTCATCGAACCCGGAAAATGCACTGTCCAGCTCTTCCAGCTTTGACTGGAGAGCATCGAAGCGGATCGAGTGAGCATCGAGTTTTCCGGTCCACTCGCTGGTGGTGCTGGTGATCCGTTCATCTAACTTCTCTACCCCGGTCCGCACTCCCGCAAGATCGGTCTTGATGATGATGACTTCTTCATCGATCCGGTTCACTTCGCCAGAGAGTCGCTCGTCCTCTAATTGGAAATTTGCCTGCTGCTTTTCGATGTTGTCGATCTGTTGCTGGTGCTTGGAGCCGGCCCACAAGAATGAGATGACCAGAGCAATAATCATGATGACGAGGACATTGAGGAGTTTCATCGACATTTCCTTCCGCCATGAGGAACGCGCATTGGCGGTGGGGGTGGGATTCGAACCCACGAGGGCTGTTACACCCTGCCGGTTTTCAAAACCGGTGCATTAGACCACTCTGCCACCCCACCCATGTTGCGAGATTGCTACAGGCCGCTTCAGGTTACTCGTTTCCTTGGTTCGGGTCACCATCATCAGACGAGGTGTGAAATGCCCGTGCCCCCTTCAGTCTGGCGAGCCGCTTTTCGCGAAGTCCCTGGGCCAGATCCCTGAGATCTTCCACTCGATCGTGTTCGTCGACCACCTCGATACCGAGAATCGTCTCGAACAGATCCTCGGTGGTGAGAAGGCCACAGGTTCCACCGTGTTCATCGGCGACCATGGCGATGGGATCATGGCCACTGGTCAGGTCGCTCAGCGCCTGACGCAAGGTCGCCACCTCGGGAACGAAGCGGATGTCCCTCCTGAAGTGGGAGAGTGGCGTGGACTCCTCCAACCCACCGATGCGGGCGGTGAGAATCTCACGGAGCAAGACATAGCCGGTCACCTCGTCGCGAGTCTTGGCGTGAATCGGGATCCGACTCGGCAACTGACTGCGCTTATTTTCTGCCAGAAGCTCACCGATGGTGGCTGCTTGCGACATGTCCCAGACCACGGTGCGCGGAGTCATCATGTCGCCGACCAGAATCTCATCGAGTCGCAGGATATTTCCGTAGAGCATCTCCTCATGGTGAGCGAGGGTTCCATCGGTCCTGGCCATGTCGATCATCGCCTCGACCTCGCCGCGGGAGACGTGCTCCGCCTTGCTCTGACCGACGATCCGCGTCAGGAATCCGGTCAGCACCAGGATGGGCTTCATCAGGTAGGTGAGCAGTTTGAGCATGATGCCGACAAATCCGGACAACTTACGGCAGTGAACCGCCCCGAGAGTCTTCGGAATGATCTCTGAACCGGTCAAGACGAGGAAGGTGAAGAGCGCCGTGAAGAGGGCCACCCAGGCGGGATATTCCTGGTGAACCAGGTAACCGGCGAACGAGGCTCCCATCGTGTTGGAGATGGTATTGAGGATCAGGACGGCACTGATCGCCTCGTTCAGCCGATCTCTCTTCAATTCCAGCAGCCAGCGGATTCCACGGCTCTGATCTCGCCGTTCCTCCAGACTCGGCAGTGAAACGGAGAGGAGGGTGGCCTCCAGCAGAGAGCACAGAAACGAGATGGAGAGGGTCAGGGATACGACCAGGAGAAGAGTAGTCACTGGGTTCCGTCCACAAGAAGGTGTCGATTTCGGATTCCAGCATACCCGCTCGATTCCGCTGGGAAATAGCACCCTCGGCGACGGATCCGGGCCCATGAGATTACCGGAACACTGGGGCGTTTTTGCACTTTACACTTTATAAAGTATGTGTCAGGCTTCCGTCGGTTGTGGGCCACCTCTCTGTTCGCATTCGATCGCGGATGCGTCATCGGGTTGCAGTGGGTGCTTGATTTTGGCGGAAGAGCCAGCGGCATCGACACGAGAAGTGGGGTTCTTCGGGCCATCGGTGGGGATCCGGTGGTTCTGGCATGAACCCTGCATTGGGTAAGGGGTCGCACACTGTGGTTGTGACCACCGCAGGCGATCGAAAAGGAAGGGAGAGACATTGAGATCCATTCGTCGATTTGAACCGATCTCTTTCGACACTCTTTTCCCATCTCGCCAGATTTCGGGGGACACCAGCGTCGGTCGGTGCGTTGAGTCGACTGCGGACGCTACCAGGATCCCCTCCATTCCACGAAATCGAACTGAATCAGAGGGAGAGGAACTGGCGCGACAGGCAGTTTCCGATCGCAAGTTCAGCCCCGCAGTCGCCTGCGGGTGGAACAAATAGGTTGTGGTCTGACCTGAGGGTCAGTACCGGAAAGAGGGAGTCATGGTGAATCAGGATGAAAACCAGGGTGCCAACGATTCGAATAGAATCGGCTCACCCTTCGAACTGGGCAACTTCTGGCAGGGACTCGGTCCGGGCGGGAGATTGGGGCTTGGCTTCGTTCTTCTGTTCGTATTTGCCTTCTTCTTCAACTCCCAGGGGAAGAATGAATGGGTCGACATTGCGTCGGGTGACTCGACGCAGATTTACCAGACCAAGGAGACTCTCCAGAGCAGGAACATCGATTTCCGCTTCGCAGAAGATGGAGGACTTCAGGTTCAAAAGTCTGACTTTGACCAGGTCAAGCGAGAACTGAGTGAAACTGCAGTAGAAGAAGGTTCTTCCGAGCCCTTTGCCGGCTCGTTGTTCGAGAGCTCTCGTCAGAGTCAGCAGCGCTGGGAGAAATCGGAAGTCGAGAAACTGGAGCAGGATCTTGCTCGATATGAAGGGGTGGATTCGGTCAGCGTAACTTCCAGTAAATCGACCGGTCGATCAGTTCTGGCTTCGAGCAGCAAGGTCAATACGGTCAGTGTTCAGGCTGAACTGGATAAAGAATTCTGGGCGGATGGGCTCAGCCAGCAAATGGCAAGAACCATCGCGTCGCATGTCTCTGGAGTATACGGGGTCAGTCTCGACAAGATCATCATGACCGATACCACGGGGCTATCGTATGACCTGTCCAGTTCGGCTGTTCCCTCGGGAGACATCGTGCAGAAGAAGCATGATGTGGAATTGTATGTGACGAGGTACCTCTCCAACTTGTTCTCCCCGGAGATGTTCAAGGTCCTCGTGGATGTGAGTCTTTTCGAACCGCAACAGCAATCCCATCCTCGTGACGAGGCAACATCGCTGGTTCCGGGTCTCCATGATCTGCAGAAGCAGGTGGCCAGTTACGCTCCGATCTCCTTTCAGTTTGCTGAGTCGGTGGTCTCCAGGGCGACCTCCCAGCAGATCCCTGATCGATCCGGGGTCGATCCCCAGCTAGCAGAGGTTCACCAGGTTGCAGTCACTGTGGTGCTCGACAGAAATGAGGCGATGAATCGGATAATCGCCGGAGCACCCATCGATTACTCGACTGGAACCGGCGGCGTCAACCCGGTCGATCCTTCAGCTGCGCAGGCCCTTCGTGAGGACACTGCAACGATCGTGGCGGGGATCAAGTCTCACCTCAAGGTTCGTCTTGGTGGAGGGGCTGCGGTTGTCGCCAAGGTAGTTCATAGCAACTTTGGCGGGGTCCTGGCAGCCAATGCAACTGCTGGAGTGGTGGGGCCCGTCGCGACATCGATGACCGGATACCCGAATTCTTTGCTCTGGATGCTTCTGATAGGAATCGTGTCCGTCTACTGGGTGATCCGATACGGACCTGTGGAGTCGTCGATGACTCCAGCAATCGTTGGGTTCGGAGGGGCTCGTTTCTCGGCGCCAAAGGTAAGAGAAACGGTCAACTCCTTATTCGAGGAGTGCGAAGCTTCCTTCACCGAGAAGGCGATTCAAGAGATCAGTAATCTCGGGTTCGAGTCCTCGGTCGAGATCATCCGCTTCGTCAGTTCGGATGCAGGTTTCAGCGTACCTGGGCGCCACATCTTGGCGTTGCTGGTTCTCGAGCAGAGTTCCTTCCGGGCGCAGATTTTCGAGACATTGAATCCCGAAGAACTCACCACCCTGTCAGCCATGATTCGCGAGGTCAGGGAGATCGATCAGGAGTCGATCATCGACGCACTGGCGGCGCTGGAACTGTTCCAGAATTCAACAGCTGCGCCAGTGAATGGTCAGCAGCTCGAGGGCTTTGTTAGCGAGATTCCGACACAGGACGACGTCGAGCGGTCCGTGATCGATGACATCCGATCGAGCGATGAAAAGCTGGCCAATATGATCGAGAGCCATCGACATGAGCTGGATAGCAGAGAGGTTCAATCGTCATGAATGATCCTGAGTTCATTTCAGCAGATGCCAGTCTCGACCCGGTGTTGTGGTCAGTAGAGGAGGCGCAGTTGCGTCTCGAAGTGCTGCAGCGGGCCTATCATGACCTGATGCAGAAGCTGGTCGAAGATGGTCAGAACAAGGCGATTGAACTCGAGCAACAAGAGGAGTCTGCGCGTAAGAAGATGAAAGGTCGCTTGGCTCCGCAACTTGAAGCGGAGATCAAAGGAAGAAAGCAGGAGGGGTTCAAGAATGGAGAAGAGGACGGTTTCAAGAAAGGCCATGAAGAAGGAATGCAGAGTGGTCTTGCAGAAAGTCGTCGCATTTTTGAACAGGAAGTAGAAGCGAAGGCTCAGGAACTGGTCGAGCAAACCTGCGGGACGTTGCAAAAAACGCTCTCGAAAATCATCGAGGATTTCGACAGGAGCTGGACCTTCACGATCGAGGAGACTCGTCGAGATACGGTGAAGTTGGCTCGAGGAATCGCCGAGAAGGTGATTCGTCGGGAAATCGAATCGTTGCCAGAGATGGTGGTAGAGAACATCGAGCTGGCAGTTCAGCGAATCGGAGATAGAAGCCAGATCATCATCGAGGTCAATTCTTCCGATCTGTCTGCCGTGGTTCAGTTTCTCCCCGCTCTTCGGAAAAAATTCGAAGGGTGCGAAGGTGCCGAAGTGATCGGTGTGGATTCCATCTGCGCGGGAGGATGTCGAGTCAAGAGTCGTTCTTCAAGTGTAGATCTTACGGTGGGAACGCAACTGGACCTGATTGAACTCGCTCTGATTCAGGACAAGCAGGAGAGTTGATGAGTTTCATGGATGCACTACAGATGATGGACCAGGATCACCTGGTCAGGGTCCGTGGCACGGTTGCCAGGGTCTCTGGAGTCATCGTGGAAGCGGTCGGGCTGGCCCTGCCCGTCGGTGCGGAATGCACCATCCAGACTCGCTCTGGCGAGCAAGTGGTGGCCGAGGTGATCGGATTTTCCGATGGTCGAAGTCAACTACTTCCAGAATCGGGGAGCGAGGGGATCGCCCCCAGAGATGTCGTGGTTCACGACGGTGAGAAGCCGAGTATCGAGGTTTCGCAGCATCTCCTTGGTCGAGTCATCAATGCCAGGGGAGTCCCCATCGATGGGCTGGGTCCACTTCCTTGTGGTGAGAAGCGAAACATCACTGCGGATCCGGTTCCTGCCCTGCAACGCAAGAAGATCGATCGAGTGGTTCAAACAGGAGTGAGAGCCATCGATTCCGTTTTGACGGTGGGGGTAGGTCAGAGACTCGGAATTTTCTCTGGCAGTGGTGTTGGGAAATCGACCCTGCTTGGAATGATCGCCAGGAATACGGATCTTCCGATACGGGTCATCGCTCTGATTGGTGAGCGGGGACGAGAAGTCCGTGATTTCATCGACAGGGACCTGGGACCTGAAGGCCTTGCTCGCAGTGTCGTGATCGTGGCCACCAGTGACGAAGCCGCTGTGATGAGATTGAGGGCTGCGAAGGTGGCCACCTCGATCGCCGAGTGGTTCAGGGACCAAGATCAAGATGTATTGTTGCTGCTCGACTCCATCACACGAGTGGCCCTCGCCCAGCGAGAAGTGGGTCTGTGCGCTGGCGAACCACCCACGACACGAGGTTACACCCCGAGCGTGTTCGCGATGCTGCCCCGTCTTCTCGAGAGAGCCGGAACTGGCAAGGTGGGAAGTATCACAGCTTTCTATTCGGTTCTGGTCGAAGGAGATGACCAGCACGATCCGATCGGAGACACGGTTCGCGGAATCCTCGATGGTCAGATGTGGTTGTCGAGAGAACTCGCCTCCAAGGGCTGGTATCCACCGATTGATCCCTGCTCCAGCATCAGCCGATCGATGGCATCTGTGGTCGATGGTCCACACCTTTCCGCTGCCCAAGGGCTGGTGGAAAAGGTCGCCACCTACAGGGAAATCGAAGACATGGTTCGACTCGGGGCCCATGTCAGGGGGCAGGATCTGCGCTCGGACGAGGCTCTCGATGCGATGCCGATGATTGAAGAACTGCTGCGACAGTCCCCGCAAGAGAAGAGTGCGTTTCAGGAGACACGGCAGCGTCTCCTCGAGATCGCCCAGCGGCCACAAGGAGAGGAGGCGTGATGACCAGCAATCGATTCAGACTTGGATCACTTCTTCGAATCCGACAGCAGGATGCGGATCTTCATCTGCAAGAAATGGCCTGTTGCATCGAACGCCTTGAGAACCAACGGCAACAGATAAAAGCGACCGAGGGCGAGTACCGAGAATTGGTTTCACAGCTAAGAAACAGCGACAGAAGAACTGGAAGTGAAGTCTCAGGAGTCACCGGCCAGGAGTTGTTGGTTCATCGGAGATACCTGGAGCGTCTTCGTGAACAGGCGAATGCTCAGACTCGCATTGCGCAGGAGATGTCTGATCGCCTGGATACAGTGAGATCGGAAGTCGAGCAGGCCTTGAATCGCTGCCGGATCATCGAGCAGTTGAAGGCTCGCCGTGAATCGATGGAACGAGATAGAAATATCAGAACAGTACAGAAGCAACTCGACGACCAGAATACGACTCGGTTCGCAGGAGAAATACAGTCGGACTCGGCCTGATGAGGTTTCCTGAAAAGGGGATCGATGAGATCAGGAGATCGGAAAGGATCACCACAATGCAACTTCAGGTAAGCAGCAGGAAATTTGAGAGCAATTGGATCCGGACGATCCTCCTGTTGGCGATCCTGGTCATCGCGGCCACGTCGGTGATCGATGCCCAGCAATTTCCAGTTCCCAATTCCGCCAGTTCTTCTGAGGTAGCCGGAACTCAGATGCCGGACGAGCGTTTTGCCAATGGCGGTCTGGTTTCCGCAGGGAGTTCCTCAGGCAGTGAGAATCTATGGAGAACGATGCAGGCACTCGGAGCGATTTTCGTCATTGCGGGAATAGGAATCGGTGGATTCTTCCTGCTCAGGAAATACGCACCAGGAGCGATTCCCGGGAAGGATGCTCGAATGAAAGTTCTGATGCGAATGCCGATGGGAACTCGTCAGAACATCACTGTCGTCAAGGTAGGAGAGCGAGTGCTGGTGGTCGGGGCTTCTTCAGGTCGGATGGATTGCCTGAGTGTGATCACCGATCCTCAAGAGGTTGAGGCTCTCAGTTATGGCGTCGAGTTCATCCGGGAGATCGATCGGGTCCATGGCGAGAGTCTGGCACCCAAATTTCCACTCCCCAGCGAATCGGTCCCCAGCGAATCGGTCCCCACTGTGGCGGGCACAGATACAGTCCACAAGCAGACATTCGACGACACAGAGACATTCGACAACACAGAGTCATTCGACGACACAGAGTCATTCGACACCGTCTTGGACACGGGCACCTTTGACACGACCGCTGAAGATTCGCAAACCGTGGATACCGCTTCGAGAGATGTGAGACATGAGATCGAGTGGCTCAGGGAGCGACTCGAGGGATTCGGCGACAGCGTCGAGGGAGAGGTCAAAAAGTGATCAACTTCAGGCGTTCATTGATTCTGGGTGTCATCGGAGCGGTAGTGATCTTGCTGATCACTGCACCCGTTGCACTGGCGAGCGCCGGAGATGGAGTGGATGCTGGCATCATCGATCGAGTATTGAGTGGATCGCCTGCGGATGTCGATGTCTCCATCAAGTTGATCTTGCTGACGACGGTTCTGGCCATCGCGCCTGCATTACTGATGCTGACCACCTGCTTCACCAGAATCATCGTGGTGCTTGGTTTCGTCCGGCGGGCGATTGGAACCCAAGATTCCCCACCCAATCAGGTGCTGATCGGACTGTCATTCCTGCTCACTCTTGCAGTGATGGGGCCGATCTGGGGTGATATCTACACCAATGCCATCCAGCCCTACGCCGAACAGACTCCATCCCCTTCGACTGGTGAGGTGCCCTCCGGGCAGCAAGCCTATGAATACGCAGATACACGCATGAGAGAGTTCATGTATCACTCCATCGACGAGGGAGACCTGTTGTTGATGGCTCGAGTGGGTGCGCCTACCAAGGTGAAAGAACTCTACGAGGAAAATGGTGTCATCAGCAGAGGATTTGTCGATGCCTTGCCGACCACGGTGATCATCCCTTCCTTTGTCCTCAGCGAACTGCGCCGAGCTTTCGAGATGGGATTCATGATCTACATCCCATTCGTGGTGATCGACCTGGTGGTTTCAGCAATGCTGGTTTCGATGGGGATGTTGATGTTACCCCCCGTAATCGTTTCGCTCCCCTTCAAGGTGTTGGTCTTCGTTCTGGTGGATGGCTGGGGACTGGTGGTGGAACAGCTGCTGTTCTCCTCGATGGTGACGGTAAGCGGATGACACGGGCTGACCTGGCACTGGATATTCTCCAGCAAGCACTACTCGTTGCCTTGCAACTTTCATTGCCGATCTTGCTGGTGATGCTGGTGGTAGGAATCGCGGTAAGCCTGATCCAGGCATTGACCCATCTTCAGGATCCCACCCTGACCTTTGTTCCGAAGATCCTGGCAGTGGCGATGGCGATGCTCCTTCTGATGCCATTGCTACTCGGTTGGGCCACCGACTTCACCCGGGAGATGATCCAGGCTTCGGCCACAGCGTTGGGTGGGGGATAGCCGAGATGGTCGAACTATTCGAGTACTCCACTGCGACCTGGACCTGCTGGCTGCTGGTTTTCACGAGAATCTCTGGAGCGATGATGGTGCTACCGATCTTTTCGTCGTCGGTCATCCCGATGCGGATCAAGGCTGCCATCGCCGCGTTGATTGCACTCTGTGTGGCGCCCATCGCCCTCTCCTCCTCGCCCGGGGGAGGAACCCTTGAAATGGGCCAGTTGATCGCGACGCCGCTGGCTGGAGCCGTCTCCATCGGCGGAGAACTGGCGATCGGCTGGGTTCTCGGTGCCACTGCAGCGATCTTGATGTGGGGTGCCCACCTCGGTGGTCAATTGATCGGACAGGATTCAGGCCTGGCATTTGGACAGGTGGTGGATCCGACGACCGGCCAGGCCAACACACCGACATCAACCTTGATGACGATCTTTGCTGGACTGGTTTTTCTGGCGCTGGAGGGGCATCGACTGGTGATTCTTGCCCTCTGCGGCTCCTTTGATTCGGTACCCCCAGGATCGATCGGGAAAATCCTCCTGACCGGGATTCCGGTAGAAACGGCCACCGAGGTCACCCGAGAAATCGGAGGTCAGACCTGGTTGCTGGGTTTACAAATCGCCTTCCCTGCGAGCGTCGCACTTCTGGTGACGACCATAGGGTTAGGAATCCTGGCGCGGATGATTCCCGAGATGAATGTGTTTGCAGTTGGATTTGCAGTGCGGACAGGAGTCGGGATGCTGGCTCTATTCATGACTCTTCCCTTCATCGCGGACCTCTTCGGAGTCGTTGTGAATACCGGACTGGAAGGATCGCAGCTGATCCTCGACCGAATCGGGGGGAGCTGATCCGATGCTTCAGATGAATGACCACGACCAGAGAACTGAAGCTCCGACGCGCAAGCGTCTGGAAGACGCCCGCATGAATGGTCAGGCGGCACTCAGCCAGGATCTGGTCGGTTCGGTGGTGTTGGGAGTGGCAGCTGGAAGCGTCCTGCTCTTCTCCGGTAGCATCTTCTCGGCGCTTCTCACCATCACACGGACGAGTCTCGGTAACTTCGCAACCTTGCGATTGAATACTCAGGCCGCTTCCGGCCTGGTCCAACGAACGATCGAGCAGATTCTCCAGATCATCTCGCCGCTGATGTTGCTGATGCTGATCGCCGCAATCGTCATGACCTGGTTGCAGGTGGGATTTCGTATCCGGTTCGGCGAAGTACTTCCCGACCTGTCGAGGATCGACCCGGTCCGTGGAGCCAGCACAATCTTCGGCTTCAAAGGTGTCGGCAGAATCATGATGGCACTCCTCAAACTGGTTGCGATCGGTGTCGTACTGGTGCCAGGGATCTGGGGGATACTGGAACGGTCTGAAGAGGTCGGCGCAGCAATGACCACCGAGGGGTTTGTCGGATTGATCCCGGTAGGCCTGTTGGCGATGAACTTGATACTTCAGAGTTGCGGAGTGTTGTTGATCATTTCCACGTTGGACTGGGCACACAGACGCTGGGTGTATCGTCGTTCGTTGATGATGAGTCGAAGAGAAGTTGAGGATGAAAGAAAAGAACTGCTCGGGAATCCACAGATTCGTCGGAAACGTAGGGACACACACAAGAAGATCCTGTCCGATCGAACCCTGGAGCCCGTCACCGAAGTGTCTCTACAAGAAGGACCCAGAAGGGACTCTCGATGAGCGCGCCGAACATCAAGACACTACGGGCGCCGTCCGACTGGAAAGGCTCCATCTCTAAAAATAGAGACCTTGCGCTGGTGCTGGCGTTAGCAGGGATGTTGATCGCAATCCTGGTTCCATTGCCAGGCCAGCTGATGGATGGCCTGCTCGGGGCAAACATCGGTTTATCAGTGCTGATACTGTTCACGGTCGTGTACCTGAAAAAGCCGCTCGAGTTCGCATCCTTCCCTTCCGTGCTACTGCTGGCCACGCTGTATCGATTGGCCCTCAACATCGCCACCACTCGACTGGTGCTCAGCCGCGCCGGCGAAGAGGGTACCGGTGCTGCTGGGGATGTCGTTCTGTTCTTCGGCGAATTCGTATCCGGATCCAGTGTGGTGGTGGGCTTCATCATCTTCATGATTTTGGTGGTGATCCAGTTCGTCGTGGTGACCAAGGGAGCATCTCGAATTGC
>DUAN01000035.1 GCA_012960845.1 Planctomycetota bacterium | reverse complement strand
GAGTAATGTCGTGATTGTCCGCTTATCGTATTTCCTATAAATGAATAATAGTTATGCCTGAACAGCCATGCATGTTAGTCATGAATGGGAAGGTCCGAACCTGACTCCAACTCAGACCGGCACTGGACCCTGATTCCCCGACCTACCAACGGATGGCCCGACGATGAGGGGATGATCTTCAAATCTGAATTACAGGATAGTTCGGGTCACCACGGGAAAAATTACCTTGAAAAGTTCTACGGATCCATGGAATCCCCGCTGGACCTCTCCTTTCAAGCGAATCAAATGCCCCCCGGGAACTCGCTCAGTGATCATGGGCGAGGAGACCAGCGCCCTGCGGCTGCTCTCACGGACCTGTGCGAGAATCCTCAATAAGCTGGAAGAGGTGCCTACCCAGGGCAAGGATTATGGTTCGGAAGGCATTTCATCGGTGTGGGTGCGCCCTGTGATCTACCTGTGATCTACCTTGGTACTACCGGAGTGTTGTTTGGGAAGGGGCGAGATCGAGGTGACGAGTGCTGGAGAACGAGTGCTGGACCTGGACAACCAGTGCTGCTGAACCCGTGGAAGCGACTACTTGGGCGTTTGTTCCGCTTCGTCACCCTCGGAAGCCTCTTCTGAAGAGGTCTCGCCGTCACCCGCTGCTTGCTCGGCGATTTCGGCTACCGGCTCGTCGGAGGAATCCGCGGAATCTTCCACAGCCTCTGCCTGCTCTGCGGAAGTTTCCTCTACCACGGCTGATTCACCGGTAGATTCACCGGTAGATTCACCGGTGGAACTGCGAGAGCGGCGGTCTCCTTCGGGGTAGTCGTCATCCTCACGTACATACCCGAGATAGGCCTGAACAGTGGCGTCTCCGAGACGAGGCTTCACCAGCCGCAACACTCGGGTGTACCCCCCCGGACGATTGCTGTAGTAGGGACCGATCTCATCGAAGAGCACCTGGACCACATCACGGTCACCGATCATCGACATCGCTCTTCGAATGTTGTGAACCGTCTTGTTGCGCGAAAGTGAGATCAACTTCTCAATCTTGGGCTGGATAAATTTCGCCTTGGTGCGAGTGGTCACAATGTGACCTTTGCCCTGCCATTCGATGACAAAAGCACGCATCAAGTTCTTTGCGAGCGCCTTTCGGTGGCTACTCGTCCGATTCAGTTTTTTTCCTGCTACGCGATGACGCATCGAAATACTCCTGCAGCGGGACCCTGGATACTATCCGGGGATCTGACCCAGTTCGAGATTGAGATCGACCAATTTCACCTTCAACTCCTCGAGTGAGGTCTGGCCAAAGTTGCGGATTCTCAGGAGATCATCCTCCCGCAGTCGAATCAGTTCTCTCAGCGTCGAGATGTTCATCGATTCGAGGCAGTTCGACGCCCTCACCGAAAGTTCCAGCTGGGAGAGTGGCATATCGAGTAGTTGCCTCGTCTCGTCGTCTTCAGTCTGAGGCAGTTCGATGTCTGGAATCCTCGGCTGGAGGACTTCCGATCCGAGTTCAAAGTACTTGACTACTGGAGTGAGATGCTTGCGCAAGATCTTTCCAGATTCGACCAGCACACTGTCAGGATCGACGGTCCCGTTGGTCCAGATTTCCAGCAGCAACTTGTCGTAGTTGGTCAGTTGTCCGACACGAGTCGCCTCGACCCGGTAACGAACCCGGTGAACCGGCGAAAAGGTCGAATCCAACCAGATCAGACCGATGTCCTTCTGGTCTCCAGAATTTTCTGACGCAGTCGTGTATCCCCGCCCGATCCGAGCCTTCAGTACCGCCGAGAATTCGACATCCTGGGTCAGGGTAGCAATGATCTGGTCGGGGTTGTGAACCACAACACCTTCGCCATGTTCGATATCTCCAGCCGTGATCGCTCCGGCTCCGGACTTTCGAATCGTCATCTCCGCTTCCTCGACCCCACGCAGTTCCACCAGAACCTGCTTGAGATTGAGAACCACATGAGAGATGTCCTCGAGGACTCCCTCCTTGGTCGCGAACTCATGGTCCACACCTTCGATCTGTGCTTGCACAAGAGCCGCACCTTCGATCGATGAGAGGAGAACTCTCCGCAGGCTATTTCCTACGGTATGTCCAAAACCTCTCTCGAAGGGCTCGATGATGAACTTCCCGTAACTGGAAGAACTCGACTCCTGCTCGCACTCGACCCGGTTCGGCAGTTCGAATTCTCGCCAACGAACTCGCATCGACATGGGTTGGGCTCCCTTCTCGCGGCAGCGGGGAAATCACCCCGCACCACAAGGACTCTTGAATCTAAAAAAAATCACTCCCCTAGCGGGAACTGAACTCGACGATGTAGGCCTCCTGGATCGGAATCGCTACATCCTCGCGTGCCGGAGACCTGGTCACTGTCCCCTTCAACTCCTTGGCATCGAGAGTCAGCCATTCCGGTACCGACCGGCCTTGCTGCCCCTCAATCCTCTCTCTTGCCAGAGACTCGCTCTTTTTGTGTGCCTTGGGCGAGATCACATCCCCCACCTTGACCAGGTGTGAGGAGATATCCAGTTTTCTCCCATTCACGGTAATGTGACCGTGGGCAACAAACTGACGAGCCTGACTACGACTCTCCGCAAAACCGAGCTGGAACACGGCATTGTCAAGTCTTCGCTCCAACAAGATCAGAAGGTTTGCACCCGTGTCCCCGCGCAAGCGGTTCGCCTCGGCAAAGTACTTCCTGAACTGTCTCTCCAGCACACCATAGATCCGCTTCGCTTTCTGCTTTTCGCGCAAGCGAATGCCGTATTCAGATGGCCGTCCTCGGCGGAAGCCATGCATGCCAGGTGGATATCCACGCTTGGCGATGGCGCATTTCGCCGTGTGACAGCGTGCCCCCTTGAGGTAAAGGCGATCACCGTCTCGCCGACAGAGTCTACATTTAGGTCCGAGGATACGTGCCATGCTATTTCTTCTCCTCAGACTCTGCGCTTCTTGCGCGGTCTACAACCATTATGCGGAAGTGGGGTGACATCCTCGATGGCGAGGATCTCTAACCCGCTCGACTGGATCGCTCGGATCGCTGATTCGCGTCCGGTTCCAGGTCCCTTGACCCTGAGGTCCACCTGGGTGATCCCCATCTTCTTGGCGGCTGCTGCGCAGTTTTCGGCCGCCCTCTGGGCAGCAAAGGGGGTCGATTTACGACTCCCCTTGTACCCCACCGTTCCACCGCTTTGACTCATCAAAGCGTTACCCTCTGCATCCGAGAGGGAGATCACGGTGTTATTGAAGGTCGATTTAATGTGGACAATCCCGCGGGAAATGTTCCGCCGGATTTTCTTTTTCGCTGCCTTCGCCAATTCACTGTCTCCGATTCGAGGTGGTTACTTTTTCTTCTTCGCCACGGTTCGTGCGGGGCCCTTACGGGTCCTCGCATTGTTTCGAGTATTCTGACCACGAACCGGCAGACCCCGGCGATGGCGAATTCCTCGGTAACACGCAATCTCTTTCAGTCGAGCGATGTTCTGCTGAACCTGTCGACGCAACTGCCCCTCGACGACGTAGGAGTCCTGGATCACCGTGGTGATGCGACTCACTTCATCTTCACTGAGATCTCTCGACTTGATCTCCGGCGCAATGCCGGCAGCCGCGCAGATCTCCATGGAAATCTTGTTCCCGATCCCGTAGAGATAAGTTAACGCCACATGGACGCGCTTATTCGGCGGAATGTCGACACCCTGAATTCTTGGCATACTACGACCCGATCTTACTACTTCATGTCCACTCGGCGGCTGATCTTAGCCGCACCCAGATGGACGATCAGATGGACGATTTATTTTCCTTGTCTCTGCTTGTGACGAGGGTTCAAACAGATGATTCGTAGGACTCCCTTTCTGCGGATCAACTTGCAGTTTTCGCAGATCCGTTTGACGGAAGCTCTTACCTTCATCGTGTCCCCTCTCTCTCGCTACGCGGATGAACATCTTCTTGACTCCTCTTGCGGAGACTCCGATGTTCGCCATAACCTGCACGACCGGATGCAGACACCTGGTTCCATCTCGACTCGTATGTCCACGACTCGTATATCCACGACTCGAATGTCCACGACTCGAATGTCTGCCACTGAACTCTCTGCCACTCTCAACCGTCGCACCGGAAAGAAGAGCAGGCAGACCGTTCACAGACGGATCCCAGTACCGATTCCACCCGGAAATCGGAATGAAACAACCCGTCCTCCCTGGTCAAGGGGAAGCGAGGAATATACTGATAGGAGCCGTCAACCGTCAAGTCGCATCCCATTAATTCCACTATATTTCCGACAATTTCGTGGGGGATCCGGGCAGACCGAGAAAATTACTGACCAGGGGTCCCTGGAATCGGCGGCCAGGCCTCCCCAGGCGCCAGTGTGAGGACCCTGGGGCCCTCTTCCGTCACTGCCACCGTATGTTCGCAGTGTGCGGAGACCTCCGAATCTACCGTCACTACGGTCCAGCCGTCATCGAGGGTGTAGACCTCTCCGGTTCCGCCATTGACCATCGGCTCGATGGCCAGGACCAATCCAGGGCGAAGTTCTATATCGTTCTGTTTGAGGCTCCTGTTGACGAAATTCGGTACCTGCGGCTCCTCGTGCATTTCCCGACCGATGCCGTGTCCCACATACTTCTCCACCAGGCCCAGTTTTGCACCTCGAATGCTGGATTCAATCGCCTGAACCAGTTGGACCAGGGTGTTTCCCGGGGTGGCAGCGGCGATCCCCGCCGCCAGTGCTTCCCGACACACCTCCAGCGTCCGGATCGACGAACGGGACCCCTCTCCGATCAGAAAGGAGCGTGCCGAATCTCCGCAGAAGCCATCGGCGCCGATTCCGATATCGATGGAGACCAGATCTCCATCCTGCAACTTTCTCGGGCCAGGAATCCCATGGACCACCTGCTCGTTGACCGAGATGCAGGAATGGGCGGGAAATCCGTGATAACCAAGGAATAGCGGCTTGCCACCCAGATCGTGAACGCAATCGCGAACCGCTTCATCGATCTCGATGGTCGGGGTGCCCGGAACAATCAGCGGCTGGATCGCCTGGAATGTGAGGGCGACCATCTCACCGGCGACCGCCATACGATCGATTTCTCGCGGTGATTTGAGCTGGATCACTTGGGAAGCCCCAGAGCCCCTTGCAAATCGACTCCGACCTGATCGATCGACTGGCCACCGTCGACCACGATCAAACGGGCCTGGGAGCGGAAGTGCTCGACCAGAGGACCGGTCTCTCGCTGGTAAACATCGAGCCTCTTGAGGATGGCATCCTCGGAATCGTCGCTGCGCTGGTAGATCTCACATTCCCCACCTTGACTGCAGGTACCCTGCAGTGGAGGAGGTGCAAACTCGATATGAAAGGTATTTCCGCACTTCCGACAAACACGGCGTCCGCCGAGACGACGAACCAGTTCTGCCGAGTCACACTCGAAGAAGACCACATGATCGAGGGTCAACTGGAGTGTCGAGAGCAAGTCATCGAGGGCCGCGCCCTGCTCCAGATTTCGTGGGTATCCGTCGAGCAACCAGCCGCTAGCGGCGTCCTGTTCGGCGAAACGATCTTCCACCAGTTTCAGGACCACGGCATCCGGGACCAGGTCTCCGGCGTCCATGAACTTCTTCGCTTCGAGTCCGGTCGTGGTTCCACGTCCCAGTGCATCTCGAAGGATGGCACCGGTCGAGATGTGAGGGATCTCCAGTTGCAGGGCTAGTCCCTCTGCCTGGGTCCCTTTTCCCACTCCCGGTGGCCCGAGGAAGACAAGCCGCATCGGATTATCGATCCCTCGAGGCGGCTCCCGACCGTCCCTTACGAGGAGCAACAAATCCCTCGTACTGGCGGGCGAGTAGTTGCGCTTCGATCTTGTCTACCAGATCCAGTGCAACACCCACCACGATGAGGATGGCAGTTCCGCCCATCATCTGTGTGACCGAACTTGCTCCCGAGCCTCCGAGACTGAGCAACTGCGGAATCAATGCGATCACCGCCAGGAACACAGCCCCGGCCAGGGTGATGCGAGCGAAGACTTGTTGCAGGTACTCGGCAGTTTTTCGGCCTGGTCGGATTCCAGGGACGAAGGAACCATGTTCCTTCATGTTGTCGGCGATCTCGACCGGGTTGTAGTAGAGAGAGGTCCAGAAATAGGTGAAGAAACCGATCATCCCGACATACAACATCAGGTACCAGAAGGTCCCCGCCTGTAGCAATGCTGCGAACGCCTCGGCGCCAGGAATCATCGCCAGGCCAAGACTCGGCACCATCAACAATGACTGGGCGAAGATGATGGGCAGCACACCAGCACTGTTGACCCGGATCGGCATGTAATGCCGCTGGCTCCCGGCCCCTTTGACAGTTCTTGCGTTCTGAATCGGGATCCGTCTTTGTCCCTTGGTGATGTAAACCACTGCAGCGACGATGGCAAAGAAGAGTCCGAGTAGTGACGCGATTTTCAAGACATAAAAGGGTTTCTCATCCACACCCAGCAGTTTCCACGTAGCACTGAACTGCGGGATCGAACTGGGAAGGTAAGAAACGATCCCCGCCATGATCATCAGCGAGATTCCATTCCCGATACCATTCTCGGTGATCTTTTCGCCGAGCCACATCAGGAACAAGGTGCCACAGGTCAAAACCATCACTTGCAGCACACCGAGTACAAATCCACCCTCGGAGACCGCAACCCCATTACCCAGGAAATCGGGGCTGTTGATCGCAGTATGGACCAGGATTCCCTGCAAAAGGCAGAACAGTACCGTCGAGTAACGGGTCCAGCGGGCGATGACCTTGCGGCCCGATTCGCCCTCCTTCTGCAACTCTTCGAGACGAGGGAACACCTTGGTCATCAAGGAGAAGATGATGGAAGCACTGATGTACGGCATGATCCCAAGGGAGAACACAGTAGCATTCCGGAGATTGCCGCCGGTCAGCATGCTGGTCATTCCGATGAACTGGAGGATTCCACCCCCAGAATCGGGGCCATCCGCCAATGCGTCCTGGATGACGTCTACCCGGATACCAGGCAGGTAGATCCAGAAGCCGATCCGGTAGATCGCCAGCGCCATCAGAGTAAAACCTACCCTGCGTCTGAGATCCGGAATCGCAATGATGTTCGCTATCGCCTTGAACATGAAGCTCCCCTAGACAGTTTTGGCTTCCCCGCCGTTGCTCTCGATCTGCTCACGAGCACTATTGCTGAATTTAGTCGCCTCTACGACCAGCTTGAGATCCAGTTTTCCCGATCCCAGTACTTTGAGACGGGAGTGGCGCTTTTTCACCAGGCCATGAGTGACCAGGTAGTCCAGAGTCACCACCGCGACATCTCCAGTGACCTGGTTCAGATCTCCCACATTGATGATGTCATAGGAGACACGAAAACGGACATTACTGAAACCCCGCTTTGGCAGACGCTGGAAAAGGGGAGTCTGGCCCCCTTCGAATCCGCGCTTACGTTTCCAACCAGAACGGGACTTGGCACCGTTCATGCCTCGACCTGCGGTTTTTCCACCGCCGGCAGCATGACCACGTCCTACACGCTTCCGGCTCTTGTACTTACCGGCCCTTTTGTTCAAATCATTGAGGTTCATGCGAGTGTCACTCCCCTCAGTTTTTCGACCTGCTCGTTGGTACGCATGCGCAGGAGCCCCTCGAGGGTCGCCTTGACCACATTCAGCGGATTGTTGCTACCGTATTGCTTGGTCAGGACATCCTGAACCCCGACACATTCGAGCACGGCTCGAGCCGATGCTCCGGCGATCACGCCAGTTCCAGGTGAAGCGGGTACCATCTTCATGCGAGCTGTACCTGCGGCTCCCAGCACCTCGTGACAGATGGTCGTTCCCTTGAGGGGGATCTTGTGCATCTTGGCGCGCGCATCCTTGAACGCTTTCTCGAGCGCTCCCTGAACTTCCTTGGCTTTGCCGAATCCAACGCCAACGGTGCCCTTCTTGTCCCCGAGTACCACGAGGGCACTGAAGGACATACGACGACCACCTTTGACCGTTGCAGCGACTCGATTGATCTTGACGACCTTTTCCTCGTAGCGTGGGCCATCGTCTTCACGGCCACCACGACCGCCGCCGCGACCACCGCGTCCGCCACGGCCTCCGCGACCACCGCCGCCGGCACCACGACCACCGCCGCCACCACCACGGCCACCGCCGCCAGCACCACGACCACCGCCGCCGCCAGCACCACGACCACCGCCGCCGCCAGCACCACGACCACCACCGCCGCCACCTCGTCCAGCACCACCGGCAAATCCGCCGCCGCCACTACTGGCTCTCGCGGGTTCTGGGGCTGCTGGCGGAGCGGCGCCCGCCGGCGCAGACTCTGCAGGAGCGGAACTAGCCGCTGCTGGGGTCGCTGCTGGGGTCGCCGAATCCTCAGTTTTCTTTTCTTCTTCGGACATACCTTAGACCTCGATGCCTTCCTTGCGGAGAGCCTCGGCAACTGCCTGGACCCGCCCGTGATATTTGTATCCATTACGATCGAAACTGAGCCGGGAAATTCCCTTCTCCTTCAATCGCGTCGCCAGAAGAGTCCCCACTGAGGTGGCACCCTCGACGTTTCCGGAGCTGGCAGACATTCCTTCGCGGACATCCTTGGCCATCGAAGACGCACTGACGAGAGTGACTCCAGTGAAGTCGTCGATCGCCTGACAGTAGATGTGCTTGGCACTCCTGTAGACGGTCAATCTCGGTCGATCCGATGATCCCTTGAGGTTCTTGCGGATGTGCTGACGTCTGCGCTTGCGCCGCACCAATTTCTTTTTCGTTGCTTGCATCTTGATTACTCCCGTGGCCTACGAGCCGAAGCTCTTGGCCTGTTTACGACGGACCACTTCGTCGCTATATCTGATCCCCTTGCCCTTGTAGGGCTCAGGAGGACGGACCGCGCGTACAACAGCAGCGAATTGTCCGACCTTCTGCTTGTCCAGTCCGCGTGCCACAACCCTGGTGGGCTCGGGACATTCGCACTCGACTCCATCGGGCAACTGAATCTCTACTGGATGACAGAATCCGATGCTGAGAACCAGTTTCTTACCCTGGATCTTTGCGTTGTAACCGACCCCGACGATGTCGAGAGTCTTGCTGAATCCTTCGGTCACACCGACGACCATGTTCTGGACCAGTTGCCTGGCGGTTCCATGCATCGTTCGGGCAATCCGCTCATCGGATCGCTGGGTGAAGGTGACCTGATTTTCCACGACAGCCACTCCAACGGAAGGATGGCAGTCCCAGGAGATCTCGCCCTTTGGACCCTTCACGCTGACCTGGTCCCCGGCCACTGCAACAGTGACCCCGGAAGGAATCAGAACCGGTTTTTTTCCTAGCCTGGACATCTTTTCCCTCCTAGTACACGCAGCAGATGACTTCGCCACCCACGTTGTGCTGACGAGCCTCGTTATCGCTGAGAATTCCCCGTGAAGTCGAGACCACCATGATCCCTTGCCCTTCCCGGACGACCGGCAGATCCGCAACGGAACTGTATACACGGCACCCGGGGCTGGAGACGCGGTCGATCCGGCGGATCACCGTTTCCCCTTCAGGACCATACTTCAACTGGATGGTGATTTCCTTGCGTGGAATTTCACCTTGCACCTCGAACTCGCCGATGAAGCCCTCCCGCTGGAGAGCCAGCAAGATCTGCTCCTTGATTCGGGAGTAGGGTGCACGCACGGAAGGGCGCCCGAGGGCATTGATATTGCGGATTCTCGTCAAGAGATCTGCAATCGGATCAGTCATACTCATTCTTGTCGTCTCCTTCGCTCCTGGTGCGACATGCACACTGGTGAGCCATGGGATCTAATGAAAACTATTACCAACTAGCCTTACGAACGCCTGGGATCTCTCCCTTGGAAGCCATGGTACGGAAGCAAATCCGGCAGATTCCGAACTTCCTGTAATAGGCTCGTGGACGACCGCAAAGGTGACAACGATGGTACGCCCTAGTCGAAAACTTGGGCGTCAACTTCTGTTTATTGATCAGGGCTTTTCTCGCCAAAGCCGTGCCTCTTATTTCTTCTTGAACGGGAAGCCGAACTGCGACAGCAGAAAAAGCGACTTCTCGTCATCTGAATTGTTGATGGTGATGCAGATATTCATACCCTGCAGAAACTCGACATCGTCAACTCTCAGTTCAGGAAAGACCAGTTGATCGGTCAGACCCATCGAGTAGTTCCCTCTTCCATCAAAGGCGGTTGACGACACCCCGCGGAAATCTCGGACTCTCGGAAATACAACCGAGATCAATCTATCCAAAAACTCGTACATCCGAACACCACGAAGGGTGACCTTGCAACCGATGGCGTTCCCCTCCCTGAGGTGGAAGTTCGCGATCGCTTTCTTGGCTCGAGTTTGTACTGGATATTGGCCAGTGATGAGAGCCAGTTCGGCAGTCGCAGACTGGATGCGCTTCTTGTTCTCGAGCGCTTTTCCGACTCCACGGTTGACGACGATCTTCTGCAACTTGGGGAGGCGCATGGCATTCTTGATGCCGTACTCCTCTCGCAACTTGGCAAGGATCTCATCTTCGTATTTCTTCTTCAATCTTGACATCTTTTTTCCCGCCCCAGCTATGCCGGGTCTCCACTACGGGCAGCTACCCGAGTTTTCTTGCCGCTGCCGTCTACCTTCATGCTCACTCTTGTCGGTTTACCGGACTTCGGATCGACCAGCATCACATTCGAGATGTGAACTGCTGCCTCGAGTTGAATCCGACCACCTTGTGGGTGCTTCTGGCTCTTCCGGAGGTGCTTGTAGACCATGTTGACGCCCTGAACGACGATCCGTCCAGCACTTCGATCTACTCGCAGCACCTTGCCGCGCTTGCCTTTGTGTGCACCACTGACGACCTCGACCAGGTCATCGCTTTTCAGCCGGGACATCGTACTCGCCTCTCTCTCGCCTCATACCACTTCGGGTGCGAGGCTGATGATCTTCATGTAGTTCTTTTGACGGAGCTCCCGTGCCACAGCACCGAAGATCCTCGTACCCTTGGGGTTTCCTGCTTCATCGACCACGACTACTGCATTTCGGTCAAATCGTACATAGGATCCATCTTTTCGACGAATCCTTTTCTTGGTCCGAACGATGACACTCCGGATCACAGCGCCCTGTTTGATTTCACTGGTAGGAAGAGCCTTCTTCACCGAACAGATGATGACATCTCCCACATCCGCGAACTGACGCTTGCTACCACCGAGCACCTTGATGCACATCACTTTTTTGACGCCACTGTTGTCCGCAACATCGAGCCTGGTTTGCATCTGAATCATGCGTCACCGTCTTCAACGACTTCAACGTCTTCAACGACTTCAACGTCTTCAACAACTTCAACGACTTCTGGTGTCATCTCCTGAGGAGTCGGCATGTCGTCTCTCGGTGCCATGCGGACGATCCTCTTCAAGTTCCAGCGCTTCAGTTTCGACAACGGACGGCACATCTCCAACTCAACCAGGTCGCCGACTGTGGCTTCACTGGCTTCGTCATGTGCGTAGTACTTGGTGTGCTTGCGAATGTACTTGCGGTACTTCGCATGTTGTACCAAGCGCTCGGTCTTCACGACCAAAGTCTTCGCCATCGAATCACTCACGACGATACCCTGAACACACCTGGGCGACTTTCGCGCAGGGGCGTCTGAGTTCACATCCTGAGCGACGGTTTCCTCGCTCATCATCAGGCCTCCAGTTTCGAGGAGCCATCACGCTCCAACGTACGCTCTCGCAGAACCGTGTTCATGCGGGCGATGTCCTTGCGCATTTCTCGGATCTCTCCGGCGCGCTGAGTCTCTTCATTGGCTGCCTTGAAACGGATCTTGAAGAGACCTTCACGTCTCTTACGAATCTCGATGGTGAGATCCTCATCCGGAAGCTGCCTGAATTCACTGATTTTCATACCGTCGGCCTCCTGCCGACCATTCTCGTTGCCAGACCCAACTTGTGGGCCATCCGGTTGCAAGCGAGACGAGCGGTTTCCATCGGTGCGCCCTGTATTTCGTAAAGAATCTGACCGGGGCGAACCACTGCAGCCCAGAACTCTGGCTCTCCCTTTCCCTTTCCCATCCGCGTTTCAGCGGGGGTCGAGGTGATCGGCTTGTCGGGGAAGATCCGGATGTGGACCCTGCCCGCACCTGCCAGGGCACGGTTTCCAGCGATGCGAGCCGCCTCGATCTGGCGAGCCTTGACCCAACCCGGCTCGATGGCCATCAGGCCATACTCACCGATGTGGACAAAGTTCCCACGGGTAGCGTGTCCGCGAACTCGTCCGCGGTGGACTTTTCTACGCTTGACGCGCTTGGGCATCAACGCCATGACGTCCGCTTCCCTTCTTCTTCTGGTTCATCACTTCACCTCGGTACACCCAGGCCTTGACCCCGATGATTCCATAGGTGGTCTTCGCCTCGGCGAAACCATAGTCCACATCTGCTCGGATGGTCGACAGTGGAATGCTGCCCTCGGAGGTCTGCTCGGTCCGAGCGATCTCGGCGCCGCCCAAACGACCCGAAAGCATCAACTTCACGCCTTTGGCACCCGACTCCATCGTGACCCGCACCATCTGCTTGAGCACCCGACGGAAGGGCATCCTGCGACGCAGTTGGTCCGACACGTTTTCAGCCAGTAACTGGGCATTCAGATCGGGGTTCTGCACCTCAACGATGTTGAGACGCACGTCCGCTTCTTTACCAATGATGTGCTGCAAGTCTTCACGGAGCTGCTCGACCTTGGCTCCGCGCTTTCCGATGACCACTCCTGGGCGTGCAGCATGCAGATGAATCGTCACCTGATTACCACTTCGCTCGATCTCGATCTCGGGAATCCCCGCAGAAAAGTGCTCATGCTTGATGAAGTTACGGATCCGCTGGTCCTGAACCAGTAGCGCACCGAAATCCCTCTTGTTGGCGTACCAGCGCGAGGACCAATTTCTGGTGATCCCGAGGCGCAGGCTAGTTGGTCTGACCTTATGACCCATTGGAGCTAGCTCCCCTTCTTCGCGGCAACGCCGGCTTCCCCGCGGTCCGCGAGGATGATGTTGATATGTGAAGATCGCTTGAGGATTGGAAATGCCATTCCTCGGGCGCGTGGGCGCCAGCGCTTCATCGTCGGACCTTCATTGATCGTGGCACGCCAGATCACCAGGTTTTCCGGGTTGGCGCCGCCTTCCTGGATCGCATTGTGTAATGCCGACTTGATCACCTTGGCGATCATCGGTGCCGCACGTCGATCGCTGAATTTCAGCATATCCAGGGCACCCTCAACCGGCATGTTGCGTACCTGATCGACCACATAACGAGCTTTTCGCGCGGTGATCCGTGCGTATCTGTGACTCGCCTTGTATTCCATGACCATCGGTCCCTCACCTCCGGGTTTTCCAGTGCGTTGGCACCGGATCCCGATCGAAACTACTTCTTGCCGTGACTCCCCAATTTGCGAGTCTGGCTGAATTCTCCCAATTTATGTCCCACCATGTTTTCAGTGACCTTGACCGGATTGAAGATCTTGCCGTTGTGGACAAGAAAGGTCTGGCCAACGAACTCGGGGCAAATGGTACATGCCCGAGACCATGTCTTGATCGGTTCAGTCGATCCAGCATCGATATTCTTCTGCACTTTTTTCAGCAGTTTCAGGTCGATGTAGGGTCCCTTTTTTAGAGATCTACTCATGATTATTTCTTCTTCCGATGACGGACGATGCTCTTGTTACTTGCTTTTCCACGACTGCGGGTCTTGCCACCCTTGGAAAGACGTCCGGTAGCAGAACAGGGGTGACGTCCCCCTGCAGTCCGGCCTTCTCCTCCACCCATCGGGTGGGCAACGGGGTTCTTTGCAGTACCCCGCACCTTGGGCCGACGACCGAGCCAACGAGAACGACCCGCCTTACCCAGCTTTACGAGACTGTGATCCCCATTGCCAACCGTACCCACCGTGGCACGACAGGCAGAGTTGACCTGGCGGATCTCTCCGGAAGGCAAGGAGAGCACTGCGATCTTTCCCTCACGGGCGAGCAACTGTGCACCTCCACCGGCGGAACGGACCAACTTGGCGCCCTGACCCGGAACCATCTCGATGTTATGAATCGTAAGACCGACCGGGATATCCGAGAGACTCAAGCTGTTTCCTGGCTTCGGCTCTGAGCCGGGTCCAGAATTCAACATCATTCCCACCTCGAGCCCTTTCGGGGCCAAGATGTATCGCTTCTCGCCGTCGACGTAATGAAGCAATGCGATGCGAGCGCTGCGATTGGGATCGTACTCGATGGTCGCAACCCTGGCTGGAATCCCATCCTTGGTGCGACGGAAGTCGATCCTTCGATAGAGGCGTTTGTGACCACCTCCTCGATGCTTCGATGTGATGTGCCCCTGATTGTTGCGCCCTCCAGTCTTGTGGAGAGGCTCACAGAGGGACTTCTCGGGTTTCTTTGCGGTGATCTCCTTGAAGTCGGAGACCGAGGCATTTCTGCGACCCGGAGTCGTTGGTTTGTACTTGCGGACACCCATGCGGTCCACATCTCCTTCGCCAATCAATGGATCGGCTCTCGAGTTTCTCGGCCAGGACCCTCTTCAAGCCGGGGGTCCACACCATGTTCATCTGACTGGGGCCAAAGTGGCCACGTCAGGAGCGATCAGAGCAGGTCGATCTCGAACCCCGGCTCCAGGGTCACGAACGCCTTCTTGAATGCACTGGTGAATCCGATCGACCGTCCGACTCTGCGGCGCTTGCCGTTTTGCATGACAGTGTTCACCTTGCGCACCTTGACATCGAAAATCTTTTCAACCGCTTCTTTGATCTCGATCCGATTGGCAGTCTTCGCCACCTTGAACGAGTAAGCGTTGTTCTTCTCGACCTGGAAGGTGCTCTTCTCGGTGATGACGGGCTTGACGATGATCGTATGCGGATCCTTCATTTCGAGCTCTCCTCACCGAAGTTGGTTTTTTCCCGGTTCTGAATCTCCTCGAACGCATCCTTGGTCAGCAACAGGTTTTGACACCGAAGCAACGAATGCGCATTGAAATCGCAGACAGGCAGCACCTCAACACCTTCAAGATTCCTCACCGATTTCCAGATACTGCGACGCTCTTCCACCGGCATCTCGCTGGAGAGGCCGATCAGGAACGACTTCTGAAAATTCACCGCGGTGGCGAACTTGCGGAAAGGGGAGGTCGAGGGGGCTCCAACGGGGAGCGCTTCGACGATGACGGTCTCGCCGTCGATCAGTTTTGAGAGGAGTGCGTGGCGCGTGGCGATTCTCCGCTGCTTGCGCGGGAGACCGTAATCGTAGGAGCGAGGACGGGGTCCAAAGGCCACTCCACCACCGCGCCAGATGGGAGACTTCTTGCTTCCCGCACGAGCTCGGCCGGTACCCTTCTGGCGCCACGGTTTGCGTGGAGAGCCATGAATCTCGGCGCGAGTCTTGGTACTGGCTGTACCTCGTCGCAATCGCCCCTGGTAACGGCGGACCGCTTCCTTGAGAAGCTTGTAGTTGGGGTAATTGGAAACCGTCCCGGGATTGAAGGTCTTCTCTCCCTCTGCCTGGCCATCGGTGCCGAAGTAGGGCACCTTGACCGGATCCAGCGTCTGGATCTCTTTCGGTTTATCGAGTCCGGTGTTCACGGCTCTCGTTCCAATCACTCTGGCTTTTTCGGATCGCCCGAAAAAATCGTTGTTGTGAGTTACAGACTTTCTTCGACCATCAAGTAGCTTCCGGGTGATCCCGGAACCGCACCGCAAACGATGAGCAGATTTTGCTCGACGTCGCAGTTGACTACCTTGAGGTTTCGCACCTTCACCTTGGCACTGCCCATCTGGCCTGCCATCTTCTTGCCTTTGATCACTCGTCCGGGATCCTGTGACTGTCCGGTCGAGCCGATCGTTCTCTTACTCTTCGAACCGTGACCTTGCGGACCGATGTGATGGTTCCAGCGCTTGACGGTTCCGGCGAATCCTTTTCCCTTGCTGATCCCCTGAACATCCACCTTCTCTACTCCATCAAAGAGTGAGAGGTTGAAGTCCTGACCCTCTTCCAGGTCTTGACCTTCCTGAGGCGGGATCTCTCGGATCATCCGCTTGGTCTCACAACCGACCTTTTCGAACAGGCCCGCTTTCGGCTTGTTCGGATCCTTGTGGGATCCATCGAATCCGACCTGAAGTGCCTCGTAGCCATCCTTGGCGATACCTTTGACCTGCAACACCGTGCATGGCCCGGCCTCGATGAGGGTCACGGGGATCAAATTGCCCGATTCATCGAACATCTGGGACATCCCCAGTTTCTTCCCAAGAATCGTCTTTCGTATTCTCTGAGCCACTGGTTCTCCTAGATCTTGATCCGGATGTTCACGCCCGCTGGCATGTTGATCTTGGTGAGGGCATCCATTGTCTTTGAACTCGCTTCACTGATCTCGATGACACGCTTGTGTGTGCGCATCTCGAACTGCTCACGAGACTTCTTATTGACATGGGGTGAACGCAGGACGGTGTATCTCTCGATGCGTGTCGGTAAGGGAATCGGTCCGTGCACGCGGGCACCCGTGCGTTTGGCAGTTTCCACGATGGAAGCAGAAGCTCCATCGAGAACCTTGTGGTCATAGGCTTCCATGCGAATCCGGATCTTGTTCTTTTGCATGAGCGCTCAGTCTCCCGTTCTCCGCACGACTTTGACCGACCGTTTGTCGATCATTGATTTCCTGGTCTTTACTCCCAGCACACCGGTGCTGAAAGACGCCACGTCACTGTCGATGATTGGACCGCACTGCCGATTCCATCGCTCTAGTCCATCGCTCTAGTCAATTGCTCCGACCCAGGAAACTCGTTTGACACACGAGCCTGGTACCGTTCGCCATTCCGAACCATTCACCGGTTCGGGGTGACCACGGCACCCATTCGATTCCCAACCTGCCAAAGAGCGTACCGACCTTCTTCGTCCTGTAACCTGCCTTTGACCCACTCTTCGATGTTGAATCATCGACCGTCGGCACCACAGCATTGAACGAGTCAAACCGGACTGAATCTCTCACAGCACTGGATCGCGACGACGACGATTGAAGCAAGCGATGAACTGAAGCGAACTCGGAAACCGAGTCCCTCTGTCATCCGATACAAATCGACCCCGACGCTCGCGTCTCTTTCCTCGGCCGCCAAGACTCCCACCACCACTACATTCGCTGCCCCATCAAAGGGCGAGGACGTAGGAGGACTGAAAGTTCGGGCACCATCTCTCAAAGCGTGTGATTGTATGAAGTTGAGGGGGACTGTCAACGCCGACAGCACAATTTGGGAAGGATTCTGAGGAATTAAAGTGAACGGGTCCGGCGGCCGCTGGATCAGAAGCGGAAGCGCTCCGCGACTTTATCTGGAGCGGTCGAGAACCCGATCGGCTCGAGCGAGATCGAGGCCCTCCCCTGCGACAACGATCGTAATGAGGTGGTGTAGCCGAAGACCTCCGCCAACGGCACTTTCCCGGCGATCTTGCGCAATTCCTGGACCAGATCGACCTTCTCGATCTGGGCCCTGCGACGCACCAGATCCTGGTGAATCGAGCCGAAGTACTCCTCCGGAGTGGTGACCTGGAACGACATCAGGGGTTCCAGCAGCAGATCCCCCGCCTTCTTGTGGGCGCCCTGAAACGCCTCACGGGCCGCAACGGTCAGGCCCGCCTCCGTTGTCTCTAACATTATCGGAGGTAGGTAGACCCTCGCCTGGACCCGGATGAAGGGGAAACCCAGGTCTCCTCCACCGCTGAGGCACGATCGAATCATATCCTCCACAGCCTGGATCCACTCCGCTGCGATGGCCGGAGGCCCCCCGATCCATTCCAACTCGGCGAACTCCTCGGCATCTTCTGCCAATGGAGCCAGCGTGACGGTCGCCTCGCCGAAATGATCCTTGCCACCCATCTGCCGCTCGATGCTGACCGTGGCCGAGCCCTCGCACGCCACCGTCTGGCGATACGCAACCCTCGGCTTGCCGATGTTTGCATCGACCTTGAAGTCTCTTTCGAGACGGTTTCGTATCACTTCGAGGTGTAACTCACCCATTCCTGACATCACGAATTGCCCGGTGTCCTTGTTCACCTCCATGCGGAAGGTCGGATCCTCTCGTTCGATCCTGCTCAGAACTTCCTGTAACTTGTCGCGATCGTTGCTGGAGCGCGGCTCCACCGCCATCGAAATGACCGTCTCGGGAAAAATCGGCTCCTCCAGCAGCACCTGCCGCTTGGCATCACAAAGGGTATCCCCCGTGCCGCTGAATCTGGGCCCTGTCACGGCGACGATGTCGCCCGCCACGGTTCGATCCAGATTTTCTCGTGAGTTGGCATGCATGCGGTGCATCGAATTGATTCTCTCGCGCTTGCCGGTGCGAGGGTTCATCGCAGTCTTGCCCTTCTCGAGAGATCCCGAGTAGACCCTCATGTAAATCAACTCACCGTGAGGATCGATCTGCACCTTGAAGAGCAAGGCACTGAAAGGCTCATCCTCGGAGCAGGTCACCGAGATCGGATCGCCATTGGATGGCTTCCGCGCCGGGATCGTGCCCATGTCCTCGGGCGCAGGAAGGTAATGCACCACCGCATCGAGCAGTGGCTGAATACCCTTGTTCCCGAGAGCACTCCCGGCCAGCACTGGAACCCATCGTCGAGCGATGGTGCCGGAACGAATCGCGGCACGAAGTAACTCATCGGGCACCGGTTGACCCTCGATGACCTTTTCCATCACACCTTCATCATGATCAGAGACCATCTCCAGCAGTTCAGAGCGGTACAGTTCTGCAGTCTCCTCCATCTCGGGCTCGATGTCCGATTCGATCACGTCAGCGCCGAGACTCTCCTCATCAAAGGAGAACTGGCGCATCGTGACCAGATCGATCACAGCCCGGAAATCCGATTCAATTCCCACCGGAATATTGAGAGCCAGCAACTGACAGGAGAGTCCTTCGGAAACATGATCCAGGACGCGGTAGAAATCTGCGCCCACACGATCCAGTTTGTTGATGAATGCGATTCTGGGAACCTTGTAGTGATTCGCCTGACGCCAGACCGTTTCGGACTGAGCCTGCACACCTGCGACTCCGCAAAACACCCCGATCGCACCATCCAGAACCCGAAGGGATCGCTCCACCTCCGCGGTGAAGTCCACATGGCCCGGGGTATCGATGAGGTTCACCACGCATGGACCCCATTCAAAGGTAGTCGCAGCACTGGTGATGGTGATCCCTCGCTCCTGCTCTTCGACCAGCCAATCCATGTGAGCACTGCCGTCGTGAACCTCTCCCATCCTGTACTCCTTGCCGGAGTAATAGAGGAAGCGCTCCGATACGGTGGTCTTCCCCGCATCGATATGGGCAATGATCCCGATGTTTCGGATGGGTTTCTTCATCGTCTCAATTCTGCTGGTCTGCCAGGCTGTAAGGCCAGTCTCGGGTGGGATTCTGCGGTAATCAGACACTTCTCTCAAGCGAAGCGCCCTGCCGCGACCCGGATGAAAAACACCCTCTCGCCCATAAGAAGGCGAGAGGGTGATCTGACCCGGTTCTTGGTGATCGAGTCGAGGGCCACAAAAGTGAGCGAAAACGCTTCAGGGGCACCTTACCAGGCGTAATGTGCGAACAGCTTGTTGGCCTCAGCCATCTTGTGGGTATTTTCGCGCCAGGTGACCGAAGCCCCCTCACGACGGTACGCCTGGGCCAGTTCATCGGCGATGCGCTCGGCCATCGGCTTGCCCCCACGACCCCGACAGGTATCGATGATGGTGCGGATCGCCAGTGCCTGGGCACGACGACGGCTCACCTCGATGGGCACCTGGTAGGTCGCACCACCGACTCGACGCGATCGCACTTCAACTTGCGGCATCACGTTTTGCAACGCTGCAAGGAATGTATCCAGCGGATCGCTGTCAGTGACCTTCTTGGCGAGGAGATCCATCGCTTCATAAAAGATGGTGCAGGCCACAGCTTTCTTGCCATCCCACATCAGCCGATTGATGAACTTCGTCACCACCATGCTATTGAAACGAGGATCCGGCTTCTGGAACCGCTGAGTTGAGCGGAACTTCTGCTTCGCTACCTTGTTTTTTTTCTTTGCCAAAGGAGGCTCCTGCTTTACTTCTTTTTCTTGCCGTACTTGGAACGGCCTTGCTTACGATCATCGACACCTGAACAATCGAGTGTTCCTCGAACGATATGATACCGAACTCCCGGTAGATCCCGGACTCGTCCACCTCTCACCAGAACAATCGAGTGCTCCTGCAAGTTATGGCCTTCGCCCCCGATGTAGGCGGTAATCTCCTTGCCGTTAGAAAGGCGCACGCGGGCCACCTTTCTCAGCGCCGAGTTCGGCTTCTTCGGGGTCTGGGTTTTCACCTGCAAGCAAACACCTCGACGCTGCGGACATGAGTCCAGCACCGGGGAATTACTCTTGTTCTTCTGCTTCTTGCGGCCCTTGCGGACCAACTGATTGATCGTCGGCATGCCTACTCGATTTCACCTGGATGCGGACCCGCTCGAAAACAATCCCGAGCGCGGCCTCGCATGGTACCCTTACTGGACTTCTTCATCTCCCGATTTTGACTCTTCTTCGCCAGGGATCTCCGAAATTCCCTCGCTTCCTGTCGATTCCTCGACCCCTTCAGGCACTGCCTGGGGCTCGATTGTGGCCTCCTCGGCCTGTTCCAGATCGGCACCAGAAGCCTCAACAGGCTCTTCTACGACTGGTACTGCCGAATCAGTCACTGCCAGATCAGCTCCGGAATCACCCTCCTCGGCGGCGGGGGCTTCCTTCGTCTCTACTACGACCTCTTCGCCTCCCAACAGAGCGGCGAGCGGATCGGTCGAAGCGACCGGTCCGGCATCTTCTCCCATCAAGAAATCTCTCAATGGATCGCTCGAAACCACCGGTTTCGGTGTGGTATCACCGATCAGCACTGGCTCTCTCTTGTCCTTCACCACCGTAGGAGGCTCCGCCAACTTGCGAACTCCCTTGTTAAAGTACAGACGGTATCCCGTTCCTGCGGGGATCATTTTTCCCATGATCACATTTTCCTTGAGCCCGACCAGGGTGTCCTTCTTGCCGCTGAGTGCGGCTTCGGTCAACACCTTGGTGGTCTCCTGGAAACTCGCAGCGGAGATGAAACTGTCAGAGTTCACTGCAGCTTTGGTAATGCCCTGAAGCATCGGCTCTGCGGTCGGAGGCATCTTGCCCTCCTCCACCAGGTCAGAGCAGATCTTTTTGAATTTATGGCGGTCGATGAGCGTATCGGGCAGCAAGTCACTGTCTCCCGGTTCAACAACATTCACATTCCTCATCATCTGAGCGACGATGGTTTCGATGTGCTTGTCATTGATGGTTACGTTCTGCGACAGGTATACCCCCTGCACCTCTTCGATCAGGTAGCGCTGCACCTCTGCAGCACCCTCGATTCGAAGGATGTCCTTGGGGACCTTGTCTCCATCTGTAAGCGGTTGACCATGCACCACCTCGTCACCCTTGGTGACGCGGAAGTGTTTTCCAGGTGGAATCACATGTTCGTAAATTTCGCCTTCGGGGGTGACCACGTTGATGATCGCCTTACCGCGCTTCTTCTCACCCATCTCGATGGTGCCATCCACTTCGGCAATCACCGCCGGATTCTTCGGCTTTCGAACCTCGAAGATTTCCGTCACTCGGGGTAGACCTCCAGTGATGTCCTGGGTTCCGGTGATCTCTCGAGGGGATTTCGCCAGCAAGTCTCCAGGATGAACGATATCTCCATCTCCGACCTGGATGAAGGCGCGTTCCGGCACCGGGTACGCCGCCAGGATCTGCCCCTTGGACTCGTTCCGGATGACAATCTGCGGATGCAACTCTCCCTTGTGCTCGAGAATCACCCGACGATCCAGGTTGGACACCGGGTCCTTCTCGACCTTGAGGGTTGCCCCTTCCACGATGTCTTCGTAATCCACAACTCCGGCATGGTCCGAGAGGATCGACTGGGAGTGGGGATCCCAGTCGTAAAGGACTGTGCCCTTCTTCACCGCTTCCCCGTCCTTCACGTGAAGGATGGCACCGAGTTGAAGTTCATGAGAGTCCAGCAACTTGCCATCTTTGTTCACGATGGCCATCGCTGCTCGGCGACTGAGCACCACCTCATCACCACTCTTGCTGGTGACATGAGTCGTTTCCCGCAACTCGACGATACCCGCACGAGATGCCTTGATGGTCGCTTCTTGCACCGACTTGGATGCCACTCCACCGATGTGGAAGGTCCGCATCGTTAACTGCGTCCCAGGCTCCCCGATGGATTGTGCTGAGATGATTCCAACCGCAATACCCTGCTCGACCTGTTTTCCTGTCGAAAGGTCCATGCCGTAACAGTGAGCACAAGATCCGAGGGTCGCATCGCAGGTCAGCGGACTCCGTACCAAAATCTTCTCGTGACCCAGTTCTTGAATCCGATTCGCGATTTCGAAGGTGATCAGGCCATTGACTCCGATCACAACTTCACCAGTAATCGGATCCTTGATTTCCGCAACGGAGGTTCGTCCTCGAATTCTTGCAGCCAGTGGAATCGCTTCCTTGTCTCCACGCTTCATCGCCTTCTTGGAGAGTCCATTACTGGTTCCGCAATCAGCACTGGTGATCACCACGTTTTGGGCCACGTCCGCAAGCTTCCTGGTCAGGTAACCCGAGTCAGCAGTCTTCAGCGCAGTATCTGCCAGTCCCTTACGAGCACCGTGAGTCGAGGAGAAGTACTCGAGAACACGCAGACCTTCGCGGAACGATGCCTTGATGGGAGTCTCGATGATCTCACCAGAAGGCTTGGCCATCAGGCCTCGCATTCCTGCGAGTTGTCGAATCTGAGTCACAGACCCTCGAGCACCCGAATCGACCATCACGTGGATCGGATTGACGTATGAATCTCCCGGAGTGCTGTCCTCCTCGAGTTTCTTCATCAACATGTCACCCACCGCATTGGTGGTGTTTGTCCAGCGGTCAATGATCTGACTACGACGTTCGTCGTTGGTGATCACTCCATCTTGGTGACGTTTCTGGATCGCCTCGACCTGGGCCTGGGTGGCTTCGATCTGGGCGAATTTTCCTTCGGGCATCCGGAGGTCGTCAGAACTGAAGGACAGTCCAGAACGAGTCGCGGCCTTGAATCCGAGGTCCTTCATCTCATCGAGGAATCGCAAGGTGGTTCTTCTTCCAAGAATCCGGAAGCAATCTGCGATGATCGCCTTCAGATCCTTCTTCGCCAGAGCGAAGTTGTAGAAGGGCATGTCAGGGTGCCCGAGAAGATCATTGAAGATGATCCGGCCAGGTGAAGTGGTATGGAATCCCTGATCATCCGGCTGCTGTTCCTTGCCATGCGGGCTAAAGACCACTTTCCCCTCTGGCAGCCTCACCTTGATGGTAGCGTGACCATGAACCTTGTTGGCGCCCATGGCGGTATGAACTTCTACAGCGCTGGAAAAGCGGATCTCGTGACCCTTCATCTCTTCCTTGGCGATGGTCAGATAGTAACACCCCATCACGATATCCTGTGAAGGCGCGATGATCGGGTTGCCGTGCGCAGGGGAGAAGATGTTGTTGGTCGACAACATCAGGTTCTGCGCTTCCAGTTGAGCCTCGACGGAAAGTGGCAGGTGAACCGCCATCTGGTCTCCATCAAAGTCCGCATTGAATCCTTCACAAACGAGAGGATGAACGAGGATCGCATTTCCTTCGATGAGAACAGGCTCGAACGCCTGGATCCCCATCCTGTGCAGGGTCGGCGCACGGTTCAGCAGCACCGGGTGCCCCTGAGTCACCTCTTCAAGGATGTCCCAGACTTCATCGTCCTTGCGCTCAAGCATCTTCTTTGCGCTCTTGATGGTGTCTGCATATCCCAACTCCTTCAAACGACGGATGATGAAGGGCTGGAACAACTCGAGAGCAATCTTCTTGGGTAGTCCACACTGATGGAGTTTCAACTCTGGACCGACCGCGATCACCGATCGAGCCGAGTAATCGACTCGTTTACCGAGCAGGTTCTCACGGAATCGACCCTGCTTTCCCTTGATCATGTCTGTCAAGGATTTGAGTGGTCGATTGTTCGATCCCAGCACTGGTCTGCGGCACCTGTTGTTGTCGAACAGAGCATCCACAGAGTGCTGAAGCATCCTTTTCTCGTTACGAATGATCACCTCGGGGGCGTTCAGGTCGAGTAATTTCTTCAAGCGGTTGTTGCGGTTGATCAGACGCCGGTAGAGGTCATTCAGATCGCTGGTCGCAAAATTTCCACTCTCCAGCAAAACTAGTGGGCGAAGGTCGGGCGGAATCACCGGAACCGCTTCCAGGATCATCCACTCCGGCTTATTGCCAGAGTTGATAACGGTCCTGACGATCTTCAGGCGACGAATCAGTGCCACTCGCTTCTGCTTGGAACGGGTATTCTCGTACTCCTCCTTCAACTCCTCGAAGAGTGAGTTCAACTCGAGGCGGTTGATCATGGTGCGAATCGCTTCAGCGCCCATGTCTGCCTCGAATGAATCCCCGTACTTCTCTCGGGCGAAGCGGTACTCCTCTTCGCTGAGGAGACCCTTCTCCTTGAGCGGAGTATCACCCGGGTCGATCACCACATAGTCCTGGTAATAGATCACTCGTTCGAGATGAGTGGTCTTCATGTCAAGAAGGTTACCCAGTCTCGAAGGCATCGCCTTGAAGAACCAGATATGAACCACCGGTGCGGCGAGATTGATGTGTCCCATCCGCTCGCGACGCACACGCGAGTGAGCCACCTTGACGCCACAGCGGTCACAGATGATTCCCTTGTGTTTGATGCCCTTGTATTTTCCACACGCGCATTCCCAGTCTCTCTCGGGACCGAAGATGCGTTCGCAGAAGAGTCCATCTTTCTCAGGACGGTAGGTCCTGTAGTTGATGGTTTCAGGCTTCCGGACCTCACCCTGTGACCAGGAGAGGATATCGGTGGGTGAAGCAAGGTGAATGTTGACCGCGCCAAAGTCGTTCACCTTGTCGTAAACAGGTTCAGCCATGTTATTGCTTCTTTTCCAGTTCGAGGTTCAGCCCCAGGCCCTTGATCTCGTTGGTCAAAACGTCGAATGAGACCGGAGTTCCGGCCTGCAAACTGTTCTCACCCTTGACCATCGACTCATAGATCTTGGCTCGCCCATCCACATCGTCAGATTTTGCTGTGAGCAACTCCTGCAAGATGTGTGCGGCCCCATAGGCTTCAAGAGCCCAAACTTCCATCTCTCCAAAGCGCTGTCCTCCGAACCTCGCCTTACCCCCGAGCGGCTGCTGGGTGATGAGGGAGTATGGCCCGGTGGCCCGCGCGTGAATCTTGTCATCGACAAGGTGATGCAGCTTCAACAGATACATTCTTCCGACGGTGACCTTCTGCTCGAATCTCTCGCCGGTACGTCCGTCATAGAGAACGGATTTACCATCGACGGGAATTCCAGCCTTTTTCATCTCTTCACGAATCTCTTCTTCCTTGGCTCCATCGAAAACTGGTGTCACTGCACGATAGCCAAGCTTTTCAGCGGCCCAGCCAAGCTGGGTTTCCAGAATCTGACCGAGGTTCATCCGCGACGGCACTCCGAGCGGATTGAGAATCACCTCTACAGAGGTTCCATCCTCGAGGAACGGTAGATCTTGTCTCGGTAAGATGCGCGAAATCACACCCTTGTTTCCGTGACGTCCCGCCATCTTGTCTCCGACCGACAGATTTCTCTTGGTCGCGACGTATACCTTGACCATCTCGATCACTCCGGGTGCGAGTTCGTCACCTCGGGTGAGTCGATTGACATCACGGTTGCGGATGTCTTCGACCTCTTCCATACGGCTGAGGTGCTTGAGCAGCGCAGACTTGATCTGACGATTCTTCTTCTCCGACGACCCGAGCAGCAGATCGGGGTTCAATGCAATCTTGATGGAGTGGACACTGTGAGCGGCATAGAGTTCATCCACCTTGAACACCCGCCCCGTGTTGGGATTCCGCGGTGAAGATCCAAGGATCGTCTTCAGTTCATTGAGCAAGGTGTCGATCTCGAGAACGATTTCCTCGTTCGCCCAGGCTTCCTTCTCTTCCACCTCGGCCTTGATCTTGCGGCGTTCAGCCGTATCCAGATCACTTCTCCTGGAGAACTTCTTCGAATCGATGACCACTCCTTCGACTCCAGAAGTCACGGTCAAGGACTCGTTCTTCACGTCCTCTCCCGCTCGTCCGAAGATCGCATGAAGAAGTTTCTCCTCGGGTGACAGTTCACTCTTCGATTTCGGGACGACTTTACCGACCAGGATATCTCCATGAGAGACTCTGGTACCGGTCTTGACTATTCCTTCCTCATCGAGTTTCGCCAGCACTCGTTCCGAGACATTGGGAATATCACGGGTGAATTCCTCACGACCCAATTTGGTCTCACGGACTTCGATTTCGAACTCATCGATGTGAATCGACGTGTAGATGTCTTCACGCACCAGTTGCTCACTGACGATGATGGCATCCTCGAAGTTGTAGCCATCCCATGACATGAAGGCCACCAGGATATTCCGGCCCAGCGACAGGATACCATTCTGGGTTGCCGCTCCATCGGCGATCACTTCGCCTTCTTCGACCACGTCACCCAGCCTCTTGCAGGGACGCTGATTCTGACAGGTTCGCTCATTGAGGCCGCGATATTTTCTCAGCTGGTAGCGCTCGCCATCGACTTCGATGTGAGTCGCGTCCACCGAGGTCACGGTGCCGGATTTGGGAGCACGCAGGACCATTCCGGAGTACCGCGAAACATGCTCTTCCATGCCGGTTCCGACCAGTGGGGGGTCGGTTCGAAGCAGCGGAACCGCCTGACGCATCATGTTCGACCCCATCAGGGCACGGTTCGCATCGTCGTGCTCGAGGAAGGGGATCAACGCGGCCGAGACTCCAATCAGCTGCTTGGACGAGACGTCCATCAACTGGATCTTGGACGGTTCGACCATGATGAATTCACCGTTGAGGCGTGCCAGCACCAGGTCTCCGAGCAATTGGCCGGTTTCATCTACCGGAGTGTCTGCCGGAGTCAGGTATTGGTTTTCCTCTTCATCCGCACGCAAGAACTTGACCGAGGATGAGTCGATCTTCGCCTTACCATCTTTGACCTGGAAGTACGGTGTGATGAGGAATCCATACTCGTCGATGGTCGCGAACACAGCGAGACTGGAAATCAGGCCAATGTTGGTTCCCTCGGGAGTTTCGATGGGACAGATCCGGCCGTAGTGAGAGATGTGTACATCTCGCACCTCGAAACCGGCTCGCTTCCTGTTCAATCCACCAGGCCCGAGCGCACTCAGGCGCCTCTCGTGAGTCAACTGCGATAGCGGATTGGTTTGGTCCACAACCTGCGAGAGTTCACCTCGACCGAAGAAGAAATCTACCGACGACGAGATCGTCTTGGAGTTGATCACTGACCTCGGAGTCAGGTTCTCCGGCTCCATCATGCTCATCCGCTCCTGAACGGTGCGCTTGAGCTTGAGGAATCCTTTACGCATCTCTTCGCCGGCGAGTTCCTCGATGGTGCGAACACGACGGTTTCCGAGGTGATCGATATCGTCCAGTTTCCCCATTCGATCGCGCAGTTTGAAGATGTATGCGATCGATTCGAGGATGTCTTCCTTCTGAATCGTTTGCTCCGACTCCGGAATCGCCAGACCAAACTTCCGATTGATGCGGAAGCGGCCGACACGACCGAGACGATACTTGTTCTGATTGTAGAACTTGTCGAAGAACAGTTCCCTGGCTTTGGCCGCCTGCGGCGGATTTCCTGGACGCAAGCGCTGGTAGATCTTGATCAGCGCATCTTCGTAGTCGACCGAGTTGTCTTCCTTGAGAGTCTTCAACACCAGGTCATCATATTTTTCAGGAAGCACCTTGAAGGAGTTCTTACCCCCACGCTTGGCGGTCATGTCCTCGGAGAAGAGTGCCTTCAGGAAGGTCTCGGTGAATACGTCTCCCGTCGGAAGAAGGATCTCTCCGGTCTCTGCGTCGACGATATCTTCGGCGCTGACTCGACCGTTCTTGATCCCGTCTACTTCCTCACCGAGCAGGTTATCGATGCTCTTGAGGCTTCCTACCTTGACGGTTTCGACCGGGTAGAAGAGTTCAAGGATGGCAGTCGAAGAACCGTATTCCTCGTTCATCGCACGCAGCAGCATGGTGGCCGGGAATTTCCCGCTCTGGTCGATTCGAACCGTCAATGCACCTTTCTTGGTCACATTGAATTCGACCCAGGATCCTCGCTCCGGAATGATCCTGGCCGAGTGCAGCCTGACGTCACCGGTATGAATTTCTTCACTGAAATCGACTCCTGGAGAACGGTGCAACTGGCTCACGATGACACGCTCGGAGCCGTTGATGATGAATTCCCCGCCGCCAATCATGCTTGGCAGTTCTCCGAGGAAAACCTCTTCCTCGACCGATTCACCCTCTTTCTCCATCCGAAGGCGGATCTTGAAGGGTGTGCCGTAGCTCAACTTGAGTTGACGGCATTCATCGATCGTGTAGCGCGGCCGCCCGAGGTCATATCCCAGGTAAGTCAGGGAGATGGTGCCGTCGTAACTTTCGATCGGAAATATCTCACGAAGAATCGATTCCAGACCGATATTATCCCTGTCGGACCAATGCACATCGGCCTGCAAGAACTGTGAATAGGCATTCATCTGCAATTCCATTAGATTTGGAATCGGCACAGTACGAATACCGCCTCCGAAGACCTTGGTCTCCATGCTGCCTCACTTTCGATTTCTGAACACGACTCCCACCTGATCGGCAAGAATCCGTCCGTCCCATCCGGCGCCAGCGAAATGACCCGTCGATGATCTCATCGACAATCTCGCTGATACTCGTGTACCCTCGTGTCGGGAATCAAATCCCGAGCGATGGCGATACTGCGACAGCCCGTTGACAGCTGTCCGGGACAGAACTGGGAATCTACCAGCCGAAGGCTCCCCCCTCGGCATACCACTGATTCCCGGAGTCCCGGAGGCGCGCTCCTCGCTCGGGCGACACCCCCGCACTCATTCGTTTGCAAAATACCCCGTCAATTCAATCGATCCATCTCGTCCAGACGCCAAAGAGCGACTGGACGAGAATCGATCGAATTCACCCGTCGAAAATCTACTTGATTTCGACGGTGGCTCCGGCGTCTTCCAGCTCTTTCTTGAGCTTCTCGGCGTCCTCCTTGGAGGCACCTTCCTTGACAGCCTTCGGCGCGCTTTCCACCAGGTCCTTGGCCTCTTTGAGGCCCAGACCTGTGATGCTTCGAACAGCCTTGATGACGGGGATCTTCTTGTCGCCGATGGCGGCAAGAATCACGTCAAACTCGGTCTGCTCAGCAGCCTCTTCAGCACCATCGCCTGCGGCTGCCATCATGGGCATTCCCATCGGCATTGCAGCAGCGGCGGTGACACCAAATTCATCTTCGAGGACATCCTTGAGCTCAACCAGCTCCATCACATTGAGCACTTTGATGCTCTCCACGATGGATCCGACATTTTTGCTCGGCGGGGCCTTCTCCGTCTCGGTGGCAGCTTCATCCGACATGGCAGCTACTCTCCTTCTTTACTTTGCTTATCTGCGATCGCCTGCAGCACACCGGGAACTCCGGTGAGTAGGTTCTGGGAAATAGCGACCAGGCTCGTCAGCGGTCCGGCAATCGCAGAAACGACCGCTGTACGTGTTTCCTGGACACTTGGCATTTTCACTAATTGTTCGGCTTCGGCGGGGCCCAAGGCCTCGCCTTCCAGCATGCCGCCCTTGAGCGCCATGACCTTGCCGTTCTTTTTTCTCCATCCCGCAATCGACTTGCTGGCGCTGATGGCATCGGTTTCCCCGAGCACTAGCGCAAGGGGACCCGCATAAGTCTCTTCCGGGAATTCGTTCCCGCGGTCGGCGAACACTCGACGAAGAATGGAATTCTTCACAACCCCCACCGTCAGGCCCTCCGTACGAAGTTCCTTGCGAGCGGTAAAATCCTCATCTGAGTTCAGACCGGAGAAATCGACAAGGAGCAGATCTCCGGCATTGTCGAGACGCTGACGCAGTTGGTCAGCCATCATGACTTTCAGCCTACGGGCCATGTGGCCCTCCTCTCTCGCTCTCTTGTCTTACTGTCCGCAAATCACGGAAACAGAAGGAGACATGGTTGATTTGATGTGAACTTTTCTCATGTATGTACCCTTGGTCGAACTGGGCTTCAATTTCTCAACGTGCTGGATGAATGCATCGATATTCTCGGTGAGTTGCGCCGCTTCAAAACTGCGACGTCCCACCGGAGCGTGGATGATTCCACCAGCGTCATTACGAAACTCGATTTTCCCTGCGACGAACTCCGCGACAGCCTTGACGACATCTGTGGTCACCGTGCCACTCTTGGGGGTCGGCATCTTTCCCTGGGGACCCAGCACTTTTCCCAGTTTTCCAACGAATCTCATCATCGAGGGGTGAGCGATGGCAACATCGAAATCGAACCAACCACCCTCCACCTTTTCGGCCAGATCCTTTGCTCCGACCTCGATGGCTCCTGCCGCCTTGGCCTCTTCTGCAGCGGGTCCCTCTACGAATGCGATCACCCGGACTTGCTTGCCGATGCCATGCGGAAGAGAAAACGCTCCCCTGACATTTTGAGTGCCCTGCCGTGGATCGATACCGAGGCGGATCGCGATCTCGACTGTTTCGTCGAACTTGGCCAGTTGAAATCCGCCGAGGATCTTGACCGCTTCGTTCACCGACACTGCAGCTATGGAATCCACTTTCGAGCGATTACCGCCGTGGCGCTTGCTGGATCTTGACATCAGTCCTCCACCTTCACGCCCATGCTACGAGCAGTTCCTTCAATGATCCGCATCGCAGCCTCGATGGTTGCAGCGTTCAGATCATTGATTTTGGTCTCGGCAATCTCTTTCACCTGCGCTGAGGTGATGGTGCCGACCGTCTCGTGGCCTGGGTTATTGGCAGCTTTTTCTGCGCCCATCGCCTTCAGGATGAGTACTGCTGCCGGAGGAGACTTCAGGATGAAATCAAAGGATCGATCGGAGTAAACGCTGATCTCAACCGGGATGACCACGCCTTGCTGGCTGGACGTCTCCGAGTTGAAGCGCTGCACGAACTCGCCGATGTTGACACCGTGCTGACCCAGCGCAGGTCCGACCGGTGGAGCAGGGGTCGCCTGTCCTCCCGGTACCTGCAATTTGATCAAGCCGGTTACTTGCTTGCTTGCTTTTGCCATGAACTGCCATTTCCTGCGGTCTGCGGATCACTCTCCGGAACTTCCGGAGTGAACCTCCCGCATGGATCCCTGTTTTAGTTCGGGATCAAGTCTGTTCTACCTGCCAGTATTCCAGGTCTACCGGGGTATCCCTGCCAAAGATGGTGACCATCACTCGCAGTTTTCCCGTCTTCGGGTGGACCTCTTCCACGATGCCTTCGAAGTTTTCGAAGGGGCCATCTTTGACCTTCACCGTATCGTTCTTTTTCACATCGATCTTCAACTCTGGAGGTTCTTCACTCTCGCGTTGCTCCATCATGTCGCGCAACTTGCGCACCTCATCCGGTGTCATCGGCATCGGCTTGTTACCGACTCCGCCGACGAAGGAACCCACTCCCTGGATATCCCTCAGCAAGTACCAGATCTCCTCGACCAGTTGGCACTCCATGAAGAAGTAACCCTGGTAGAGTTTGATCTCTCGAATCTTCTTCTTGCCCTCTTTGATCTCGGTGACCTTTTGTTTCGGAACCACGATGTTCCGGACATAGGCATCGAGCCCCCTGAGGGCCAGTGTTTTCTCAACCTTGCGAGAAAGCGTGTCCTCGCGACCATTGGCGACCTTGATGACGTACCATTCGAACGGCAACTCATCCGCCGGGTCCTTGCGTATCTTGGAAGGACTCGAGGTCACCGGGTCTTCATCCAACTCTTCCACCGCTTCGTCAGTGGTAGCGCCAATGATCTCGTCACCTTCGCCAATATCTGCGGCTACGGTGTCATCGATCTCTTCTCCCGTTCCTTCGCCAGGCGCGGAACAGTACAGATCGTCAGAAACAGTGAGATCAGAAACGATCGGATTCATTAGTGGTAGACCACCGATTGAAGCGCTTTAAACGCCTGATCAGCCAGTACGATCCAACCCATGATGACGATACAGGTGATCACCACCACGATGGAGTTCTTGACGGTTTCTTGTCGTGTTGGCCAGGTAACCTTGTGTTGTAACTCATGCTCGGTGTCGATCAGGAAATCACTGACTCGTGACTGATTGTAATACCAGTATCCACCGACCAGAAACGGCAAAAAGATCAGCACTGAAATCAAATCCTTGAGCTCGGGACCCCAGTGGATGACGGGCAAGGTGAAAACCACATCGGTGCCCCAGCCATTCCCGGCGAACCACTGGGAGACGGAGATGGTCGCAAACAGACCCACAAGGAACAGGATGGCAGCCAGGGCACCTCGAGCCCAGCGGCCCTGTCCCTCTTTGTAGAGACGGAAACTCATCTTCGTCCCTTCCCGTTCTTTAGATCTCTGCTGCCAGGCATCGTCACCTGGATGCCATCTCGGAGATCCCTGACCGTCAGGGAACCCATCTCACTCAAATTCGCCACTCAACATCCACGAGCGGGACCCTATCGAACTCGATTCTCGATCGCACCAGCAAATTGTCGCTGGTCAGTCATTCTCGCGGGTCAGTCAAGGTTGGCAGGGCAGGAGGGACTCGAACCCACAACCCGCGGATTTGGAATCCGCTGCTCTACCAATTGGAGCTACTGCCCTCCTGACGAACCACTCGAAAAGTCAAATCGAAGTTCAAATCGAAGTTTCCCGTCGCACTCAAAAGCGCACTCTCTCAAATTCTAATCAGGGACGCCGCACCACCTCTGGTCACCCGGAGGTGGTTCGGCGTCCCTCGAAATCCAAAGTCAACCCGAAGGCCTACTTTACGATCTTGCTCACTACTCCCGCTCCGACGGTTTTACCGCCTTCACGGATTGCGAAGCGCAACTGCTCGTGCATTGCGATCGGAGTGATCAACTCAACCTTGATCTTTGCGTTGTCCCCAGGCATGCACATGTCTGCCCCGACGACCTCGGTGTTACCGGTCACATCAGTGGTCCTGAAGTAAAACTGAGGACGGTATCCGTTGAAGAATGGAGAGTGCCGTCCACCTTCGTCCTTGGAGAGGATGTAGACCTCTGCCTCGAACTCGGTGTGCGGAGTGATGCTGCCTTTTTTGGCCAACACCTGTCCACGGTGCACTTCTTCCTTCTTGGTACCACGAAGCAGCGCACCGACATTGTCGCCGGCTTGCCCCTCATCGAGAGTCTTCTGGAACATTTCGACCCCCGTGCAGGTGGTCAAAAGGGTATCCTTGATCCCGACGATTTCAACTTCGTCACCGGTCTTGAGGATTCCGGTTTCGATACGACCCGTCACCACGGTTCCACGACCTGCAATGGAGAACACATCCTCCACAGGCATCAGGAAGTCCTTGGCGTTGTCGCGTTCGGGAACCTCGATGTACTCATCGACGGCGGCCAACAACTCGGTGATCGCACCTGCGGCATCGGAAGTTGGATCCTCCAGGGCCTTGAGTGCGCTTCCCTTGATGATTGGAATGTCGTCTCCGGGGAACTCATACGCACTGAGGAGTTCGCGGATTTCCATCTCCACCAACTCGATGAGTTCCTCGTCATCGACCATGTCCGCCTTGTTCATGAACACAACGATCTTCGGCACGCCGACCTGACGAGCGAGCAGGATGTGCTCACGAGTCTGGGGCATCGGACCATCTGCGGCGGAAACGACCAGGATCGCTCCGTCCATCTGGGCCGCACCGGTAATCATGTTCTTGACATAATCCGCGTGTCCCGGGCAATCCACGTGTGCGTAGTGACGGTTTTCCGTCTCGTACTCGACGTGGGCGGTTGCGATGGTAATCCCACGCTCCCGCTCTTCAGGCGCATTATCGATCTGATCAAACGCCTTCACTACTGCACCGCCAGTTTGTGCGAGCACGGCAGTGATCGCAGCGGTCAGAGTTGTCTTGCCATGGTCCACGTGACCGATTGTCCCCACATTCGCGTGAGGTTTATTTCGTACGAAGGTTTCCTTCGCCATCTTGGAAATCTCCCCGCCCGTGGTCTGAACCGTCATTCAACGGCCACTGCCCGGGTCTCATCCTTGGCCTCCCCCGTCGCAGACACGACCAGGGTTCGGCGAACTATTAATCTCATCCCACACCAGTGTGCGGGCCCATTTGTCTGGAGCTGCTGACGGGACTTGAACCCGTGACCTCGTCCTTACCAAGGACGTGCTCTACCACTGAGCTACAGCAGCTCGTCTATTTCTTTTCATCGACACCTCGGTGCCGTTCTGATTCCTGGAGCGGGTGATGGGAATCGAACCCACATGACCAGCTTGGAAGGCTGGAGCTTTACCACTAAGCTACACCCGCAAATCGTTCACACCCGTTCCACCGGTTTCTCGATCCACCGGTTTCTCGATCCACCTCATGCGATCTCAACTTCTTGGGTTCCAATGTTGACGACTTCGCACAAAGCTTCATGGAAATCCTGGTCGATCCAGTTTCCAGTGGGCCGCTCGACATTCCTGTGAAACGAATCGTCAGGAACATCATCTCTCGTGATCCCACTCGTAGCAGGATCTCTCGCACTCTCGCCAACGATCACTTCGAGCGAATCCCCGCATCTGAGGAATCCTACTCCAACGATGGAAGGTTCAATAGGAAACAAGGTTACAGGTCGTCTTTCAAGCAAATCCGTCGATCTTCTCTCGATCTCGAAGAACAGTGGGGGCGGTAGGATTCGAACCTACGTAGCTTACGCACTTGGTTTACAGCCAAGTCCCTTTAACCACTCGGGCACACCCCCACACAGAATCCACAGATGCACTTTCCAGGCCCGACCCTGAATTCCCGCAATCCCTTACCGTGCAAGAACTTGCAGAAGCTAGCGGTGGGAGTCGAACCCACGACCACCCGCTTACAAAGCGGGAGCTCTACCGCTGAGCTACGCTAGCACAGATGGGCACAAGGCCGGGAGGATAGCGATCCTGCTGCCACTCTGCAAGCGTCCCTCAGAATCGCGGTCCGTTGGCCCCTCATGCCAGGTTGTCGGTCGATCGACTCGCGATCGCACCCCCATCGAAGGACCCTTACCGCGGCCCTGGTAGATGGCTCAGAATCCCCACACAGAGGCCTCATGAGGTCCCTGTAACGATCCTGTGGGGATCCTGGCCACTCCAGAACGCCACGGAAGCCACCCGCAGGTGGGTCTCCCGATCGCATTCAGCGCTGGCGACTCCAGGTGGTGCCGGTCGGTCCATCCTCGATGAGGATCCCCTCGGCCAGCAGTTGATCTCGAATTTGGTCTGCCAACGACCATTCTCGCTCGGCTCGAGCAGTTTCTCGCCGCTCAATCAGCTGCTGCTGACTGTCGGTCAGGGACAGCGTGGGCGCCTCGTCCTCGACGAAGATGACCCCCAGGATCTGATCACAGTGACGCAGGAATTCGAGGGCTCGCAGCGCCCCTGACCCTTCCGGCAAATCCCTACCGAGGGCTCTCACCCGATCATGAAGCACTCCCAGCGCTCCCGAGAGATTGAGGTCGTCGTCGATACATGCGTCAAATTGTCGCTTCGACTCCTCCAGTGGCGAGTCGACCTCGGTATCCGCAGTACTCCCAACCGACGCTTCCTCCAGTTTTTTTCTCAAGGTTCGAAGACGCTGGACCGCCTTGGTGTCCCCGTCCATCCCGTCGATGGTGAAGTTCATCGGCTGACGATAGTGATTGCAGATCAACGAGTAGCGAATTTCGTGGCCACGGAAGCCACGCTCGACCAGATCGTTGATGGTGTAGAAGTTACCCTTACTCTTCGACATCTTTTGACCGTCGACCAGTAGGTGCCTGGCGTGAACCCAGATCCGTGCAAACTCTCCAACACCTGCGCCCACCGATTGAGCAATCTCACATTCGTGATGAGGAAAAATGTTATCTTCACCACCGGTGTGAATGTCGAAGGTACCTCCGAGGTACTTCAAACTCATCGCCGAGCACTCGATGTGCCAACCTGGAAACCCACGTCCCCACGGACTGTCCCATTGCATCAGATGCTTGTCATCGATTTTCCACAATGCAAAGTCGTGAGCGGATTCCTTGCGTTCGTCGACCTCGATTCTCGAACCGGAGTCGAGGTTTTCGAGAGTGTTGCCCGAGAGGCCGCCGTACTTCTCGAAGGAATGAACACGGAAGTAGACCCCTACATCTTTGACGGCATAGGCGTGTCCTCGTTCCAGCAATTGCTCGATCATCTGGATCATCTCCGGGATGTGATCGGTCGCTCGAGGATACTCATGAGCCTTCAACAGGTGGAGTTGTGAAGCATTTTGGTGAAACATCTTCTCGTAGCGGAGGGCGATCTCGAAGGGGTCCAGCCCTTCCTCCTTGGCCTTCTTTTCCAGCTTGTCCTCGCCACTGGCATCCGCCACGTCATCGGTGGTGAGATGCCCCACATCGGTGATGTTCATCACCTGCGTGGTCTTGAATCCACGCTGATCGAATGCCCGACGCAGAAGATCTCCCAGCAGGAACGAGCGGAAGTTTCCGATGTGGGGATCGCTGTAGACGGTCGGTCCGCAGTTGTACATGCGGATCTCACCTGGAGTGACTGGCTCGAGGTCGACGAGTTTATTTTCCATGGTGTTCCACAGTCGAAGTGTCATCTTACCTCCGCACTCACCAGCTGGACCACCGCCATCGCCTCGATGGCCAGAGACTGGCCGACGGGACCGAACCCCTCGCCTGTCTTAGCCTTCACCCCGACCCGATCGATCGAGATCCCGAGCATCTCGGCGAGGCTGCTTCGGATCGCATCGCGGTGCTCGCTGATTTTTGGCCGCTCGAGGTGGACGACCACATCGATGTTGCCCGGTTTCCATCCCAGCTCGCCGATGGTTCTCAGCACTTCCTCCACGATTCGTCGGGAGGACAAATCCTTCCAGCGTGGATCAGTGTCTTCGAAGAGGGTTCCGATATCCTCGGAGCCTGCGGCACCCAGCATCGCATCGGAAAGAGCGTGTAAGATCACATCTCCATCGGAATGCGCGACCGGACCATGTGGGGAGGGGATCTCCACTCCTGCGAGGATCAATGGGCGCCCCGACTCGAGGCGGTGTCGATCGGTGCCGATCCCGACCCGGATCTGCCCCACTGCTGCGGACTCATCTGAAGAATTCGTCATCGAGATTCCCTCTACTTTCGCTGCCGGATCGTATCGCGTCCCCTGCGCCGGATCGAGATCCACCACCGAATCCCCACGGCAACAGTTCAGTCGACGCTTCTCACTTCTCCGGTTCCCGGATGAGAACGAGCCCCCAGCGCTGGCCAGCGCCGGGGGCCCGTACTCGGTGAAAGAGTCTACTAGAAGCGAACCTCGGAGGAGATCGAGATCACCTCGACCCCCGATCCGACTCCCAGTGCCTTGGCATTCTGCAGGGTGCCGGCATTGAGGTAGAAGGTCAGGTAGTCGGTCGCACGGTAGGTCGCCCGGACATCGAACTCGTCGCCCAGCTTGCTGCTGGAGGACCCATTCGAGGCCGCACCATTGCTGTTGGCATTGAGGGTCGCATAGGCAAACAGCCCCTGCACCGACCATTCCGGAGTCAGGTTCATGCCGCCCTTGATCTTGAATGCACGGTAGTTGGTATCGACATCGAGACCGTAGTAGGCGTCCTCGAGTACCAGCATATCGTTGTTGAACTCGTACGAGACGAAGTTCGAGTTACTCGAGTTGGCACCGTTGTCATCTCCCGACAGATCCCACAGGGAAAAATCGACCCATGGAGCGTCATTCTCATCCGCCTCAGGAATGTCGTAATGAACTCCAGCGACCAGTCCGTAGGCACTGTTCTGGTTGACCGAACTGCTGTAGTCGCCGAACTGCCAGTAGAGCTCACCGTAGAATTTGAGACCGTCATCTCCCGACAGGTGTCCACCACCTCCGAAGGTCAGAAGATCACTACCTCCGTCATTCTTCGAGTTGAGCAGGACGATTCCCATGTCACCGGTATAGTCACCGGTATCGAGGGGCAACCCGTAGACCAGGCCGAACAGGGATTCGTTATCGACCGGAGACAGATCAAACATCAGGACATCGAGAGTGTTCTCGCCGAGATCATAATGGCCCACTGCTCCGACCGCCTGAAGAGAACGGACCCGACCGGCGGAAGCAGACTGTGGCGTACCGCTGTCTCCTCCACCATTGTCGTAGGCAGACTCCGCATTCCCCAGATCGAGCAGGAACGGCTGGTTGTTCCCCGAAAAGTCGATGGCGTAGTCGACCACCCCGAAATCGAGATCAAGGGCGGCATCCATCGCACCTTGCCAGCTCACCTTGGCCTCGCCGAGGGACAATGGGAGATTGCCATCCCGACCGTTACTGACGATGTCAAAGGGAGTTTCAAGATTCAGTTTCGCCGTCACCCCCTCGGAGATCGTCGCCACGATCCCGATGTTGACGAGCGGATCGAAGAAGGAGCCTCCCGCCAGATCTCCCGGCCAACTGCCTCCCAGGAGCAGTGGATCAGCGCCAGATCCTCCCGCTGCTGCGAGTCCAGCGCGACCGAATGAATCGCTGCGATCGACCAGACTGAGAGTCATGTCGCCGGTGATGGTCAACCGAAGCGCACGACCCGGTTTGACATCGCCACCTAGACTGGTTTGAGAAAATGCCGTACTGCTGACCGAGATCGCCAGTACCACTGCAACAACGAGGCTGGGAAGCCTGTGAATTCTGTTCATGGGGTGTTCCCCCCCTTCCCCGGATGAAGACAACCTGAATTACAACAACCTGAATACTGTCAGGCTGCGTTAGAATCCGACCTCGCATCCGGCGTCCAACTGGACACCCGACCATTCCACAGGTCAGATCAATCGGTGGAGTCTGCGCAATCAGATCCGCCCGGTCAAGGGTGCCATCCAAAGGCTCGTGAGAGATATTCGGATGTTGATCTCCCGGCCGAGAGGTCCGGGGAAGGAGGGATCTCAGTCACTGCGTCGAAAAAGCGCCTCTGCCGCGGCGAGATCGTTGCCGGTGGTGATCTTCGGATTGGGGTGCTGGGGTTCGACGAATTCAACATCGAGACCACGACAAGCCACCGCCTCCACCTCATCTGTGCCCTCATCCGCGCACTCAGAGAGCGCCTGTCGGATCGAGTCCAGTTCGAATACCTGGGGAGTTTGCGCCTGCCACAACTGCTCTCGATCGACCCCTTGTTGCCAACGTTGCTGCCGGTCCAGCCGGTGCAGGGTATCGGTCACTGGGCTGGCCAGAAGCGCCGCTCTGGAGTGGCTCGCACGAACCAGTACTCGGGCCAGATCATCGGGGTGAAGAAGCGGTCGGGCGCCGTCATGAATCGCCACCAGATCACCCCCAGCAGCGGATATTGCTGCCAGTCCCGCCAGCACACTTGCCCTGCGAGTGTCGCCTCCCTCGACGATTTCGACCGGGACCGCTGCTGAATCAAACTGCTGGAGCCAGTCTTTCGCCGCCTGCAAATCCCCCGGATGGACCACCATCACCGCACTGCGACAGGATGGATGAGCGGTCGCCGCCTCCAGCGAGTGGATCACCATCGGACGCCCCGACAGCGGCACCGCTGCCTTTCTGATCCGCTGGCCGAGACGGGTGCCCTGACCGGCGGCCACCAGCACGACGTGATAGTCAGAGACCATTTCGCGCTCTCCTCATGACAATCGTCCGGGGTCATTTTGATGGGGGCTGAACAATCGCTCGTACTCCTGCACACAGTAGCGATCGGTCATCCCTGCGATGTAATCACACACCGCCCGCTCCCTGCCAATCTCTGCGCATCGCTCGAGGAATTCTCTGGGCAATTGTGCGGGTTCACGGACAAACTCCTGGAACAGTGCCGCGACCATTCTCCTGCCCTTTTGAGAAACCCTGACACAGTGCGGATCCCGATAGAGACGATCATGAAGGAAGGTCTGAAGTTGTGCCTTCTCGGCACTCATCGCATCGGAGAATCCGAGTAAGTCATCGGGAGCCGCCCGTACATCCTCGACACTCTGGATGTTTCGCTCGGCAATTCGTGCACTGCTGGTCGCCACCAGATCGTTGATCTGATCCGAGATCACACCCGAGATGGTCCTTGCGATCAGCACCCTGCGAGACAACGCCTCTCCGTACTGCTGTCGAACTGCGGCTTCCGATCGAGCGAAGATCTCGATCCCACGCAATGCTTCCAGTTCCAGCACACCCGAACGCAAACCGTCATCGAGGTCGTGGCTGTCGTAGGCGAGGGAGTCGCCGATGTCTGCCAGCTGCGCTTCCAGCGTCGGCGGAACTCCGGGCTCGAACTCTGCCAGCCCTGGCTCGTCGAAGCGTCCGTAGTGCTTGACGATCGACTCCCGAACCTCCCACGACAGATTGAGGCCGAGAAACCCGGGATAACGATGTTCCAGTAGATCGACGACCCTCAATGCGTGGCGGTTGTGGTTGAAGCCACCATGAGAAGCCATCCACTGGTCCAGTTCCCTCTCACCGGCATGACCGAAGGGTGGATGACCCAGGTCGTGCCCGAGCGCGATCGTCTCGACCAGATCCTCGTTGAGACCGAGACGACGGGCGACCGCACGAGAGACCTGTGCCACTTCCAGGGTATGGGTCAGTCGAGTGCGGTAGTGATCTCCCTGGTGACTGGCAAATACCTGGGTCTTGTACTCGAGACGACGAAAAGCAGTGCAGTGGATCACTCGCTCCCGATCGATCTGATAGGCAGTTCGATGTGGCGCAGCCGGCTCGGGATGAACTCGACCACGGCTCCGAGCACTCTGCATCGCATAGGGTGCCAGCAGTTGCTGCTCCCGGGTGTGGGGGTCGAGCCAGACCTTTGCGGCGGGATCGGAATCCGACCCGGTCGTCTCGATCGATCCATCACTCATTCAACGGCCTCCCGATTTCTTTTGGACTCTTCGGATCATCGGTTTCCCCACCGGCAACAGGATCTCGGTTCCTGGAGCGATCGTCACACCCTTCCAGCGCGGGTTGAGAGCTTCCAACTCGATCACCTGATAGCCGCGGTCGCGGGAGATCCATAGCAATGTTTCACCGCTGCCGGTTCGATGGATGGCTCCCTGAGCTTTCAATACCGGGATGGGTACTCTCTCTGGCGAAGGAGTATGACTACAGCCGACCACTGCTAGCCACACCACACCTGCCCAGACCCCCAGCCCCCATCTCGTCAGTCTTCCCCTGCCCTCGCCGAGGAAGGAAGCGGCACCCCCTTGCCCGACCCTTCGTTGCAGGAATTCGGATCGGTTCACCATGGTCACCGGTCGCCCCTCAACATCCCCAAGAACTAACGAGAAAAGATCCCACCTGAATATCCGCCCGGCCCTCGCAACGAGTGCCTCGCCACTGCAGCATAGCAGAGACCGGTGGTCAGCGGGATAGCAGCGGCGACAGTTGAGTCAGGAGGAGCGGATGCGGATCTCGGCGCAGGCGATCTGGAATGGCCACGGAACAGCTCGCCCCGGTCGCATCTCCATCCGCGATGGTAGGATCGAGCAGATCTTGCCTCCCGGGCCCGCCGACATCGACCTCGGAGAAGCGATCCTCTGCGCCGGATTCGTCAATGCACATCTGCACCTCGACCTGTCACTGCCTCGCCCGACCGAGACGATGGTCGGATCCTTCGACGACTGGCTGCGCTCGGTGGTCGAGGCTCGCCAGCAACTGGGTGAAGACGGACGGACGATCCACGCCGCAGCAGGTGCCGAAGAGACCCTTGCCGGAGGCACCACCGCCGTCTTCGACATCGATCCTGCCGGGGCTTCGATCACGGCGCTGACCGACAGCCCGCTGAGACGCTTGCTGCTGCGCGAGGTGATCGCCTTGAACTCTCGACCGGGAATCGATTTCGAAGCACTCGACCACTTTCTTCGAGGCGCCATCGATGGTGACCGTGAGTTACGAGGCATCTCCCCCCACTCCTCCTACACCGTGCATCCAGAGGTGCTGGCGACACTGCTTCCCTGGTGCCGTGAACAGGATGTACCGTGGGCGATGCACATCGCCGAGCCAGCGTGGGAACGAGAACTGCTCGTCGACGGCAGCGGCGAGGGTGCGAGATTTCTCGAAGGGTTTGGTGCCGATCCGGCTTCGTTTCGCCGTGGCCAGACGATGATCAATGCATTGCGTGAAGCGGGCGACTTGACCCGACACGGTCTCGTGGTCCACGGCAACGAGTGTTCCGAAGATGAAATCGCTGCCATCGGTGAATCCGCATCGGCACTGGTGTGGTGCCCGCGCTCCCACGCCTTCTTCGGCAGAGCTCCGCACCCGGCGCCAGACGCTGCCCGATCGGGTGTACCGGTGATGCTAGGCACCGATGGCAAGGTCTCCGCGGGCACCCTCTCGATGCTCGATGAGATGGCCGCCGCTCGCGCGGCGGCCGCCGATCTCGACATCGAAACCATCTGGCAGATGGCGATCGTCCACCCGCGCCAGTGGCTGGCGCGAGCGGGCCATCCGCAACTGCTCGGGAGCGGCACCCTGAAGGAGGGCGATCCCGCCGACCTGGTGGCGGTGTCGATTCCCGACGGAGATGGTCCGTTGCTGGAGCGGGCGCTGGCCGGCGAGGTACTCGGCACCTGGATCGACGGGCGAGCGTTACAGCCGGAGATGCTCGAAGATGCTCAGTAGCCCGGCCTGGCAGCTGGCATGGAAAAAGCGGGTGATGGGGATCGAACCCACGACTTTCAGCTTGGGAAGCTAACGCTCTACCACTGAGCTACACCCGCACACTATCGACCCTCGCATTGTCACGAATCCTCCCTGCAGGTCAAGTTTCATGAGTGGGTGGGATCATCTTCAAGAAATTACCTGTGCTAGCATCACCATCGACGGCTATGCCCAGTTCTACTTCGATCGCTGCTTCTTGCCGAAGTTCCAGGCGATGGCTCCACCCACCGCGCCTCCCACTGCACCACCGATCATCGGCTAAGCATTCTCGATGCCGAAAGAACCGCTGATGATGGTAGCCAGTGCTGCAGCCATCGCCGCAACAATGATGACGATGATCATTTTCTTCAAATTCAAAGTATCCTCCTATTTCATTGCCCAGACAACAGCGTCTCAATCGATGAGGAATCTCAACCTCGGCTGTATCACTGGCTTTCCGGCTTGCTCGATGGTCGCCACGACATCGACCACCACCCCTTCAGGAGATGATCGAGTATCGACCTCGCTGGTGAAGTTCGTCTCTTCATCGCCGACGGAAATGGTGCCCGCCTCGCCGTTACGAAGCAGGATCTTGGGCTTCGAGATGATCTCATCGGATTTACGGATGGTGATGGCGATCTGAACCTGATCGGAGCCGACACGGCTGCCGACCGCCTCGATCGACCAGTCGTCGCTGGTAACGGAGGCCGCCGTCCGCTGCGGGCGCTGGGCCACTTGCTCGACGAATCGCAACTCCATCAGCACCGCCCCGTGATCGGACGGGAATTGCCGATCCGCGACCGGAATCGCCTCGTCCTCCCAGGCGATGGGATAGACCTGCCCCGCCACCGGCTCCAGTTTCCAGCCAGCCTTGGGGCCATCGTCATCACCATCTTTCGCCGCATCCGGATCGTGGATGTAGAGGCGGTCGATCCGCTCGAAGCCCTGGTCCTTGCCGCCGCTGGT
>DUAN01000034.1 GCA_012960845.1 Planctomycetota bacterium | reverse complement strand
CCAGCCTGCGCACCGTGAGCACGGTTTCTGAGCAGCACCGTAATCGCTTCAACGCCTACCCCGCAAGCCTGGCTGCGCTGGCGACCAACAACTACGTCGATTCCACGTTGGGTGCCGGATTGAAGTCGGGTTACACCTTCGTGTTGGCTGGGACCGCCACCACCTGGACCTGCACTGCAAGTCCGACCACCACCAGTGACGGAGACCGTTACTTCTTCGTCGACGAGAGCGGCGTGATTCGCTGGGCCTCAGGTGCTGCTGCAACCGTCACCAGCCCTCCCATCCAGTAGTTCTGTCTCGGAGTTCGGGGAGGGACTGCTTGGCAGTCCCTCCCCTTCTTCTATATCCGGTCGGAAGCCATCGAAACGGCCTGAAAGTTCAAGGGAGTAAGCACCATGAAGAGAGCAGAATCCGGATTCACGCTGATCGGACTGATGGTGCTTTCGATCGCTCTGGCCATCGGGACCATCGGCTTCATGCAGGGCCCTTGTAGGTGTGCCAGTAATAATCCCGAGGCTTCGGCCCAGGCCAGCCTGCGCACCGTGAGGACTGTTTCGGAGCAGTACCGTGATCGCTTCGCCGCCTACCCGACCGACCTTGCTGAGCTGGCGGCCAACGGCTACGTGTATTCCGCATTGGGTACCGGATTGCAGTCGGGTTACACCTTCGTGTTGGTTGGAACCACCACCACCTGGACCTGTACTGCAAACCCGACCACCGCCAGTGACGAAGGTCGTTACTTCTTCGTCGACGAGAGTGGCGTGATTCGCTGGGCCGTAGGAGTTGCTGCATCCGTCAGTAGCCCTCCCATTCAGTAGACCTGTCCTGGAGTCGGGGCAGGGCTGCTTCGCAAGTACATAGAAGGAAGTCATCATGAAGAGAGCAGAATCCGGATTCACGTTGATCGAACTGATGATCGTAGTGGCGATCATTTCCATCATCGCAGCGATCGCAATCCCCAATTTGATGGTGAGCTTGGCCAGTGGCCGAGAGGCTGCAGCGATCGGCTCACTGAGGACCATCAGCACTGCCGCCGAGCAGTTCCGGATGCGTAACAGCCAGTATCCGGTCGGTCTCGACGATCTCTCCTCCCAGTTTCCGGCACTGATCGATGAGGCCCTGGGAGCGGGGCAGAGAAACGGATACAACTTCGATCTCGAGGCCACAGCTGGAGGATTCGCCTGCAATGCGGACCCCGATTTGAGCCCTGACGCGCGCTTCTTTTTCCTCGATCATAGCGGCGTTATTCGTCAGGCGAATGGCTCTCCGGCAGGTCCAGGCAGTCCACCGGTTCAGTGATCGGTCCTCGTTGACTCGCAGTCGCTGGCACATACCATGCCCGGACGGCTTCCCAGTGGTCGAGGGGGGGCCAGGAAAGGGCATTCTCGATGACTTCACCGGCTCCACCTGTACGGTTGGCTCCGAGTATTCTCTCCAGTGACTTCAGCCATCTCGCCGACGAGGTCTCGTTGGTGATCGAGGCGGGAGCGGACTGGATTCATGTCGATGTGATGGATGGCCATTTCGTTCCCAACTTGACGATCGGTGCTCCAGTGGTGAAGTCGCTGCGGGCCGCCACCGCTGCTTATCTCGATGTCCATCTGATGATCTCCAATCCCGCTCAGTATCTCGACGATTTCATCTCCGCCGGAAGTGACATGGTGACCTTTCACATCGAAGCGGAATCGGATCCCCTTCCCCTGCTCGACAAACTTCACCGGGCCGGACGCAAGGGTGGGCTGGCGATTCGCCCGGGAACCGATGTGCAACAGTTGTTACCCTATGTGTCCGCCTGCGACATGGTGCTGGTGATGACGGTCGAACCTGGCTTTGGTGGTCAGTCCTTCATGGAACAACCACTCGATAAGATCTCGGCGATTCGGGCAGTGGCGGCAGATTCGATGGAAATACAGGTCGATGGAGGGATCACCGTCGAGACTCTCCCTCAGGCTTTGCATGCCGGTGCCAATGTGTTCGTGGCGGGCAGTGCGGTCTTCGGAGGCGAAGATGTACCCGCCAATATTGCGGCGCTACTTCAAGCGATGAGCGGACCGAGGACGGTGGCATGAGCGAGAAAAAAGGCGAACCACGGCCCAACCGACGCCGCGATGTACCCTCTGGCTTGTGGATGCGCTGCAGCGGTTGCTCCAAGATGATCTACCGCAACCTGGTGGTGGAGCGGGGCAACGTGTGTCCCGAATGTAGCTTCCATTTCCCCATCTCCAGCGACGAGCGGATCCGCTTGCTGTGTGATCCGGAGACCTTTGACGAGCATTTCAAGGAGTTGGCACCAGCCGATCCTCTGCAGTTCGAAGCGCGCCGTACCTATCGAGAGCGCCTCGATGAAACGCAGAAGAAGACCGGTTTGCTCGACGCGTGCCTGGTTGGCTGTGCCGAGATCGGTGAGGTTCCGGTGGTCCTGGGAGTCAGTGATTCTCGATTCCTGATGGGGTCGATGGGGTCGGTGGTGGGTGAGAAAATTGCTCGTGGGATCGAGATGGCGAGAGAGCAGAATCGTCCCTTCATCTTCGTCAGTGGATCTGGCGGGGGAGCCCGCATGGACGAGGGGATGTTCTCGCTGATGCAGATGGCCAAGACCGCCGCGGCGATCCAGCGACTCCATGAGGCTGGCGGCCTGTTTGTGAGCATCTTGACCAACCCGACGATGGGCGGGGCGATGGCCAGTTTCGCCGCCCTCGGCGACGTGATCATCGCTGAACCCAAGGCGTTGATCGGCTTTGCCGGGCCCAATGTGATCAAGCAGACCATCAATGCCGAACTTCCGGCAGGATTCCAGTCCTCCGAGTTCAACCTCGAGCATGGCTTCATCGACCTGGTGGTGGATCGCCAGCAGATGCGAAGCACGCTGATCCGAATCCTGGCCTATTTCTGCCAGGAAGCCTGACTGGCCCTCTGAAACGATTCTTTCCTCAAGTGTTGCTCCTCGAATGCCGAATTAAAGCAATGGAGACACTTTCCCGTCCTACATCGCCCCGGGGAAGACTTCAGAAGGAGTCAGGACCGATGAAACGTCAAAGAATTCTAGTACTCGGTCTCGACCGTGATTCTGCATACGCCATGCGCAACGTGTTCGAGTTCGAGCGCCACGAGATCGATGTCTGCATCGATATGGTAGTGGTTCGTGATGTGCTCATCGAGCGCGCCTACGACCTGATCGTCGTCGATGCTCGTGTGTGCCAGCTGGAGGAATTCGATCTGGTCGACTTCCAACTCGACCGCGGACTGAGGGTGCCGCTGATCGTGATCGGCAGCGAGAATACCGGATTGCGCCGTTCCCTTCGCTCCCGTCAGGGACTGGAAGTGGTTCACCTCGACCTCGATGGCCACCAGTTGCTCGAAACGGTCGGCTCCTGGAGATCCACACCCGATCCTGAAGCGGCAGCCTGAGCACCCTGCACCCTCCCCTCGACAGTGGTAGGATGAACCCCGGGCGTCGGTGGCGCCGCGGAGGATCATCATGTCTCAACTTCACAGGTTCCGCGAACTGGAAGCGCAGGGGATCGATATCTTGTCGATCCTCGCGGGAGATAGCGGCGTCGACGACCAGCAGTTGAAGTTGCTTCTGGATCGCCTCGGCCCGCTCGGGGAAGAGTATCACAGTGATCTGATGGAACTGCTGACCCACCGCCGCTTCGACGAGACCGAGGCGCTCGGTCTGTGGAAAGGGGTGGTTCGTCACAAGCGCAAGATGGAGGCGGCTCTGGGCCGAGTGGTGGGCGTGAGAGTCGCCGCCGCAGATTATCTGACCAATCGAAGACCACTGCTGGAAGCACCCCGCATCGTTCCTCGCCAGGAGATGGAACAGCTGCTCTCGCAGGTCAACCTCGATGTTCTCACTGGGCTGCGCAATCGACGCTCCATCGATGAGGCACTGAGGCTCGAGATGCAGCGTACCCGTCGATACGGTGGTGTCTTCACCGTGCTGCTGATCGACCTCGATCACTTCAAGGGAATCAACGATCAACAGGGGCATGTGGCCGGTGATGAGGTGCTGGTGGAGATCTCTCGGCGCATCCAGAGTGCCTGTCGCGAGACCGATACAGCGGGCCGTTGGGGCGGTGACGAACTACTGGTGATCTTGCCCCAGACCGGTCCGATCGATGCGGGCATCTTGTCGGGTCGCCTGCGCCATGATGTTCGTCACCGACCGATTGTACTTCACAACGGGGAATTTCAAGATGTGACCATCTCCATCGGCATCTCGAGTTATCCGGAGCACGGGACGGTCGCTCAAGAACTGGTCGATTCCGCCAGTTCAGCGCTGAGACAGGCGAAGAAATCGGGAAGAGATGCAGAGGCGGTGGCCGGAGTCACCTCATCTCCACCTGGTCGAGGAACCCAGATGAGAAGTAGTCGCCAGTTTCTGGGGGAGGACTCACCACCACCGCGCGGCGACGAGCCGCAGCGCTAGCGATTCATTCGCAACGAATGCGCCGCTTGTTTCTTCAGCCACATCCGACAGTACTGATCGAAATGAATCGATAACCACTCATCATCTTCATCGAGTCGCCGGGTCAGTAATCCGCGGGTCGCATCTTGTTGCAGGGTGCGAATCAGCACTGCATCGACCTGAGCCAGCCACCGTTCCATCTGTGGCAGATCTCGTCCGCTGAGCACCGCATCGTGCGCCTCGAAGCGCTCGGCACCGTAGACCGTGTTTCGCGAATCCATCGTCGGTCTCAATCGGCCTGCGGAGGCGTGGACGACGACGCTGCCATACTCGTATTCACAGAGCACGTCACCCGAGATCTTCCATTCATCGGCGAGGACCGCCACCGCAGTACGCGGCAGCCGGGTCGACCAGCCACTGCCGATCTTGCGCCACTGGATCTCGGGGCCGGTGATGGTGGCGGGGTAGCCGTAAGCCAGGAGCATTGCGAGCACCGCGCTGATCAGAACCGCAGCCCTCACCCGGACCCGACGCATCGTATCGGGCCAGCGCAGGCAGTAGGGGCTGACCCATACTCCCAACACCATCGAGGAGAGGAGTGCGGCGAGGGCGAAGTGGCGCTGTTGCAGGAGTGCCATGGTGATCGCCACCACCGTTGCCAGTCGTGCGGCACGGGGGATCTGTCCTGCTCCCACTTTCACCCCCTGACGAAGCAGCACCAGCAAGGTCACGGCGAGACAGGGCACTCCGATCCAGAAGCTGGGGGTGAGGCGGAACTGGCGGCCTCCGATGGAATCGGCGAGGGGGCTGACCCATTCGACCACCTGACTGGTGAAGACCGGGTCGAGGCCGAGCTGGAAGGGGAACAGGAACAGGCCGAGACCGTGAGGTTGCAGGAGGGTGGCTCCGATGGCGCTGACCAGAACTGCGATCCGTTGCTGTCGCGGGGCACGATGATGGTCAGGCCAGATCAGCAGGTCGAAGATCAGGAATGCGATGCCGAGGATGAAGGATGAATGGCTGTTGGCCCACAGTGCCATCAGCGGCAGCGACAGCCACAAGATGCGGGGGCGTTCCCGTCCCAGCAGCGAGATGTAGTACAACCCCATGATGCTGCACAGTCCGAGCAAGTGGGGTCGAAGCATCAGTCTGCGGCCGGCGATCAACCACAGCGGCACCAGCAGCAGCAGCCGGGCAACGGTCGCCACTCCCAGGTGCCTCGAGATCTTCTCCTGAAGCCAGCCGAGCAGAGCTGCAAGTGCCACCGCCAACAGCACCAGGCCGTGGGCACCGCCGACCTTGTGGCAACTGGAAAAGATCACCGCTGCCAGCCACTCGTGAGCGACCCAGCGGTCGCCATGACCGTTGGCTGAAAAGGGATCGGTGGTGGGGACTCGACCCTGCTCGAGGATCCAGTCACCGACAGCCAGATGCATCGGCAGGTCATTGTTGGCGAGCGGATGGAAGGCGATCAATGCCGGCAAGGCGATGGCCAGGAAGGTCACCCAGTGATCTCCGGAGCTGTTGCTGGAGACTGGTGCGTTGAGGTTCACGAGTCTGCTCCCTCGGTGGTTGATCTCTGGCATGTTCCGGTCTATTGGTAGCGCATCGCCGCCACCTACCGGCATGGTAGACCAGGAAGCAGAATTGTCGCTGGAATTCAGGGATCATCCACTGCTGGGCCATCGACTCGTGGCGCTCCACCAGGAGAGGAAGGTGTCATGGATCCGCTCAATCCGGTACCTGAGAAGGGACGAATCGCCAGCATCGATGTGCTTCGCGGATTTGCCTTGCTCGGCATCCTGGTGATGAACATCCAGGCGTTTGCGATGCCTTTCTGCGCCTACATGAATCCGACCTCCTTCGGTGAGCAGGAGGGGATCAACCACTGGGTGTGGGGATTCGGTCACATCTTCTTTGACATGAAGTTCATGGGGCTCTTCTCGATGCTGTTTGGAGCCGGTGTGATGTTGTTTGCCGATCGTGCCGAAGCGCGCGGCGCGTCGTTGTCGCAGGTACGCTGGCTGCACTGCAATCGAAACTTCTGGCTGGTGATGTTCGGGCTGCTCCATGCGCATCTTCTGTGGAGTGGTGATATCCTGTTCGCCTACGGAGTCTGCGCATTTCCCGTCTACCTCTTTCGCCATCGTTCGGCTCGAACGCTGCTGATCTGCGGTTTTCTGTTCCTGCTGCTCGGTTCGGGTCTGTCCTTGATGTTTGGTCTCTCCTTCGATCAGTGGCCCGAGCAGGGTCAGGCGGAGTTGGCTCAGTTCTGGCAACCGGACCAGGCAGCACTCGACGAGGAGATTACAAAGTACTCGGCAGGGTTTGCCTCGGGATTCGCCAGCAACAGCGAAGGTTCTTTTTTCGTCGAGACCTTCATCTTTGCCACCAACATCTTCTGGCGAGTGATGGGGATGATGTTGCTGGGGATGGCCTTCTATCGCTCGAAGATCCTCAGCGGTGAGCGGTCCGCTGCTTTCTATCGCCGCTTGCTGATGGCAGGAGCGGTGATCGGTCTGCTGCTGATCGGCAACGGCATGAGGGAAAACTACGCCCACGACCATGCCATCGAGTACAGCTTTTACCTCGGTGTTCAGTGGAACTACTGGGGCAGCGTGGCGCTGTCGATGGCCTACATCGGCCTCATCGTTGGCTGGGTACGCAGTGGCCGCTGGCCGGCACTGCAGCAGCGCCTCGGTGCGGTCGGGCGGATGGCGTTCTCCAATTACATCCTGCACACCCTGATCGGGGTACTGATCTTCCGGGTGCTGGGGTACTTCGGCACCTTTGAACGGTGGCAGCAACTGGTGCTGGTGGTCGCCATCTGGATCCTCCAGCTGTGGCTGTCGCCGCTGTGGCTGGCCCGCCATCGGTACGGGCCTCTCGAACGGATGTGGCGTACTCTTACCTACAAGTATCTCGCCCTTCAAAACTCACTGGCAGTGCTGGTTGGTCTGATGGTGGGAGCGGGCGTCAACATGCTGATTGTCCTCCTCAACCTGATGATCTTTCCGATGCCCGAAGGTTTGTCGATGCAGGACCGGGAGGGCTTCAGTGCGTGGGCCGCTACCCTGCCAGACTCCGCCTTCATCCTGCCGATGGTGGCGCATCTTGCACAGGCCTTCGGAGGCGGCTGGCTGGCGGCTCGACTCGGAACCCTCTTCGGTGTGTTGCACACGAGAGCGCTCGCCATGTGCATCGGAGTGTTGAGCCTGGCGGGGGGCATTGCGAATGCCCTGTCGCTGGAGATCCCGACCTGGATGTGGCTGGAGATGCCGTTCTATCTGGTGTTGGCGTGGGTCGCTGGCACCATCGAGGTGAAGCGCCGCGCGGCGCTCGCCGGATAGCGCGGTCCTGATCTTGGTCCGATGATC
>DUAN01000033.1 GCA_012960845.1 Planctomycetota bacterium | reverse complement strand
CACGCCTCAACCTTCGGCACGATGTCAGTCTGCAGCTGGGGCACTACAGCGCGAATGTCACTGGTCGGAAGACCCAGTTCCTGGCGAATGATGTTGACCCCCTGGGCGATGGCGGTTGCCTTGAAAAAGGCGATGTCACGGTTGCAGCCCTGGCGACCGAATCCGCAATCGCTCGAGATGATCAACTGCTCCGGCGCGATGTACTTCAAGGCATGACGGATGCGCTCGGCGATCTGTTCGGGACTGTCGACCTGCAGGTGGCGGTGGCTGACGACGCCGATGCAGACCTTCTTCGGCAAGTTTCCTTTTCCTTCGCCGAACATCTCGATCTCACGGAAACCGCGATCGGTCATCTCAACGGTCCAGACATCACCCTTGCACTCGTTCATGTACAGGTCGAACGATTCCTCGTAACTGTCGTTGTCGATCACTCGCTGCATGTTGGGGTTACCCCAGCAGGTGTGGATCCACAGTTCGATGTCATCGAGGCCTTCCACCTCTCGGTTGAATGCCTTGAGCATGAACTGGACCTCGTCACTGTCCTTGCCATAGGTGTTGGCCCAGAAGTGCAGCGTCGGCTCCTCGATCTGGATGCACTGGCATCCGGCATCTTTGAGCCGGTGCAGTTCGGTGTTCATCGCCACCGCCATGTCCCAGATCAGTTCCTGGTTGTCGCTGTAGTGGGGGGTGTGGATGTCGAGGAATAGCCCCATCACCTGGGAGCAGCAGGTACCAAAACGCACCGGCTTATCGCTCTTGGCCTGGGCGATGCGCCAGATCTTGTCGTAGTCGAGGGGGCGGTGTTCGATCTTGCCGACCACCCGCGGCCAGCGCCAACCGGTATAAATTTCGTTGAGCAAGGTCCCCGGCGGGTAGCGCAACCATGGCGAGCGGGTCTCTTCCGATTGCAGATGGTCTCCATCGAAACCGGCCCAGCGCTGCAGCGGGTAGTGATGCCAGGAGCGACCGGCCATGTCGTTGTCGCAGTGCAGATCGCCGTGAGTGAGGATGTCGAGACCGGCTCGGTCTTCATCGGAGATGATGGTGGCGAGGGCATCCTGATACTTCTCACGAAAGTTGGTGTCCATCATGCAGGTATCGAGCGGTCGTCCCCACATGCTGTCGTCGAACCACTTCGGGCGCGGCCACGAACCGGTGACAGTACAGGGCAACTGGATGTCCTTGGTGACGGTGTACATGGGGCCTCCTCACGACGTGACGGGATCTACACTTCACAGTGACGGTACACCGCAAGCCCGGAGGTGGTCAATGACACAGGTGACCAACGTGAGGGAACTACTTTCGTTTCCTGACAACAACGGTACCGGCGAGCTTGTCGTGCCACCCCTGTTTT
>DUAN01000032.1:44079-44365 GCA_012960845.1 Planctomycetota bacterium | reverse complement strand
TCAGCCGGGGTGGAAGTGGTCGGAGCACGCCGGAAAAGCACTGGGGAAATCACTGGGGAAATCATTCTGCGAGGTGGAACATCTATGCCTGGCACTGTCGGGACAGGTGACGGTCGCCTTCGAGGATGAACCGGTGCAGGTGATGACCCCCGGCACCCTCTTCTACGTCTCGACCAAACCGCACGACAGCTGGGTGGTGGGAGATGAAGCTTACGTGTCGATTCATTTCCTCGGGTCCGCCGACTACGTCCAGTAGCCACACGGCGTGCCACCAGCGATGACTTCT
>DUAN01000032.1:0-43977 GCA_012960845.1 Planctomycetota bacterium | reverse complement strand
GTGCTCGATACCTCAGTGCTCGATACCTCAGTGCTCGATACCTCCGCGCTCCGTAATTACTGGCGACTACTGATGATTTGCGGCGTCGAGTTCAGCCTCGTAAACCGCTGAAAGTGATTTGTACAACCTCCGCATGGTGATCCACCAGTAGCTTCCCCACAGAACGGCGACGATTCCGCCGATGAGGATGACCGGATCGGAGGTTTGCTGGGTGAAGTATGCACCGATGGCGCAGAAGCCAAGCAGCGGCAGAAGCCGGGCGATCCAGGAGGGGTGACATCTTTTCATCTCCTTCTTCAATTCATCGATCCGGCCCGCGTCCATCATCTTCAATCTCCTTCCACAGAGTGACTCTCTTCCGACCCTATCATCAAGAACTACGATCGGGAACCTCGGTAGCCGATGGTCTGATGGTAGTGGCGAGACGCAGGAACGAAGGAGCGGGAATCGCGTTGGGCTTGACGCGCCAGCCTCGATGCGCCAGCAGGGTGGCCGAATGGAGTATCGGAGGTGAGTGGCGGAAGTGAGTGAAAGGGATGGCGGCACCACCGATCGGTGCGGTGATTCCTGATGAAGGCTGGAATTGTCGAGAGAGATGAGTCGCAAGGTGAGCCCTGAAAAACTCACCTATTTACTCACTGAATACTCACTGAAATCATCCCCGTGGCCTGTCCGAGACCAGCCTATCCGGTGTGACCTCGACCAATCATGCCGTGGTCACACCGAACTAGACCCGAAAGGCTCGGACATTCCCGGTCTTCCCCCCACGATTTTGCACCCTGCATCCAAACGATGTGTGAAGCAAGCCCATCCCAAAAAAGTCATCTCGGTGTAGGATCTCGCCATGCATCTGGAAACCATCGACATCGCCGTGCTGGCGATTTACATCGCCTTCGCCATCGGGGTCGGATTTTTTCTTCGTCAGCGCGCCAGCGCCGATGCAGATTCCTTCTTCCTGGCCGGGCGAAAACTGCCGTGGTGGGTGGTCGGGACCTCGATGGTCGCCACCACCTTTGCCGCAGACACACCGCTGGTGATCACCGGCTGGGTGCGAGATGCAGGCATCTGGAAAAACTGGCTGTGGTGGTGCTTCGCAGTGGGGGGAATGCTGACCGTTTTCCTCTTTTCGCGCTACTGGCGACGGCTGGGAGTGATGACCCAGGCGGAATTCGCAGAGATGCGCTACGGCGGAAAAGAAGCGACGGTACTGAGGGGGGTGCTCGGCTTCTTTCACGCCTTCCTGACCAATCCGATCGTGCTGTGCTGGGTGCTGCTGGCCGCCGCCAAGATCAGTGACGTGCTGTTTGATATCGATAAGGTCACCTCGCTTGGCATCGCCTGCGCCATCTGCCTCTCTTACTCGCTGATGTCGGGCTTCTGGGGCGTGGCAGTGACCGATCTGGTGCAGTTTTGCCTCGCCATGATCGGTGCCATCGCACTCGCCTTCATCACCTGGGATGCAGTGGGGGGACAATCGGCGATCATCGAGCACCTGGCCCAAGAGGGCCGGGATTCGAGCCAGATTCTCAACTTCTTACCCTCTCCAGGAGGCGGCTCCTGGTCCGATCCGCTCTTCTGGACCACGCCGGTGGCTGCGGTGGCGGTCTATCTAGGGATTTCCTGGTGGGCGACCTCGGGAATCGATGGCGGCACCGTCGTCGTGCAACGGATCGCCGCCAGCAAGTCGCCGGCGCACGGCTCGGTCGGGACGCTCTGGTACAACATCGCTAACTACGCCCTGCGCCCCTGGATGTGGATCGCGGTGGCGCTGGCTTCACTACTGGTGGTGCCTCACGGCGACCCCGTGGTCAGTCCGGTGGCCGGCACCGTGGTCGCCATCCACGAGGATCTCGATCGGGTCTCCATCGAGGATAGGGAGGGCACGCATCACCAGGTCCATCTGGTAGCACTGGAGGGTTGGGTAGGGGTCTTGCCCAAGATCCTGGTCAAACTCGATGACAAGGTCGAGCCTGACACGGAGATTGCTAAAACAGACTCGGAGAAGGCCTACGTCGTCATGATGGTGCGCTTCCTGCCGGCGGGATTGCTCGGCATCGTGGTGGTGAGCTTGCTGGCCGCCTTCATGTCGACCATCGACACCCATGTCAATCTGGCAGCGAGTTACTACGTCAACGATTTACACCGGCGCTTCATCGACCGAAAGCGTAAAGCGAGCCACTATGTCACGGTGGCACGGATCGCCAGCGTCGTGTTCCTGCTCGAGGGGGCGTGGCTGGCGACCATCTCCGATTCGATCAGCGACCTGTTCACCTTCTTCCTCGCCTTCCTCGGCGGCGTCGGACCGATCTACCTGCTGCGCTGGCTGTGGTGGCGCATCACCGCCTGGAGCGAGATCGCAGCGATGGTCACTTCGAGTGTCACCACCACCCTCATCACCTTCCTCTTCGACAAGGGCTGGCCTGTCACAGCACTCACGCCTCTGGGTAGCATCGAATCGGAGGGTGGAGTGATCACGGCAGAGGGTCGCATCGTCATCGTGGTACTGCTGTCGACGCTGGTCAGTCTGATCGTGACGCTGCTGAGACCCGCCCCCGATCCCGCTAAACTGGTGCCCTTCTACGAAAAGGTGCGACCGACCGGAGCGTGGGGCCCGGTACGAGCCCTCACCGATGTGAGAGGAACCCCCCACGAGGGAAGACTGGTGATCGGCGGCATCGTCGGCGGCCTGACGATGGTGTGGGGACTGACGCTGGGCATCGGTGCCCTGATTCTCGGTAAGGGGTGGACCGGCTGGTCCTTCGCAGCTGCGGTGGTGGGTGGTGTGTTGGTGGCCCGATTCCTGCCCCGACTACTGCGACAAGATGAGCCGGCAGAAGGAGATGGGACCACGGATCGATGATCGAATCGGCGGAAGGGCCTGCGCCGAAGGGGCGCTCGATCTCGACCACCCGCACCATCCTGCTGCTGGCCATCGCGAGCTGGGCCGGCTTCCTGCTGGTGCGCGCCACCGGTCCCGCGGACCTGCTCGGTCGCGACCAGGTCAAACTCGCCAGCTATCAGCTCGACATCATCGAGAACGACTCGTGGCTATGGCAGCAGGACCAGGATGGTCACTTCGCTTCGAAGCCACCACTGACCCAGTGGCTCGGTGCCGTCGCCAGCGAGGCGCTCGGCACCTTTCATCGACTGACCTACGCCTTCCCCTCATGGTGGGCCACGCTGATCACGATACTGATCCTGGTCGGCTGGGTCGGACGTGAATTTGGAGCGGCGGCGGCGATCTGGGCGCCACTGCTACTGCTGTGCCACCAATTGGGATTGCGCGAGATCCTGCTGGCTCGCAGCGACCCGCTATTCCAGTGCACCACCTTGCTGCTCGCCCTCGGCATCTGGCGCTGCTGGGTCGATGGAGCCGGACCCTGGCCACTGGTGCTGGCCGGCACCGCAGCACTGATGACCAAGGGACCGCTCGGCTGGGCGATGGCGCTGCTGGGGCTGCTGGCATACCGCTTCGATCCCCCGACCGAGCGGCTGCGACTCCCCCGTCGCAGCATCGTGGTGGGCCTGATCGGTTCGCTGGTGATTCCTGTCATCTGGCTGGCAGCGGCGCAATACGACAGCGGCGGCCTGGCGATCGACAAGTTGATCCACGATGAACTGATCGACCATTCCATCGGCAGCCGGGTCGCTCCCAATCAGCAATCGGTGACACACCACCTGTTACCGCTGGCGTGGTTCCTGACGCGACTGGCTCCGACCGGCCTGATCGCTGTGATCGCCGCAGTTCGGCTGATCCGGCGTCCCTCACCCCGACCCCGAGAGCGACGCGCCGAGCGTTTCCTGCTGTGCTGGATGATCGCAGGCTTGCTGTTGCTGTGTATCTCCACCCATCACCGCTTCATCCACCTGCTGGTGATCTTGCCGCCGACGGCGATGCTTGCAGCACGCGAAGTCTCACGCTGGTTTTCGCCGCAACGAAATACCGTCTATGCCATCCTGGCTCTGTCCTCGGTGCTGCCGATCGCCGCCGCATATCTCGATGTGCTCGACATCCATAGCCCGCACATCGTCGAGACGAAACAGCTCGAAGGATTCTGTCGTGAGGTCGAGTCTCATGTCAGGCCCGACACCCAGCTCGAGTTTTTCCACGCGGATCCGGCAACCCAGGTGCTGCTAAAGCGTCACCGGGCACCGCTAGCCGATTCTCGCGTCGGCGAACTCCTCTCATCGGAGACCCATTCACTGGTGGTGGTCGGCGATGAAAATCTCTTTCGAAAGCACGCCAGCGAGCAGGGAATCGAGCAGTTCGAGGTGCTGGTGAGAGAATCATTCGGGGAGGATAAATTGACGCTGTACTCGGGCCAAGGTCGCCAACCGAGCGAGTCACCGCGCCGCCCGGTGACTCGCAACTACTTTATCCTGACCCTCTTGTCGATCCTGACCGCCATCGGCTTCTATTGGGCTCTGCGCTTCGCAGCGGCGGGAGTAGCGGGTTCACCATCTTCCCCGGAACGCCTATAATGGAGGCTGTGCGGTCCAGGAAAAAAGGGTCTATTTCATCCTGGGTCGCAACTCATCGACAGCGAGGAGCGAAGAGAATCGTTGGAGACGGTCCCCGAGATGACCGCATGATCGACAAGACTCCTCCTCATTGCGGGTACTGATCAGTCGGTGAACTGTTTCACCACGATCAAGGATTTTGATGCACCTGACGGTACGGGAGGTCTCGATGCCCTCATGTTTTCAGCGGCCATGCGCCCTGTCCCTGCTCACCACATCCCTGTTCACGCTGCTGCTCACGACACTGCTGCTCACCACGCTGCTGCTCTCGTCGAGCCTGACTCTCGCAGCAGACGCTCCCTTTCGCCGCGGTGACCCCAACAACGATGGTGCAGTGGACATCTCCGATCCGATCGTGATCCTCAACTATCTGTTTGGCGGCATCGATTCGATCAGCTGTTACGACGCCGCAGATGTCAACGATGATGGATCACTCGATGTGGCCGATCCGATCAGTTTGCTCGGCTACATCTTCATCGGCGACGTCCCGCCGCCGGCACCCGGTCCCCTCGAATGCGGACTCGACCCGACCGATGATCTCCTCGGTTGCTTTACCAGCATTTGTGATGGTGCTGGCGATCCGCAACGGATCGTCGCCGGACACCTTTTGCACCGCATCGCCTATGGCCCAACACCAGGAGATGTGACCCGCGTTCTCGACCTGGGCATTCCCGTTGTCATCGATGCTCTGTTGCAACCCGAGGTCGGGGACGAGGTCGGGAACATCCCGCTGCAAGCTCTCGACGATCAGTTCACCTCGAATATTCCCGTCAGCCAGGAGCAGTTCATCCTGCGACCCAACGGCTCCTTTCATTACTTTCTCGGATTCGAGGAGCCCCCCGCAGACTGGGCCCAGCCAGGATTCGATGACAGCAGCTGGTCGGTTTCCACCGGCGGGTTTGGTTTCGGAGATAACGACGATGTGACGACGATCGGCCAGTTCTTCACGACCGATCTCGCCTCGATCTACATCCGCACCCAGTTCGTGATGAATGATCCCGCAGGGTTGCCCGGGATCTACCTCAAGATGCTCTACGACGATGCCTTCGTCGCCTACATCAATGGAGTGGAACTGACCCGAAGCACCCAGGGCAATGGGTCACCACATCTGGTCGGGAGCCCTCCTCCCTTCAATCAGTACTCCAATGGCTCACATGAAGCGGGTATCCCCGAGTACTTCCAGATTCCCGACTCGCTGCTGCAGCCGGGAATCAACACCCTCGCCATCCAGGGTCATGACGCGCCCAACAACGCCGACTTCACCCTCGATCCGAGCATCGTCTCACAGACTTTTACCAGCACCGCAACCCGCGATGTCATCCTTACCGATGCCAACCTCCAACGATTCATGTTCATTCGAGGCATCTACTCCAACCGACAGTTGCAAACTGTGCTCGGTGAATTCTGGGAAAACCACTTCACCACCGATGAGCAAAAGTTGAGAGATCTGTTTCGAGCATTGCGCAATCGCTATACCCATCGAATCCTCGGCAGCAATACCAGTGCCCGGATGCACTCTTCCTCACTCGAGTTCGAGGAATACGAGTTCTTCCGCGATCACTCACTCGGTTACTTCTCCGACCTTCTCCTGTTCAGTGCCAGCAGCGTACCGATGCTGGTATATCTCGACAGCATCTTGAATTTCGCTGCCGAACCGAACGAGAACTACGCCAGGGAAATTCTCGAGCTCCACACCCTCGGGGTCGACAACGGCTACACCCAGACCGATATCGAGGAGGTGGCCAGGGCGCTGACCGGATGGTCTGTCACGCGGATCCCCAACGAGATGATCGTCCCCTTCCCCGACTACGTCACCAACCCGGTCATCACCAGCCATCAGTCCTGGACCAGCACTGCGCTGCTCGAACTTGGTGAGGACTGGAGTTACTTCAAGGGCCTCGAGGAGCCCTCTCCCGATCCTGCTGGAGCAGCGACCACCGCCTGGACCGAACCTGGTTTCGACGACTCCAGCTGGCTGGTCGGTCCGACCGGCATCGGCATGGGGGATGGCGACGATGCCACCATCCTCACCGACATGCAGAACAACTACATCAGTTTCTACGCGCGCAAGAACTTCATCATTGCCGATCCGCAAACGACGGACCGACTCGAACTGGAAGTGGATTACGACGACGGGGTGGTGCTCTACCTCAACGGCATCGAGATCTGGCGAAGCCAGACGATGGCAGATGCGCCGGCCCCACCGCCCTATACCGCTGCCAGTGGTGGACACGAAGCAGCGGGACGCCCGTCGCTGGTGGATCTCGATCACTTCAGGCACCTGATGGTCGCCGGCAACAACGTACTGGCCGCCCAGATCCACAATACCGCCATCTCCAGCAACGATGCTTCCTTCTTGCCGCGAGTCACCTCCAATGTGCCCACCCCGCGACACATCGATCTGAACAATCGTCAGGGTCAGTGGAACTTCCGCTTCAACCCTGCCCAGCACGACGACGGAGCCAAGTCGATCTTCGCCGGTACTCCGTACCAACTCGACATCCCTGCAGGACGAGTCGGTGCCGATGGAGTGCTCGATGGAATCGAACTGGTCGACTCCCTGACCGCACACCCGAGCACAGCACAGTTCATCTGTATCAAGTTGATCCAGAAGTTCGTTTCCGATGAGATCTCGCTGGCGACCATCTCGGATGGAACAGCACCGATCGAATTGCAGGGGCTGCTCGCCGATATGATCGCTGCCTGGTTCTCGACTCCTGAGCCAGGACATATCGGAACCGTGATGGAAACGTTACTCGATCCGATCGACCAGAGTGGACCCTTCTGGAATCCCACCTACATGCGCACCAAGGTCAAAACCCCGGTCGAGTTCATCAACACCACCCTTCGAGCACTGGGGGCGGTCGCCAGCAGCGATGATCTGGCGAACCAGATGAAGGATATGGGGATGGACCTGTTCCAGCGCGCCGAACCCGATGGCTACTCGGAGATCGGATCGGACTGGATCGGCACCACCACGCTACTCAAACGCATCAACTTTGCCCGCAGATTTTCCTCCAACGTGGATAACGATTATCGGTGGGAAGTGGGTGACTTTGTCGCCCTCGATCAAAACCTCGGCGCCGTCGAGGTGATCGACGTCTTCGATGAAGTACTGTTCCAGAACACTCTCACAGAAGCTGAAAAGTGCATCGTGATCGACTACCTCGAAACAGACCTGGATGGGCTGCCGTGGCCGCTCGACTCGACGGTCCCGGGCTACGAAGCGCGGATCCGCGACATGGTGGGCTTCATGTTCAGCCTCCCTCGCTGGCAGTTTCAGTAGAATTAGGAGAAGACCATGTTGAATCGAAGAAACCTGCTCAAAAGCGGAGGACTCGCCGCCCTGGGATTGATCCTGCCGCCATTTGTCGGTCCTGAGTTCCTCGCCCGGAAACTGATGGCCGGAACCGGCGGTACCGGGCAGAAGAAGATGATCTTCATCTTCCAGCGTGGTGGCAACGATGCCATCAACACCGTGATCCCTCGTGGCGACGCAGATTACAGTACTGCCAATCGTCCGGGTCTCTTCATCAATGACCTCGAGGCGGTCGACCTGGGTAATGGTTTCGCTCAGCTGCATCCTTCGCTTCAACCGTTGATGGAAGTGTTCAACAATTCTGCTCTCAATGGAATCCCAGGACCGGGCAACCTCGCGGTGCTGCACAGGATCGGCTACCCCGAGCAATCGCGCAGTCACTTCAGTGCTCAGCAGTTCTGGGAGAATGGCGTGCCGGGGAACGAGACCCTCGACGAGGGCATGCTCTACCGTCGCTTCGCCAACGTGCCGGGATTCCCTGACAACCCCTTCCCCGGGGCTTACCTCGATGACTCGCTGCCGGTGGTGATGCGCGGTTCGATACCGATGCCGGCATTCCCTGCCACTGCAGACTACTCCTTCTCTGGCTCGCTCGCCCAGGTCGCCAAGTTCCTCGGCGAACTTCCCAGCACTCCGGGCGCCACCGACGGTCGTGGTTTCTACGGTGCCTACGGTGGCAAGCCCGATGTCGAGGGAGCCCAGTACCGCGACATCTTGATGCCCACAGGGGTCAAGCTGGGAGAGTCGGTCAGTACCGTCCAGCAAGCACTGGCACAGGGTCCCTACATTCCGGAGAACGGTGCGCTCTATCCCGACAACACCTTCGGAGCCCAGCTCTCCGAGATCGCCATGTTGATGAAACGAACCCCGGCCACCTTGCTCGGGGTCAACATCGATGGCTGGGATACCCATACTGCACAAGGTCGCCTCAATGGGGCTCACCCCAATCTGCTCGGAGATCTGGCGCTCGGAATCCAGGCGCTCTCGCGCGACCTGCAATCCCAGTGGCAAGACGTGGTGATCGTGACCGTTTCAGAATTTGGACGCACTTCGATCGAAAATGGATCACAGGGCACCGACCACGGCGCCAGCAGCACCATGTTCGTCGCCGGTGGAGGTGTCGTCGGTGGAGTCTACAACTGCGACCCGAGCAGCTGGGCTCCAGGATCGATGTTCACCGTCAACGATCGATACCTCGCCGCCAACACAGATTACAGGATGATCTTCTCCGAGATCTTCGCCAATCACTTCGGCGACGATCCGGCACTGATGGATCAGTTCATGCCCGGTTTCGATGCCGCTGCCGCAGCCAATCCAGCACTGTTCACACCACTCGGTTTCCTCGGTTGATCCGTCATGAACCCGATGCTGAAACTCTCGATCTTCATCACCTTCGCCTGCGGTGGACTGCTCTGCAGCAGTCTTCTCTGCGACAACGCACGGGCTGAAGATCACCAGATCAACTTCTTCAACTCCGCCTTCATCCCCACCAGCCTGACCATCGAGGCGGGGGATTCCGTCACCTGGAGCTGGGTGGCCGGAAACCATCAACTCAGCAGCGGCTTCCCCGGTGGTGCGCCAGGGACCCCCGACCAGCCGGGAGCCATCTTCAGCGCGACCATCGATGTCCAGAATCCCACTTTCACTCACACCTTCACCCAGATGGGGATCACCGTCGGTTTCTTCGATGAAAACAATCCTGCGCAGATCGGCTCCATCACCATCCTCGACGACACCTTGACCTTCGAGGTCGGGGTGGTCGACAACTCCTACCTGCCACAGATCATCGAGATCTTCGAGGGAGACCGGGTTCGCTGGGTTCATGAGCCGATGGAGATGTTACACACGGTGACCAGTGGCATGCCGGGCGGTGATCCTGGCACCATCGAGGAACCGGGGGCCCTGTTCGACGAGGAGTCTTCCGACCTCAATCCGATCTTCGAGTACACCTTCGACAGTGCCATGGAGTTACCCTACTACTGCATTCCTCACGTCGATTTCGGCATGGTCGGACAGGTGATCGTTCAGGATCGCTTCATCCGCGGAGACTCCGATCGCAATGGCGCACTGGACATCGGAGATGCGATATATAGCCTCGGATTTCTGTTCCAGGGGGCTGCGACTCCCAGCTGCCTCGACGCCCTCGATGTCAGTGACGATGGACAGGTCGACATCGCAGACGCGGTCTCGCTGCTGGGTTATCTCTTCTCCGCGACGGCGGCTCCGGCGGCGCCATTTCCGGCAGAGGGACCGGACCGGACGGCAGATACGCTTCAGTGCCACCCCTGAAGCCGATTCCCTCGGTATTGTCTTCCTTCTCGCTCCACCCGACTCCCACCTCCAGAGCATTCTCGGCCCTCCGAGAATGCCGTCCTGCCAGTTGAGAACTGATCTGACCGCGGAATTCGTGTAAGATCCACGGTCCACTTCACTCTTCAGGAAGGATGTTTCCTCATGATTCGAGGACTCCAGTTTCTATCCCTGGTATTGATCTTCTGCTGGATTTCCCAGGGGCTGCAGGCGCAAACAGAACCCCGCGAGGGGATCGTGCGACGCACCCCGGAAATACACGCCATCATCGGTGCAGATGTGATCACCGAACCGGGCGAGTTGATCCCATCGGCCACCATTCTCATCGAGGATGGTGTCATCACCGCCGTCGGAACCGATGTCCAGGTCCCCGCCAATGCGCGCACCTGGGATCGGAGCGGGCATGTCATCACCGCCGGCTTCATCGACATGGATCTCCGGATCGAGATCGAAGAATCTGCAGATGCCTCCCGCGCTGGACGCAACTGGAATCGCAAGGTCCATCCGGAGTACCAGACTTCCGAGGGCCTGGTCATCGATCCGGCGGTCGCATCTGGATTCCGTAGCGCCGGATTCACCAATGCACTGGTCTCTCCCGGCCAGGGTGTCTTCTCCGGTTCAACCGCCTTCACCCGCCTCGTCGGAGGTCCCGACCGGAGGGCGCTGATCGAGGATCAGATCGCCATCAGCGCAGGGCTGCAAACCGGCGGCTGGGGTAGAGGCGGCGGATATCCGGCGTCTCGGATGGGAGCGATTGCACTGGTACGCCAGACCTTGCTCGATGCCACCTGGTATCGCGAGGCGTGGAACGCTCACCGTGCTCACCCCGATCATCTTCCCCGACCCGAATCCGATCTGTCTCTGGAGGCACTGTTTCCGGTGCTCGACGGTACGGTGCCACTGGCATTTCGTACTCGTGACGTCCTCGAAACGCTGGCTCTCACCGAAGTCCTCGAAGAGTTCAAGATCAACACCTGGTTCCAGGGTAACGGCCTCGAGTACCAGCAACTCGAACAGGTCGCAGCCACCGGGTCGCCCTTCATCTTGCCGGTCAACTTCCCCGACACGCCGACCGTCGATGGCGTCGGCGGCGACACCGGGATCACCCTCCGAACCCTCGAACTGTGGGCGTCGGCACCGGAAAACCCCGAGCGTCTTCGTCGCGCGGGTGTTCCCTTCACCTTCACCACCCGCGGACTCGATTCTCCCTCCAACTTTGCTTCCCGGGTGGCGACCGCCATCGAACGGGGGCTACCGGCAGATGTAGCCCTGGCAGCGGTAACCACCGAGCCGGCTCGCCTGATCGGAGTCGAGGATCGGTTTGGTCGCGTCGCCGTCGGCAAGACCGCGATGCTGGCGGTGTGGGACGGTCAGCCCTTCGAGAGCGGTAAGAGTTGCACCGAGGTGTGGATCGATGGAACTCGTCACGAGAACCAGGCCGCTCCTCCCGCCGACATCCGAGGCCAGTGGCAAGTCGCCGTGGCCACCGATGAAGGAGAGATGGAACTGGGTTTCACCCTGACCGGCTCGACCAAGTCTCCCAAGATCACCGTCCAGTACCAGGAAAAGACTCTCAGTCCCTCTCGCTTCCACTACGAGGGAAATGAAGTGGGGATCACCTTCTCGGGAGGACCCTTCGGAGAAGAGGGCTATGCCCGCTTCGGCGGCACCGTCGGCACCGATGGCAAGATTCGCGGCAACGTGGCGAGCGCCGGATACCCCGAGTACTCGTTCGTTGCGACTCGCACTGGCGATGTGGAAGAAAAAACAGAGACACCAGAATCCTCGGATCAGGCCACAGATGCCTCCGATGAAGATGCTCAGGTAGGCCGTGGCGGTCGCCGCGGAGCGGGAGGTCGCAGGGGCGCAGGTCGTCGTGGACAAGGTGGCGGGCGTTGGCCCGGAGCCACGGCTTCCGGCGATCGTCCTTCACGTCGTGGCGGCAAGATCGACTCTTCCCACTTCGAGGGATCGATCGATCGCGACATCGCCATGCCGATGGGCGCCTACGGCACCACTGAAGGACCCTACGCACCGGCAGCAGTCCTCATCACCGACGCCACCATCTGGACCTGCGGGCCCGATGGGATCCTCGAGCAGGCCGATCTGCTGGTGATCGGCGGCAAGGTGGTCGAGGTCGGACAAAACCTGAGCGCCACCAAGGGTGCTCACGTCATCGACGGAACCGGTCTTCATGTCACACCGGGCTTGATCGATCCCCACTCCCACACGGCCATCCGCGGGGGTGTCAACGAGGGCACCCAGGCGGTTACCGCCGAGGTCCGGATCGGTGACGCGGTCGACTGCGAAGACATCAACATCTACCGCCAGCTGGCCGGCGGAGTCACCACAGCACAACTGCTACACGGCAGTGCCAACCCCATCGGCGGCCAGAGCGCGCTGGTGAAGTGGCGCTGGGGCTCCTCTTCGCAGGAGATGAAGATCGACAATGCACCGAAGATGATCAAGTTCGCCCTCGGTGAAAACGTCAAGCAATCGAACTGGGGCAACGAGGCGACCGGACGCTATCCCCAGACCCGGATGGGTGTCGAACAGTTGATCCGCGATTCGTTCCATGCCGCCACCGAATACAGAGATGCATGGCGCGCGTGGGAAACTGCCGATCGCTCGACGATGTTGCCTCCGAGGAGAGATCTGGAACTCGACACCCTGGTCGAGATCCTCGAAGGAGATCGTTGGATCCACTGCCACTCCTACCGACAAGACGAAATCCTCATGTTGATGCGTGTCGCCGAGGATTTCGGATTCCGCATCGGCACCTTCCAGCACATTCTCGAGGGCTACAAGGTGGCTCCCGAGATGGCTCGCCATGGTGCTTCAGGTTCCACCTTCAGTGACTGGTGGGCCTACAAGTTCGAGGTTTACGATGCGATCCCTTACAACGGAGCACTGATGCGCCGTGCCGGGGTCAATGTTTCCTTCAACTCCGATTCTGACGAACTGGCCAGACGCCTCAATCTCGAGGCGGCGAAGGCGGTCAAGTACGGCAACGTTCCGCCGGAAGAAGCACTCAAGTTCGTGACCATCAATCCCGCATTCCAGTTACATCTCGATGATCGAGTCGGCTCCCTCGAGCCGGGCAAAGATGGCGACTTCGTCATCTGGTCCGGCGATCCACTGTCGGGCTATTCGATGTGCCTGCAGACCTGGATCGAAGGGCACAGGTACTTCGACCGCGATGAGGATCTGGCGATGCGTACTCGTGACAAGACTCGTCGAGAAGAACTGATCTCGATACTTCTAGAATCCAAGATGGGGGCGGCCACTCCCGAAAAAGACCCGGCCGAGGGAGAGGAGGGAAGCCGATGAACTGGTTCCATAAGCTATCCATCGTCGCAGTGTTTTTCTCGTGCTGGTTCCTCTTGAGTGGATCTGACTCGACCTTTGGTTCCGATCCGATTCCTGGACCGATGCAAAATGGCACCATCGCCATCGTCGGCGCCACCATCCATCCAGTCGATGGACCGATCGTCGAAGATGGCACCATCGTCTTCAGTCGCGGACGCATCACGGGAATCGGTCGCGGGATTCCGCTTCCGACCGACTGTCAAGTGATCCAGGCCCACGGCAAGCACGTCTATCCAGGGCTGATCGCTTCGGCGACCAGTCTCGGCTTGATCGAGATCTCCTCGGTCCGAGCGACCAATGACCAGCGCGAGACGGGAGACCTGAATCCAAATGCTCGTGCTGCCAGTTCGGTCAACCCCGACAGCGAGCACATTCCAGTGGCACGCGCCAACGGGATCGCCCTCGCTGCAACCCGACCCGGTGGTGGTTTGATCTCGGGACAATCGGTATTGCTGCGACTCGACGGCTGGTCCTGGGAAGACCTCGCAGTGGAATCCTATCTGGGTCTCGAGATCCAGTGGCCATCTCAAGGTGGCAGACGACGCTTCTTCGAGCAGGAGGATGCCCACGCCCACGGGCACTCACATGATCGCGCCGGCGAAGTGGATCCTCGCGCTGAAGAGACCCGCTCTTCTCGTCGTTCCAATAATTCAGCCGCCAAGATCGCCAAGATTACCGAGCTGTTTGATCAGGCGAAACTCTACTGCCAGAGCCGTTCGGCCGATCATGAGATCTTTGACGGCTCCGCACCCGATCTTCGACTGGAGGCGTTACGACCTGCCATCGAGGGTACTTGCCCGGTATACATCCACGCCGAAGGTGCCAGAGAGATCCGTGCTGCGGTGGAATGGGCCCTCGGAGCAAAGTTGCGCCCGGTGATCGTCGGCGGAAGGGAAGCCCCTCGTGTCGCTTCATTCCTGGCGGAGTACCAGGTTCCGGTGGTGTACGGTCCAGTGCACCGTCTTCCCTCCAGCAGGGATGATGCCTATGACGATCCGTTCACCGGTCCAGCGAAACTGGCTGCTGCAGGAGTCGATTTCTGCATCGGTGCCTTCGATACTTCCAACGTGAGAAACCTGCCGTATCACGCCGCAACTGCCGCTGCATACGGTCTCTCTCCGGAGAAGGCGCTGGAGTCGATCACCCTGGCGCCGGCACGCATTTTCGGTGTCGCAGATCGGTACGGATCACTGGCTCGAGGAAAGTCGGCGACCATGATCATCACCGATGGCGATCCGCTGGAGATCCCGACCCAGGTCGAGGCGATGTGGATCGATGGACGCTCCGTCGACCTGACCAGTCGCCACACTCAACTGCGAGACAAGTATGCAGAAAAGATTCGCCGCAAGGCGGAACGGCGCTCCTTCTAACGAGTTCCAACAGTGGAGAATGCCCAGCGGGGGAACGGCAAGTGACACTTGCCGTTCCCCCTGTCATTTCCGGCAGCACTCGAACCACTCCAATCTTGACGAAGCATTAGGTGTATTGCAGCATCCTCACGAGGAATCGCACCGCCACGATTCCCATGGCGTCGGGAGGCGTATTGACCCAGATCTTGCTGCTATCCGCATGGCTCCTTGCCAGTAGTGCCAGCTCGCTCTCACCCGAGTCCGCACTTTTCTGCACCAGCCCTGGGCAGGACACCACTCGCCGCGATGATGACGTCTCAATCCGTGAAGCAGAGTTGAATCTACGTCGAGGCAACTTTGCTGCTACCGCCAGGATCTGTCGCACCATCTTGAAATCGAATCCGAAGCAAGCGGATGCGCTGCTACTGCTCGGCAAGGCCAGCTTCTCGGCAGCAGAAAAACTGGTGGGAGCACCCGCAGCAAAACAAGCCTATGCCGAAGCAGAACAGTCTTTCCTGGGATTCCTGAGAGTCGCCCCCGACAGAAATGAGACTCGCATCTTGCAATCGTTGGCGATCTGCGCCAGTCGGCGTGATGCGCACTCGGTAGCACTTCACCGCGCTCGAAAAGCGGTCAAAATGGAGCCCAACAATCCACTCGCTCTGAGGGTTCTGGGCGAATCTGCACGGGTGCTGGGACTCGACGAAGAGGCTCTCGATTCGTTTCAGAAAGCTCACAACATCCGCCCTGGCGATGTCGATGTGGTGCACTTGCTGGCACTCGCCTTGCAGAAATTGGATCGCCCTGCTGCCGCACAACAACTGCTGGAAACCACGATCGCTGGCCTACCTCCCCGATCACCCGGCACCGTTCAACTCTCACTGGTGCTATTCAAGGTGCATCTGAATACGAACCAGCCGCAGCTCGCACAAGCGGTGCTCGAACAGGCGGCATTGATCGCACCCGATCACCTGGCCCTGAATGTCGAGATGTGTGCCAACCTGTATCGCCTCGGTGACCACTCGAGAGCGCGAAACTACGCCGAAAAAGCCCGGGCCCAGTCGGGCCAAACTCGCATCTCCCGTGCGATCACCGCTCGCGTCCTCGGCCAGATACACGCGCACCAGGGGAACCATGCCGAGGCTATTGTCGAGTTGAAGCGTGCCATCGAGACACAACCAGATGATCTGGCTTCGTTGCAATCTCTGGCTGGATCACTGCGTCGATCAGGCGAGGAGCAAGAGGCTCGAACGGTACTCGATCGTTACCGTAAGATCCGCCAGCAGATCTCGCTCATCGAAGAAAAACCGGCACCCGATCTGACTCGAGCGAAGGGGCTTGAAAGACAGGAACAGATCATCCGTGCCCTGCTCGATCTGGGGCGAATCGATCAGGCGAGGCAACAACTCACCAGACGTCTCGCTGCCTCGCCCGATCACCCGAGTAACTCGATACTGCAAGACCTCCTCGAGAAGCCGGAACCACGATGAGACCGCTGAGCCTGATCCCGCTACTCTTCATCTGTGGCTGCACCTTTGACCCCTCCGTCGAGGATCCGCAAGTCGCTTCTGAACTGTTCCAGATCGAACAGAACTCGATTCCGTTCATCCACGATTCGGGAGCCCGCGGCGCACGATACATCGGTGAAATCGTTGGATCAGGTGCAGGCTTGCTCGATGCCGATGGCGATGGCGATCTCGACCTGTTCCTGGTCAACGGCTCGCCAGCGAAACTGGAGCCGGAAGAGGAAGCACCGCGAGATCAGTTGTTTCTTCAGGTCGATGGTACTTTTGTCGCCGCAGGATCCGATTCAGGAATTGTCGGATCGGAAGCGGGGATGGGGCTCGCCATCGGTGACATCGATAACGATGGAGATCCGGATATTTTCGTCGCCAACGACGGGCCCGACCAACTCTACATCAATGATGGAAAGGGACGATTCTCTGAGCAATCTCTGAGCCGGGGTATCACCGGCGACTCCTTCTCCAGTGCAGCAGTACTGGTCGACATCGAAGGCGACGGCGACCTCGATCTTTTCATCGGTTCCTACCTGGATTTCGACGCCAGCACCTTTGTCCCATGTACTCGTGGGGACCAGGAGGTCTATTGCGCGCCTTCCAACTTCGCTGCGGCTCCGTGCCTGCTACTGCTCAATGACGGAACCGGGAACTTCTCGGATGTCAGTTCCAGTAGTGGGTTGAATAACCACCCGGCCAAGGCGTTGGGAATCATCAGCATCGATATCGAACCCGACGGCGACCCCGACCTTTACGTGGCCAATGACGGAGAAGCCAACTTCTTGCTGATCAATCAATGGAAGGAACAGGGGCGGATCTTCTTTCTCGAGGAGGCACTGCTCGCTGGTTGTGCTTACGGAGAAGGCGCCAAGGCGGAAGCGGGAATGGGAGTCGACGCTGCCGATCTCGACGGCGATGGCGATGAAGAGATTCTCGTGACCAACCTGGAAGCCCAGTCCAATTCCTGTTACCGAAATGACGGGGATGGCATGTTCATGGAAACCAGCTTTGCCAACGGGTTAGGCCCCGCTTCACTCCCTCATGTGGGTTTCGGGATTCAGGCGCTCGACGCCAACCTCGATGGCCACCTCGACATCTTCGTGACCAATGGTCACATCATCGAAGGCATCGGGGAGATTCGCCAAGGTGCCTCCCACTTTGCCCAGCCGGATCAATTGTTTCTGGGAGACGGTAACGGGTTCAAATTGACACCATACTCTGCACATGTAGATCCCACCGTCGGTAGATCTTTGCTCAGGGGAGACCTCGACAACGACGGAGATGACGATTTGATCATCACTCGATGGAACTCGAATCCTCAACTTCTTCGATCTACCGCCGCAGGATCCGCAGCCGTACTGGGCTTGCGCCTCGAAGGATCTTCGGACCAGTCGAACCGAGATGCCATCGGTGCGCGAATCACCGTCAGCGCTGGGGGCCGGAAATGGATGAGAGAACATCGAGTACAGAGTTCCTATCTCGCCAGCCATGATCCACGGCTACTCTTCGCCCTTCCCGAAGGTTGCACTGAAGGGGATGTTTCGGTTCTGTGGCCCGACGGCAAGGTAGAAACCCGACGACTCCAGACGGGTAGTTATCATCACTGGATACAGGGCCAGGAGTCGCTGATCAGTACCGAGTTCTCGCCTCCTCGGTGACTCAGCCGTCGATCTTCTTCAGCTTGCGGATTCGTTGTGAAATGACGCTTCGGTTCTACTGACCAGTACTGGCCTTCTTCTTTGCCACCAGATCGGAGAGCTGATACTTCTTGCGGTGAATCACCTTCTCATCTCCCCGGACCAACTTCACCTGTAGCGAAGGATCGGGCCCGCTCGCATCCGCCTCGACATGAAGAAAAACACTGGTCTCTCCGCCGTCAAAGACCAGCGAAGGGTGCGGAGCATTGGCACTCTCGATCACCGTGTTGGCCAGCGGTGAGGTGATCCACTCGTCGAGCGGATATCCAGCACCCTCCGATGGTGGATAGGAGAGGTGGCGACAGCGGTGAATGTCTCCGGTCACGATCAACACCCCTGAAATCGAGTTCTCTCCGATGAAATCGATCAGTCCCTGGCGCTCATGAGGATAGTAGCCCCAGTGATCGGTCTTCCCCGGGCGAGTGGATCCATTGAAGATCATTCCACAGGTGATGATCTTGAAGGGGGCTTTCGATGCTTGCAGTCCCTGTTGCAACCACTGCCACTGCTTCGCTCCCAGCAGCGTCGGTTGATCGGCATCGAATTGAGAGGGTTCTGTCCTGCCGAACCAGCGGGTATCGAGGATGAAGAGATCGATCGGTCCGAAACTGTGACTCGAATAGATCCCGTTCGATTGACCGTCGCCGATGGAGCCGAGTGCGTGATATTCAGAGAAGGCCTGCCGCGAGTTTTCACGACCCGGAAGCAATCCGACATGATCGTTTTTTCCGTAGTCATGGTCGTCCCATGTGGCCAGCACCGGAGTTCTTCGAATCAGTGCCGCCACTCCAGGATCTTGCCAGAAGGAACGATACGCTCTTCGCTGACGCGACAGGTCGGTGCTATCGATGTAGGGAGTGTCACCGATCAACACCAATGCATCCGCTTCTTGTGAACGGATGGTGTTCCAGATCTGACCCTCTCGATATTTCTTCGGACTGGCACAGGAACCAAACACCAGGCGAGTCTTGCCGTCACCATCCGGCGGCCCAACTACCACCTGATCGGCGTCATCTGCAGCCACCGTCCCATCGATCAGTAAACGATAGTGATATCGATGCCCCGCCTCCAGCCTCGCCTTCAGCAGTAAGTCGATGGTCAGATCGCGATCCTCGCTCGAGACCGCGGAGGCGCGTGCCACTTCTGCTCCAGCGGCATCGACCAGGATCGCATCGATGGTCTGCTGTGCTTTTGTTGCTCGGCACCAAACTCTCACTCCTTCTCGCTGCACGGTACCGACCATCGGGCCAGCGGTAAATTTCTCGGCAGCCGGGTCCTGCCCGGTTTCAGGAGCCAGCAACACAGTGACGAGCAACAAGGTCCAGTAATTCATCAACGACCCTCCTCGATTAAATTCGATGGTTCTATTGCAGACAGGATGTACCGGATAGGGGGGCTCAGGCTATCCTCTACTTCGAAATGAGGATCATGATTCGCGAGGAACCGGGAGCGATCCGCCTCTTCTTGCTAGGGATGGCGATACTGATACCTGCGGTGTGGCTCGATACCAGCCTCACCGGCAGTGATGAGTACCGCGTCACCTTTCGTACCGCCCTCGAAACCGCCGCCAGTGACGACTGGACCACGCCGACCCTCGACCAGCAACCAAGACTTCGCAAGCCGCCACTCTACTACTGGTGGCTCGCCACCTCGGTTCGTTGGCTCGGATCGAGCCCCCTCTCGCTGCGGATCTGGGGAATCATCAGCGCCATCGGATTGGCACTGGTCGCGGCCTCCATCGGCAAGAGATCATCGGGAACCTCTGCCGCTTTCATCTTCGTGATGTTGATCGGAACCGTCGGCATCGCCACCGAGTCACGTCGCGCAATGCTCGATATTCCGATGGCCTTCTTGCTATGGCTGTCAATTGAACGAGGGCTGAAGTGGCATTCTGACGGTGGTGCAATGCGTGCGATCGCTGCTGGGGTCTTGATGGCGTTGTCGACGCTGATCAAACCGACCGCGATACTCTTCGGTGTCACGGCCATGATCAGCTTGTTTCTGCTGGGGCCCAAAAGATCTCCCCATGCAAAACTCCACCATCTGTTGTACATGCTACTGGCTCTGTTGCTGGTGGCGTTGCCCTGGTGGTACCTGGTTTATCAACAGTACCCGGAACTGCTCAAGGGCCGCTGGACCGAACAGATCGCCCATCGAGAACTCACCTGGTTTCATCCCGAGGCGCTACCATCTCTGCTGGGTGGGATGCTCGGTCTGATCTTGCCCTGGTCGATCTCATCGATCTTTGCACTGATCGCATTCAGCCGTAAAAAGGCCGAGGGGCTGGAAAATCACCAGCGCTGGATGGTGTTATGGGTGATTCTCTCGGCGCTTCCGTTTCTGACCATGAAAACATTTGAGCGATACCTGATCCCCCTGTTGCCAGCGATGACGATCCTCACCGCCACCTATCTACAGGATCTCGAGCCGCGGCGGAGGATCCGCCATCTTCGCACTGCAACGATCGTGGCGGGAATCCCCTGCTTGTTGATCGCAGCCTTTGTCGGGTGGTTTGACACCTCTCTGCTGGCCGCTGTACTGATCGCATTTTTCTGGCTGCTGATGTGGTGGAGTGCGGGACAAGGTCGAATCCTTTCCTGCGCTCTCTGCTCTTCAGCGCAACTGGCCATCGTGATGGGGATCGGCTTGCCTTCCATCGGTATCGGAGCGTTGCCAACAATCCCGACCATCTGTGAGGGCACCCGGTATGCCACGGTAAAAATCGACCTGCTGCCCACCCTGGCCCTGCGCCAAGAGGAAGCGATCCCCATCCTCGAGACCGATAGAGCATCGATGAAACGCCATCTTCCCGATGAAAAATCGACCCTTTTCGTGATGGATCGCCACCTCCAGGCGACCGAGGAGGTCCTCGACTCACTCGGTAGAAGTTCAAGATCGGTGGCGACTTTCGGTCTATTCCGTTCGAGGAAGATCTTCACCCGCTTCCCCCGGGCAGATGCGACCGATGAGGATTGGCTGCTGGCGATCCAATCAAGATCTCTGGACCGACTGAGGATACCATGCACCTTGCTTCTGGTAGAAGCTCGGGAGGATCGATGATGCGGTGGGCATGGCTGTTCATTTTTCTGGTGGGAGGTCCCGGATGCGATACCGAAGACCCAGCGGCTCTGCGCTGGATGGTCGCCTCCAGTACCGCCGAATCCGCGCGCCAGATCGCCGACGAGTTCGAGCAAAGTACCGGAATCGCCGTCGAGGTGATCGCCGCATCGAGCGGTTCACTGGTGCGACAGGTGGAGAATGGCCTGCAAGCGGATGTCGCCCTGTTGGCCAGTTCCCAATGGATGGATCGCCTCGAGATACTACTTCCTCTCGTAGCTGAAACTCGTCGAGTTCCTTTTGGTAATCGACTGGTCATCGCCACTCGTTCCCGGCCGACTCCACGAGAACTCATTTCACTCGATGGGGATCCTCCCGCTGGACGATGGGTGATCGGCATTCCATCGTCGGTACCGGTCGGGATGCATGGCAAGGAAGCACTGCAACGGCTCGGTTGGTGGGAAGATGTGAACCCACGGGCGGTACGGGCAGCCAATGCCAGGGCAGCGGTATCCCATGTCAATTCCGGTTCGGTCGACCTCGGGTTGATCTGGGCCAGTGATACCAGCACTCAGTGCCAGATACTGGCTGAACTACCCCAGCAGTTGACCGGGGCGATCACCTACCCCGCTGCGCGACTCAGTGATCGTGCCGGATCTCAACAACTTCTCGAAGCGATCTGTGATTCGCCAGCATGGCTCGCGGCAGGATTCACCCGACCTCCTTCAAAGGAGTCGAACCGATGAGTCTCTCTGCCGCTGAAATGGAAGCCCTCGCCATCTCGATCCAGGTGGCTCTGCTCTCGACAGCCATCGTCGCCATCCCTGGGGTCTTCCTCGGCTGGCTACTGGCAATCCCACGGTGGCGAGGCCGAGCACTGGTCGATGCCCTGGTGATGCTGCCGCTGGTACTTCCCCCAGTAGTGGTCGGCTGGGCACTGTTGATGTTACTGGGAGGTCGTAGCCCATTCGGAATCGATATCGCCTTCACCGGCCTGGCCGCCGCAGTCGCCGGTGGAGTCGTGGGATTACCGCTGTTGATTCGAGCCTCTCGCATCGGTTTCGAGTCGGTCGATCCACGTCTTGAAGAAGCGGCCAGAACCCTCGGAATGAAACGCCTGGAAGCGTTCTTCAAGATCTCACTGCCACTGGCGGCTCCGGCGATTGGCCAGGGCCTGATCCTGTGCATGGCCCGCAGCATGGGAGAGTTCGGGGCGACCATCACCTTCGCCGGAGCGATCCCGGGATCCACAAGAACACTGCCACTGATGATTCATGAACAGTTACAGGCTCCCGGTGGCGATCAACTTGCAATGCGACTGGTCATCTTCTCGGCGCTGATCTCGCTGGCTGCAATGGCTACCAGCGAATGGCTCGCCAGGAAAGTTCGCGGTAAGAACGGAGGGCTTCGATGAACTCGACCCTGTCCTTCGACCTCGAACTTCAGCGTGGGGATCGCTCCATCATCGCTGCAGCGACCCTGGATGCACCTTCAACCGGATTGCTGGGGCCTTCTGGTTCAGGAAAAACGACCCTCTTGCATGCCATCGCCGGCCTGATCTCGCCATCTCGAGGACGGATCCAGATCGCCGATGAGGTGCTGTTCGATTCGGAAACGGGAATCGATGTGCCACCAGAGAAGCGAAGAATCGCACTGGTCTTCCAGGACGGAAGACTCTTTCCGCACTGGTCGGTGAAGCGCAACATCATGGTCGGCACGGCGGCAGGACCAGAAGCGGCAATACTCGCCGATGAGGTCATCCAGCTGCTCGAACTTTCACCACTACTGAGTCGAATGCCGGACACACTGTCAGGAGGGGAGATGCAACGGGTGGCACTGGCGAGAGCTCTCGCGATGAAGCCTCGCTGGTTGCTCCTCGATGAACCCCTCAGTGCACTCGACACCCGACTCAAAAAACGCATCTTGCCGTTCCTGATCAGGATTCGAGATCATTTCAACATCCCCATCCTTCATGTCAGTCACGATGTCGGCGAACTGATCTCGGTTTCCGATACCCTTCTCCACCTGACCGGAAACCGATTGACCGGACCCAGCTCCTATCAGGATTTGCTTCTGCAGCATTCCTCCGGTGAAATCGAAGCGATGAACATGCTCACTGCAGCGGTCGAGACCAACCAACAGGGCGAGGTTCTGCTTCGCTGTGGCGAAATGGAACTGGTCTCGACAGCAAAACTGGATCCACAGTGCCGCAGCGCAACGGTTCGGATCGCTCCGTCAGAAATTGCTCTTTCGACCGGAAGCCTTGGCGATATCAGCATCCGAAATCGCATCGAGGGGAAGGTCACAAAAGTTCATCCCTGGGGTCGATCTTGCCTGGTGGAGATCGACGCCAAGGAACGAATACTGGCCGAATGCACCGTGGAAAGCTGCCGTGAACTGGGCCTGGAAGAGGGCCGTATCGTCACCATCCTGATCAAGGCCTCTGCGGTTCATCTGTATCTCCACGGGTAATACCGCTGCCGACCCAACAAAACGAAGGGTTGACCCGAACCCTGCTGGCGACTCCGATGTCGATAGGAGGTCCTCATGCTATCCACACTGTTATTGATGCTCACCCTGACCCATGTCCCCGCAACTCCACCGGAGCCCGCTGCTGTACCCATCCCTGCAACTGGGGATGAATACGAGCCGACCTGGGAGTCGCTCGATACCCACAAGACCCCCGATTGGTTCAACGATGCCAAGTTCGGCATCTTCATTCACTGGGGTGTCTACTCGGTGCCCGCCTTCTGTGACACGAGCACCTACTCCGAGTGGTATCAGCACTGGTACGACACCAATAGCCACGGCGGCAAGGTCAGAGACTTCCACCACCGGGTCTATGGCGAAGACTTCAAGTACCAGGACTTCGCTTCTCAGTTCAAGGCGGAACTCTTTGATCCAGCAGAGTGGGCCAGCATCTTCCGCAAGGCCGGAGCGAAGTACATCGTCATCACCAGCAAGCACCATGACGGCTACTGCCTCTGGCCCAGTGATGTCGCCAGTGAGGTTCGCGGGTACCCCTGGAACAGCGTCGAAACAGGACCCAAGAGAGACTTGCTTGGAGATCTGTTCGCAGAATGCCGAAAAGAGGGTGTCCGACCGGGACTATATTATTCCTTCATGGAATGGAACAGTCCGCTCTACTCCAACGACCGTCCCAAGTATGTCGATGAGGTGATGATTCCGCAGATCAAGGACATCATCACGCGATACCAGCCCGATGTGTTCTGGCCCGATGGAGAGTGGGATTATCCAGATACCGAGTGGCGCTCGACCGAAATTCTAGAATGGATCTACGAGAACTCGAAGAACCCTGCCGACATCGTCGTCAATGATCGCTGGGGTAAGGGACTACGAGGTCAGGTGGGGGACTACACCACCACCGAGTACGACAACCTTGGAAACTCATCGGGAAAAGGAATGAGAAAAGAGCGCCCCTTTGAAGAATGCCGCGGCATCGGCCACTCCTTTGCCTTTAACCGCGCAGAAAACTATGACATCTACTCATCTCGTACCGAGTGCATCCAGAAACTGATCGATCTGGTTTCCAGAGGCGGTTGCCTGCTTCTCGACATCGGTCCCGACGATGACGGCACCATTCCACTGATCATGGTCGATCGTCTTCTGGCCATCGGTCGCTGGCTAGATGTGAATGGAGAGTCGATCTACGGAACCACCAGAGGTGCATTGCAGAAGCTCTCCTGGGGTCGCACGACGACCAAGGAAAATACCCTGTACTTGCACCTCTATCAGTGGCCCGAAGATGATCAGCTGACCGTCACTGGCCTGGTCACCGGTATCGAGAACGCGGTGTTGCTGGGAGACCGTGTCGAGGGGCGTCAACTTCCCATCCAGACCTCGGACGGAGGATTTCCGGTGATCTCCCTTGCGGGCCTCCATCCGGATGAACACGTCTCGGTCATCCGATTGCAACTGGAAGGCCCTCCCGTGGTCGACAATGCGTTTCGCCCCGACAGCAAGGGCGTGCTCAAACTACACGCATCGAATGCGGAGATCGACGGAGGGAAGCTGCGCCTGGAAACCCTTCAAAGCCCCGGGCTAGAAGATGAACCCAATCTCGGCTACTGGACCGACACCTCCTCCACGGCCAGCTGGACAGTGGTGACCGTGCCTGGCCAGAAGTACAAGGTCGATGCGCTCTGTGCCGTCAAATCAACTTCGACCGGTGGCCATCTTTCGATTCAACTGGGAGCGAACCGAGCGAGCCTCAGCATCGATCAGGGGACCGGGGGCTGGAATCAATTTGAATGGCAGAAATTCGGAGAGATCACAGCCACCAGCAATCGTGATCAACTGACATTGAAGGCTCTCGAGGTCGGCCCCGAAGCATTGATCAACATCCGACAACTGGTCCTGACGCCGATGATTCAGGAGTGAGAGGCTAACGATCGATCCCTCGGGGTCAGCATCTTCTCGATGCGGACCGAATATCGATAAAGAACAGGGACCACCAATAAGGTCATCATGGTGGCCACCATCAATCCTGAAACAAACACGGTGGCAAATGGGCTCCACCTCACATCGAAGTGGGGAATCCCGATGGCCATCGGCAGCAACCCTGCAATCGTCGATACGGTGGTCATCAAAATTGGCCTCAACCGTTCATGACCTGCGAGTCTCAACGCATCATCAAGATCCTCTCCCTCGGATCTTCTGCGCTGGATGAAATCGACCAGCACGATCGCATCGTTGACGACGATCCCTGTCAGCCCGACCATTGCGATCCCCCCCAGAATCGTGATGTAAGATCTTTCCGCTCTGATCATTCCATCGGGGAGTAGATCGGAAAAGAGCGCCAGCAATGACATGACTATGACCACTCCGGTGAAGGCAAAGGCGACATTGCTGAGAACCACAAAAGGATGGCTCCAGGAACGAAATTGCGTCGCCATGATCAGATAGATGATGAAAATGGCGATCCACAACGCAACCAGGAGACTCTCAAAGGATCGCTGAGTTCCCTGTGCCTCTCCTTCATAACTGAATGAAACACCCGCTCTCAATCGGACCTCGTCTCCCAGTTCCTGATCGATGACATAGGCGACCGAATCAGAGTTGACGATCGCATCCGGGGTCAGGTTGCCGTTGATGTTGACCGACCTCTGGTAATGACGACGGCGCAGGATTCCCGGCTCACGATCCCCGCTCACCGAACCGATCTGGCCAAACCGAAGTACTCCGCCATCTTGTCCGCGGGTCAATGGCAAGTTGAGTAGCATGGTCGGATCCGCCACCGCATCTTTCATGAATCTGACCCGGATCGGAATCTCATCATCGGAGCGCAGGTAATCTCCTGCATAGATGCCATCAAAGGCTCCCGCCACGAACAGTCGCACCTGCGCAGGATCGACCCCATGGACCGCCAGGGCTCTATTATCGGGATGAAACTTCATCGCTGTGGTCTCTTGATCGAGATCGCTGGTCAAATCAACAACACCCTCAAGACGTCCACCGGCGCGAGATTCTTGCACCAGAAGTCGGTAGGTGCGACGAGCAATCTCATCGACCGCTTCGAGATCACTCCCCTGAATCCGCACCGTGACCGGCGCACCGAGGGGAGGGCCATCCTTCTGCGCAGTGATCTCCAGCTGAACCCCGCGCTCGAGCCACTTGTCGACCATCTGATCTCTCAGGGCCATGATGGCAACATTGGAGTCCTCGAAAGCTCGTGTTGCCCGGGGAGGAAATTCAGCGAGGATCAAACCGACCTGATGACTGAACTGCGGTCTGTATGTGGTGTCCAGTTTCATTCCCGACAGACCGACAGCCGCCTCGACATAACCGGTCGCTCGCAGTTCCATCGAGATCTCGCGCACGATCCGATCCGTCTCCTTGAGGCCGGTGCCCGGTGGAGTGTTGACGCCGATGTTAAGAATCGACGAGTCCTCCGGGAAGAACACCAGCTTGAGCATCGGACGCATCCCGAGACCCGGTCCGATCACGCTCTGGGTGAGGACTCCGATCGATCCGACAAACAACAGTGCGGCGATCATGAGAACGCCGAATCCATGTTTCAGACTCCAGAGAAAGAACTTGTCGTACGCACGAGACAACTTTCCCGATAATCCAGGACGCTTCAGGTATTTTTCGATTCCCTCCGACTCTTCCACCACATCGACCGGCTCTGGCCCAAACAGGCGATCCAGATCGTTGACATGTGAAGGCAGGATCACCAGGCACTCCACCAAACTGACCGCCAGAGCGGTGGCGACACTGATGGGTAGGATCGAAAAGAAATCACCGACAGTTCCGGTCATCAATAGCATCGGCAAGAATGCCGCAACCGTGGTCAGGGTTGCAGTGGTGACAGGGACGATGACTTCCCGTGTGCCATCGATGATGGCGTCACGAGGATTCTTGCCCTTCTCTCGATGCCTGCGGATGTTTTCAAGAACGATGATCGCATCGTCGACGATGATTCCCACCGTCAATACGAACCCGATCAAGCTCACCTCGTTGATGCTTCTGTCCAGGGCATAAAAGACGATCAGTGTGCCGAGCAAGGCGAACATGATTCCGCTGACTGTCAATACAGCCGATCGGCAAGTGAAGAAAACAAACAATCCGAGTGAACCGAGCGCCACCAGTTCCATCGACAGGTCCTGGCTAGAGGCGACCACAACGGTCGAGATGACGGTTAACAGTAACGCCACAGCAGAAGAGGAAATCCCCTTCTTGCTGAGGAAGAAGTAGAGGCTCGCGATCACCAGTCCCAGCGCCAGGAACAGGCTATCGTGAAGCACTGACATCGAGTCGTTGATCTTACGAGTCGAGTCGAGAATCGCATGCATCTCGAATGGTTCCGAAGCATGAGAGACCTTGAAGTTCTCCATCACCTGGATCACTTCGTTCCGCACCGTCTTGGCATTGGAGAGGCTGTCCTTGAGAACCCGACAACCAATAGCCTCTCTTCCATCGAGACTATTGCCCACCGCCTCCGGAATCGGCTGAACACCTGTCGAGAGCGGATCGACCAGATCCGCCACCGTGACAAAGGAACCCTGTCCGTCGCTTCTGACCACCACATCGAGAACATCTGCAGGATCCCTCGGGCGTGTATCGATGCGGATCGTTCTCTCACCGAGGGGAGTATCAATCTGACCCGCCGGTTGTGAGCCACCACTGGCCGCCAGCGCTTGTAGGACCTCAGAAAATGTCACTCCGTAACGATCTAGTTTGCCGGGATCGAGAGGAACCTCGAACTGATCGAATTCCTCGCCCGCGAAATCGACACGCTTGACCCCGGAAATTCGTTCCAGTTGATCCCTGAGTTCCTTGGCCAGGATGGTCAGAGCGCGCTTGTCGAGATCACCATTCTTCTGATTGACCAGCATCACCTGGATCACCGGCACCCATGCATCGACATCCAGTTCCATGAAGATGGGCTGCAACGTCTTCCCGTTGACCTGAGGAAGTCCATTGAGTGCCGACATCACGCGGAAGCGGAACTGGTCGTACCCCGCCTCCATGTCACCAGCATCATCGATCTTCACGATCACTTCGCTTCGCCCGGGAACCGAAGTACTGGCGACATATTCGGTTTCCTCGAGACCCCGTATCGAATCCTCGATGGGGCGCGTGACCAATCTCTCCACTTCCTCGGCAGAAGCTCCCGGATACCTCAGGGTCACCTGAACCTGGCGAAAAGAATTGTTCGGGAAGACCTCGACCGGCAGACTTGGGATCGCCACCACGATGGCATACATGATCATGCCAAAGAACACGACATTGATCGGGATCGAGAACTTGAGGATATGGGCGAGTACTTTACGCAAGCTGACGGCCTCCTATGGCGCGACGATCACCGCTGCTGCCGGCAAATCTCCTGGCAAGACGATCCAGCCATCTTCATCGGATCGAACAGGTGTCACGACGTGCAACTTTCCATTCTCGGTTTTCAAGACCCATTGCTCAAGTCTGCGACCAAGGAAGCGATGCGGTACGCGAACACCTCCCGACTGGTTCGGAACATCAAGGGACACCCTCATCTCGATTCCACCGCCAGTTTCCAGCGGCTCGAGGTCTATCTCCTCGGCAGGAATTCGGATCACGACCCTTCGGCGTCTGGTGAGTAGATCGGGGATCGCTGCCACGAACTTCACCGTTCCGGCGATGGCCGCGCCGCTGGATACCCGCTGAATCTTCAGTGGTCCAGTAGAGAGGACCTGGATCTCCTCTTCTACCATCTGGACATCGATCTCGAAGTAGGAGAGATCGACGAACACCATCAGTGGCTCGCCCGGCACAACGCCCGCTCCCGGCTCAGTGTTGCGCTGCTCGACTCGCCATCCAGCAGGTGCTTTCAGGGTGAGTTTGTCGATTCTGGCCTCGATCACGGCGACCTCGGAAGCGGCCGCCAGCGATGCAGCAGCAGCAGCGGTGCGAGTGACTTGCGCGACCTCTAACGAAACCCGAGCTTCCTCTTCCGCCAGAATCGCCTGGTCGAGAGCGCTCTCGGATGCATCGCCGCGGGTGTGGAGTTCTCGGATCCGCTGCAGATCCCTGCTGATGATCCGGGCCGCGGTCTCCATCTTGCGCATCACCAACTCCGCCCTGATCTCATCATTCGTGGAGATTTCAAAGGCGATCCGTGCTCCCCGGAGCATTTCCTGCTCGACCGAAGAATCGAGCAGAATGATCGGCACCATCGTTCCATACTGGCCCGGTACCATGTCCCCTTCATCGAACAACACCTGATGAACCCGCTGAGGAATGGCGGAAGCCACAGTCAGCGCTCTTCCGGGCCTGGAGAAGGCCGCAAAGGACCGGGTGGAAACGGCGGGGTGATCGAAGGGACGCCAGGTGTCAGGGGTGTCGATCGGGGCGGGGACACCAAAAGTGGCTATCGAAAGGGTCCAGATAAGAGTGTAAAACACTGTTGGCCTCCGGATCGACATGGTTGTCAGTGCTGCGAGTTGCCGGATACCTTGTAGATCCGGTGGGTTCGCCAGTACCTGAATCTAGCATGGCAACTGGCTGCCCAAGCGTCAATCAAACCCATCGTGGATAGAAGATGGAGCGTGAAATGGACCGCTGGCTTCAATCGATCTGTTGTCTTCTTCTCTGTTCCTGCGGCATCGTTGCCAATGCAGCAGATGATGCCCTTCTGGAAGAGGAAGCCTTTCGTAAACTCCACCGGTTAATAGGGGACCAGGCCCCGGAGGTGTCGGGTACAGATGTCCAGGTAGGCTCCACTCGTGGCTATCTATCGCTCCCCAAGACGCGCCAGAAAACTCGCAGTGCGGTGATTCTGTTCCACGAGTACTGGGGGTTGAATCCGAATATCAAACACTGGGCCGATCGACTGGCCCGCGAAGGTCATGCCGCTCTCGCCATCGATCTTTACGGTGGCAAGATTGCCAAAAATTCGAAAGAAGCGATGACCTTGATGCGTGGCGTCCAGCATAACATTGCTGCCAAGACGATTGCCGATGCTCTTCGATTTGTCCATCGCGATGAGAGAGTCGATGCGGAACGTGTAGGAAGTATCGGTTGGAGTTTTGGTGGAACCTGGGCCCTCGATGCAGCGATGCACCACCCAGGAATCGATGCCTGTGTCGTCTATTATGGCAAGACCACATCCGATCTGGAAAAGCTCTCGGGTGTAGGGGGTGCGGTACTGGGAATCTTCGGCAAAAACGATCCGAGTATTCCCCAGCAGCAAGTCGATTCATTCAGATCAGCTCTCGAGATGGCAAAGATCCGCCATCAGATCCATACCTTCGAAGCAGGGCATGCCTTCGCCAATCCCAGCGGGAGTCGTTATGTCGCCGAGGCCTCGATGAAATCCTGGGTTCTGGTGCGAGAGTTTTTTGCGAGAGAGTTGCAGCCGAAGAAACCGGCAGAAAAGAGTCCTGACAAGCAGAAGAAAGTCGAATCGCGGTGATCGATCCCGATCCAGTCGGACTCCGGGTGATCTGCAACTTGCTGGAATCGGTAGCCGAGGAGATGGGGACTACCCTCGAACGATCTGGAGTCTCCCCCAATATCAAGGAGAGGCTCGATCACTCCTGCGCCATCTTTGACGGCGATGCGGAACTGGTCGCGCAAGCCGCTCATATTCCAGTCCACCTCGGTGCCATGCCAATTGCGGTCAAGGAAGCCGCCAGGCTGTGCCCTCTGGCGGAAGGCGACATCGTGCTACTCAATGACCCGCAGCTGGGCGGAACCCATCTACCGGACATCACCACGGTTCAAGCATTTCGTCTCGATCCTTCCGATGAACACCCGATCGCCTATCTCGCCACCAGGGCACACCATGCAGATGTGGGCGGAACGGTTCCCGGATCGATGGGCATCACACGATCATTGAAAGAAGAAGGTGTAGTGATCTCCCCGACCACCTGGGTCCGAGAGGGAAAACGACAACTCGGTATCGAGGATCAACTGCTGAAAAAGATGCGCAATCGCCCCGAGAGAATCGGTGACTTGCTCGCTCAACGCGCCGCACTCGATGTCGGATCCAAGGGACTTCATCGCATCATCAACAGGATCGGACCCGAGGATCTCCAGGATGGATTTCAGCGACTACAGGATGCCGCCGATCGACATACCCGAGCACTGCTGACCTCGATCCCCAACGGAACTTATAGCGCATCCGATCAACTCGATGACGATGGAATCGAAGACTCCCCGCTGCCCATCGTGGTCAAGATCCAGATCCAAGATGATCAGGCGATCTTCGACTTTAGCGGCACCGCGAATGCCTGCGCAGGACCGCTGAACTGTAACGAAGCGGTGGTGCTCTCGACGATCCAGTACGTGATCAGATCTCTGGCCGGAGAAGAGATCCCCTCCAGTGGTGGCACATTACGTTCGGTACAGGTGGTCATTCCGCACGGCAGTCTTCTCGACCCACCCGAAGGAAGTCCGGTGGCGGGGGGAAATGTCGAAACTTCCCAGCGCCTGGTGGATGTTATCTTGCTAGCACTGGCACCGGCACTGCCGCAACTGATCCCCGCTCAATCCCAGGGAACGATGAACAACCTGGTGATCGGCGATGAGGCAGGCGCCTACTATGAAACCATCGGTGGAGGTTGTGGTGGTGGTCCCGACCGCTGTGGCGCCAGTGGCCGACATGCACACATGACCAACACACTCAATACGCCCATCGAGCGACTCGAACACTCGCTGCCGGTGAGGGTCACACAGCTGGGGCTTCGCAAGGGATCTGGTGGAGACGGAATTCATCGAGGCGGAGATGGTGTCATTCGAGAATACCAGTTGCTGGAACGTATGCAGGTTTCGATCCTTTCCGAGAGGAGAGTGCACCCTCCTTCGGGAATCGCTGGAGGAGAAGATGGACTGCAAGGGAACAACACCTTGTTGGATGATCAGGGTTCTCACGACCTGCCAGGGAAGTGGCAGGGCGTGATCGAAAAAGGCGCCTCCATCCGAATCGAAACTCCTGGTGGCGGAGGATGGGGGAAGGCACCAGATTAGGTACCACTCGGCCAGCCAGTGAGATACCATCCGGCCTCGCAAAACCGCAGAAAGATGAACATGGCAACTTCACCCATCGAACTCAATCATGTCACGAAAACATATGGCGACTTCAAAGCCGTGGATGACATCTCGTTCTCGGTTCCGGAGGGAACCATCTGTGGATTTCTCGGGCCCAACGGCGCCGGAAAGACCACCAGCATCCGCATGATGCTCGACATTCTCCGCCCCAGTTCAGGGACCATTTCCATTCTTGGCGCGCGCCGAGCCCTCGATGTTCGCAGCCGGATCGGATACCTGCCCGAGGAGAAGGGTCTCTACAAGAAGATGACTGCCACCGCGATGATTGCTTACTTCGCCACACTCAAGGGGGTTGCAGGCGGGGAAGCGAAGAGAATTGCCAGCGAGCTGCTCGAAAAATACGGACTCGGTTCTTTTCAAAATCACAAGTGTGAAGCCCTCTCCAAGGGGATGGGGCAAAAGGTCCAGGTTCTTGCATCCATCGCACACGATCCTGATCTGGTGATCCTCGACGAACCATTCAGCGGCCTCGACCCGGTCAACCAGGGTGTCATGGAAGAGGTGATCCAGGACATCCGCTCTCGCGGCAAGACCATTCTCTTCTCGACCCATGTCATGTCCCATGCGGAAAGAATCTGCGAACGAGTGGTCATCATGGCTGCAGGACGTCTGGCGTTCGACGGCACTGTCGATGAGGCAAAATCGCTGCTTCCCAGAAGAGTTCGGGTCAAGGGAAAGGGTGCCGGAGCGGCTCTTGAACAGCTGAAAGATGTGACTCATTCAAGCCCCTCATCAGATGGTCGAGAAGGGGTGGTGGAGTTTCAGTTGCGAGAGGGCGCTGACCCACAACAACTACTCAAATGCGCCTTCGACCAAAACATCTCACTGGAAGTCTTCGAGGTGGTCGATCCCAATTTGCATGAAGTGTTCGTACATCTGGTTGGCGAAGAAGCCAGAGAGGCGGCATACCGATGATGCAAATCTACCGGATTGCCCACCGGGAATACATGGAGAACGTCAAGACCAAGGGGTTCTGGATCGGCATCCTCCTTTTCCCCATCTTGATCTGGATGATGATCGAGCTGCCAAAGTTTCTCGAAGAGCGTGGTATCCCGACCAGGCATCTGGTCATCGTGGATCGAAGCGAAAGCCTCGGAGAAATCGCCCGCCAACGAATCACCTTGCTCAATCGTCAAAAGACACTCGGTGAACTCCAGCAACACATGGCGAAGGCGACCGAAGAGCAGCGCCAAGAAAAGATGGAAGAAATAAACATCGATCCGGACCAGCTGCTGGATCAACTGGAACAAGGCCTCGAGCAACTGGGGAATCCAGATCTGGAAATCCAGCCGTTTAAACCCGATCAATTGGTCAAGATAGGCGATCTTCTCCCGGAACAGATGCTGCTCAACGACCTCCAGTGGAACAACATCAAGAAACTACTACTCAGCCAGTTGCCGGATGACGCCGCAGAATTCATCGAGCCACCACTACGCTTCAAGGAGGTATCGCTTCCCGAAGGGATCTCACTGACCGATGGCAACCAGCAGATCGAAGATGCACTGCGGCCATATTTGAGGTCGGAGATGATGCTGAAGTCGGGCGATGAAGAGGTGGAGTTGTTCGGCCTCTTGATCATCCCCGAGGATGCCCTCGAACCCGAAGGCAGGGTTCGCTTCTGGTCATCCAATCTCGCCGACACCGACCTCATCGATGCCGTCCTTGCCTCTCTCAGCGAGGAGGCCCGACAGCAGGAGTACGATCGTCGAGGGATTGAATCGAAGGCTGTAGCCGAGGTAGCCTCGATGAAGGTGCGTTCGATAAAATTCAATCCAAACAAAAGTGAAGGCGATGAAAAGGTCGGCATCCGCGACAAGATTCGCCAGTATGCGCCCATCGGCTTCGTCTACATGCTCTGGGTCGCCATCTTCACGATAGCCCAGATGCTGCTCAACAACACCATTGAAGAGAAGTCGAATCGCCTCATCGAGGTGCTTCTCTCATCGGTCACGACCACCGAGTTGTTACTGGGGAAAGTATTCGGCGTGGCAGCCGTTGGCGTGACGATGCAGTGCGCCTGGATCGGCTCCTTGATCGGAATTCTGAGGTACAAGGCGGGACCATCCGCCACCTGGATTGCCGACTTGATCGCTGCGGTCATCACCCCGGAATTGCTGGGGGGGTTCGTCTTCTACTTCATTGCAGGCTATTTCTTCTATGCATTCCTGTTTGCTGGAATCGGTAGCATCTGTAACACCATCAAAGAAGCGCAGAATTTCATGAGCCCGTTGATGCTGTTGATGATGGTTCCCCTCGGAACGATGACCTTCATTCCCAATGATCCCAATGGGGCCATCGCCACCACCCTCTCGTGGATTCCTCCCTGGACTCCATTTGTCATGATGAACCGAATGGCAGCAAGTCCTCCCGCTTCGGAAATCTATGGCACGGCGATCATGCTGCTGATCTCGGTAGTCGTGGTCTTCTGGCTCTCGGCCAAGATCTTTCGGATTGGAGTTCTTCGGTCGGGACAACCGCCAAAACTACTCGAACTTTTCCGCTGGCTCAGAGGTTCTCACTCTTGAAGGATGATGTCGGAGAACTTCGTTTCCTCTGGAATGGTCTTGGATTCGTCGCCTTGGCGCTGGGGATCATTGGCATTCCGCTCCCGATATTACCGACCACTCCATTTGTCATCTTGGCTGCATTTTTCTTTTCCAGGGGATCACCTCGTTTCCATCGATGGATCCTTCAACACAAGAGATTTGGCAAGATGATTCGTAACTGGGAGGAACACGGTTCGATCTCGAGGAGAGCCAAGGCGTTCGCAACCATCCTGATCCTGCTGGGGTTATCGATGCCATTCTACTTCATGGCAGAACAGTTCAGTCAAACCTCCAAGGTTGCCTCGGCAAGTCTGATAGCCATCGGATGGTGCTTCCTCATGACCCGACCGGATGGTCCTCAAGAGGATTGATAGAGGCTTCCATTTGCGGTGGCGAGGTAGGGCGCCAATGGAATCTCTTCCTGCTTGATGAAGCCATGGTCTGGCAGCTGGCCCTCATTCACCATCTCCACCACGGCGGCGACTGAACAGGCTGTGGTCCAGCTGATGGCGCGCCATTCGACCCCATCGATGACTATCGGGCGATACTGCCCCGTGAACTCCTCACGTTGCAACTCTCCGTTGATTCTTCCCTCGACTGCTGCGTGAACATAGACCACGTCTTCTCTCACCGCAGGACACGCCTCGGTGAGGATCCGTGCGGCCTCTTCACGATCTCGGTACATGCCTAATTCATTGAGGAAGAAGTTCATCTGATGGCAATGCCCGGGGTATCTCATCGTCTTGTAGTTGAGTGTCTCGACCTTGCCTTGCCAGGTTTCGCACATCGTCCCCAATCCACCCGATGTGGTGAACGCTTCCAGCTCCATTCCACCGATGAAGACCTTCTCTACCGCTTCCAGAGATGGCACCAGTGCCCGCTCTCCTCGTGCGATGACCTCACAATCATTGAGGTATTCATTGATCACGCCCGCTGAAGACCAGGTGAAGGAGTATCCCAGTTCACCACTGGGATGTTCTGGAAGCGCTCCGACTCGCAGTTCGATGGAGCGAACGCTTTCAAACCTGGATGCCAGGTCAGCGCCGACGATGCCGATGAAACCAGGAGCCAACCCGCATTGCGGGGCCAGCGCACTCTTGGCCGCCGGTGCCATTTCAAGGATGGCGTTGGTGGTCGGTACATCTTCGGTCAGATCGAAGTAGTGAACACCCCGATCAAATGCCGCCTGGGCCACCGGAAGATTGAACCGGTAGGGGAGGCAAGAAACCACTCCCTGACATCCTTCCAGCGCCTTGCCCAGCGCCGCAGCATCGGAGACATCGAGGACCTGGCTGGAAAAGGTCAAGCCGTCCACTGGACGAGCATCTCCACCGTGTACTTCGAATCCAGATCTCTTCAGAAGGGTGCCTACCAGGCTTCCCACTTTACCGAGACCCACCACGAGTACCTTGTCGATGATGTTGCTCATCACTGCTCCTTCCAGCGGCCGAACTGAAGTCAAACTCTCGAGTGCAGTATCCTATCGGCCGTGACACTTCTGACAAGCAGACCGGATGGCAAAGTCGGCGTTTCGGAGCCAGAAATACCCCGAAACGCCGACTCCAGAACCAATACTCGACAATCCTTGATCAGGTCAAATCCTCCGCTTTCGGGTAACACTTTCGCCCCGGTCGACACTCCTGCGGACATACATCATCTCCATCGGGACCATGGTAGGCCATCGTCCGGAGACAGTGGAAAAACGCCGTATCTGCGGTGAAGGAATCCTCGAAGGCACTGCGACGATACTCCGTGTTGAGCACCATCGTTTTGGTACGAAGACAGGGGCACACATCTTCGGGAAGTAATTCTGGTTTCTGCATCGCCATGCTAACCCTCCTTCTTCTCGCCGTTGAGCTTGCGAATCGCCTTGGCCATCAACCCTCGAAGCATCGGAACCTTGTAGCCATTTTGCGAGAGGGGAGTGGATCCTTCTCCGATCTTCTTCTGCAGCGCCTGAATACAGTCGGCATCGAGTTCTCCTGCAGCGATGATTTGCTCCAGGTCCGCCCTTCTCAAGGGTGCCGGAGATACTGCGCCGAGGACCACACGGTGATCTCCACGACGCCCTCCACGCTGATAGAGCACGGTGACGCTGGCCTGTGCCCAGTCAAAACTCTGTTTCTCACGGGCTTCGGTGTAACTCCATTTTTCGGTGCGATTCTTCGCCGGCAACAACACGGCAGTAACGATCTCTCCTGGCTTCAGTGCCACCTCTCTTGTCGGGTCTTGCTCGGGAGTCAAGAAGAACTGATCCGCGGGCACCTCTCGCTTCTCGAGCGATTCAACACTCGACTGGATCTCGATCGAGGCTCCGTAGGCCACCAGCACAGGGGCCACGTTGGAGGGCTGAGTCATCGCGCAGACCTGATTGCCGAAGATCGCATGAAACTCGTTCTCGCCATCTCGAGCCCAGCAACCACTGCCGCCATTCTTGGCGCAGGAGTAGCCCTCGTGACGCAGATACCAGCAACGTGGTTTCTGGCAGATGTTGCCGCCGATGGTCGCCATGTTTCTGATCTGAGGCGTTGCAGCGTTGCCGATCGTCTCGGCCAAAGCCGCAAAACCCTCCTTGACCTGTAGGTTCGTGGCCACGTCATTCATCGTGACCAGCGCGCCAATCCGCACCCCGTGGTCCGTCGATGTGATCTCTCCGAGACCTCCGATGCGCTTCAGGTCCACCACCATCTCCGGAGTGGTGATGTACTCCTTGATTCGTGCCAACAGGTCGGTACCGCCTGCGATGAACGGCACATCGGAACTCTGCTGCAGAGAACTGGCTTGCTCGATACTGCCGGGTAGAGCGACCTTGAATGGTTTCATAGCCGTGCCCCCTTCTTCTTCGGTTGAGCCGCGGATTTCTCATTACTCGCGATCGCTTCCAGCACTCGACGAGGAGTGATGGGTACCTCGAACACTCGCACCCCGATCGCATCGGCGACCGCATTGGCGACCGCTGCTGCAGTCGCCACGATGGGAGGCTCGCCAAGACCCATCACTTGAGTATTCGATTTACCGTTGTAGACATCGACCAGCACCACGTCGATCTCTGGACAATCGACGGATCCGAGGATCTTGTAGTTCTCCAGGTCGTCGTTGAGCATCCGTCCCTTGTGGCGGTCCATGATTCGCCGTTCATGCAGGGCGAAAGAGACCCCCTGGATGACTCCACCTCGCACCTGGCTCTCTGCAGTCATCGGGTTGATCAACTTGCCAGCGTCTGCCACGGCGACCACCTTCTTGACCCGTACCACACCGGTCTCCATGTCGACTTCTACCTCTGCTGCCTGAACCCCGGCATTGGTGTCGGAGAACCCGGCGTAGTTTCTCCTCGGGCGCGCCTTCAACACCTCGATGGCATCGTCATCCATCAAGGAACAGGCATCCTTGAAGGAGAGACCCGTGTCGCTGCCATCATTGCGAATCACCCGCGCCTTGCGAAGATCCAGATCTGCCGGATCCCAGCCCTTTCTTTCCGCCACCACCGCCAACAACTCCTTCTTGGCGTAGTGGGCGGCGAGTCTCGCCGCCGGGGTCAAGGTTCCGATGGTGGTGGACCCACCGCTCATCGGGCCCTGCGGATCATTGGTATCACCGATCCGTGTCGAGACCATTTCCAGTGGAATGCCCAGTTCCTCGGCAGCCACCATCGCCATCACTGTTCGGGTGCCGGTGCCGATATCCTGGGCGCCGTTTCTGATCTCCACCGCCCCGTCCTTGGCGATGCGAACCAGAGCGCTGGCACCACCGCCGCCGGCGGAGAACCACAGATTGCTGGCGATCCCCACGCCACTACAGATGGTGGCGGACCCACCGCGAACTCGGGTTCGGTCCCAGCCGATTCGCTCGCGAGCAATGTCGTATTCCTTGGCCCGGATCGGGTGGTCGTCATTCATCTTGCGAAACTCGATGGGGTCGACCCCGTCGATGGAATGTGCCGCCATGTCCATCATCTGCTCGAGGGCAACTGAACCCTGCGGCCAGCCCGGAGCACGATGGGCCCTGGCCCCTCCACAGTTGGTTCGCACCCCGTATTCGACCTTGTCGATCTCTCCCAGCTGGTAGATTCCATCGTTGTGGGCTCCGGCTCCGCCGATGCCGCTGCCCGGGGTTCCCCAGCTGCGAATTTGCAGCCCCTGGATGATGCCGTCCTTATTCACGCCCATGCGCATCTTCTGCAGCGAGTCGGGGCGATTTCCTGCGCTGGTCTGCTCACCCGAACGATCCAGCATCATCTTGACGGGAACTCCTGCTTCCTTGGCCAGCAAGGCTCCGATGACTCCCTCGCGACCCGCCGAGAACTTGGAACCAAATCCACCTCCGACGTACTCGGAAAGAACTCGACACTCACTCGCCTTGACCTGGCCCCTGCCGCTGGTCAACTCGCCACGGAATCCAAAGGTCGCCTGGGTCGATGCCCAGCACACCAGCCTTCCATCTTCCCAGCTGCAAACAGCGCCATGAGTCTCCAGCGGTGCGTGCGTCTGGACCTGCGTTCGAAAGGTGCCCTCGACCACCGAATCTGACCCGGCGAGGATGGCATCGACTTCCTTTTCTCTTCGGGCCATCTGTTCCACCACCTGGCGATCGGCGTCCGGGTCGGCATTGCGACCACGGCGCCGACCGCGAGTACGAGGGCTGACTCGCTGGACATTCTTCTGCTCGCCTCGACCCACCTGAGGAGCACCCTCAGCCATCGAAGCATCGATGGTGACACAGTGCTCCTTCACCTGGTAATCGACGACAATCGCACGCATCGCCGCATCTGCCTGCTGTTCCGTGTCGGCGGCGATGGCCGCCACCTCGGCACCACAATAACGAGCGGTCGAATCCTCGAAAGTGTCGGGCACCGTCAACGCTGACCGAACTCCCGGCATCGCCCGGGCAGCAGTCAGATCGACCGAACGGATCTCGGCATTGCCGTGGGGGCTCCTGAGGATCCTGCCGTGAATCAAGCCGGCCGGCTGCTGGTCCTGAGAAAACTTCGCCGTACCGGTGACCTTGGCCACCGCATCGAGACGCGGCTTGCGCTGGCCCACCACGTCGAGCGGCTGATCTGGTTGCCAGGGAGGGATATCCCCATCCTGCAGTCTCACCGTCAACGGGTGAAACTGGTCACCGAAGCCAACCTGGATGGTGATCTCTTCTGCCATCACTTTCCTCCCTTCCGGGAAGCGTGCTCGACCGCCTCGATGATGTTCTGATAGGTCCCACATCGACAGATGTTACCGGCGATCCCCTGACGGATCTGATCCCGGTCAGGAGTGGGGTTTTGATTCAATAGCGCGGTGCAAGAGACGACCATTCCCGGAGTACAAAAACCGCACTGCAGGGCGTCCTTTTCGACAAATGCCTTCTGCAAGTCGGTCAAGTTCTCCGGCGTCCCGATTCCTTCGACGGTGGTGATCTCACGCCCCATCGCATCGATGGCCAGCATGCTACAACTATCGACGGTGCGCCCATCCAGCAACACGGTGCATGCGCCGCAGGAACCACGATCACAGACCCTTTTGGTTCCGGTCATCGCATGATGCTCGCGAAGCAAGTCGAGCAAGGTCGTGCTCGGGGGCGCCTCGACCTCGCGAATCTCGCCGTTGATCTTCAATCGGATCGAGATCGACCCGGGTCCGACGATCACCGGGTCGTCGCTGACCTCTTGGCCCGCCTCGGTAACCGACGGGATCTTGGCCACCGTCACCACCGCTGCCGCCGCTCCTGCACCCTTGAGAAAATGCCGTCGGGAGACTCCTTCAGGCGAATCGTCGGCTCTCTTGTTCATCTGTCCTCCAAGCCATGGATACCAGCAAGATCGTAGCCTGAAGGAACAGGTCCAGATAGGAGCAGGCTTGCAGGAGCAGAAAGGGTGTAGATCGCCAGAGAATGGCGAATTCAAGAAAATGGAGATGTCAAGAAAACAGGCCGCCGAGGTTTCCCCCGACGGCCTGATTTAATTTGCAGACATTCAGTCTACTTCGCAGTAACCCTAGTAACTGCGACGAGGCGGGCCACCGGCACCGCGCTCGGGGCGAGGCTTGGCCTCGCTGACGCGGACGCTACGGCCATCCATCTCGCTACCATCGAGCGACTCGATGGCGCTCTGTGCGGAATCATCACTTTCGAAGGTGACGAAACCGAAGCCCTTACTGCGACCCGACTCGCGGTCCATCACGACCACCGCATCGGTGATGTCGCCACAGGACTCGAAGTGAGTACGAAGCTCGTTATCGCCAACTGCCCAGGGAAGACCCCCGACAAAAATTCTATTACCCATTTTCTCCCTCATCTCTCCCGCAGCCCCGACCGAAATCGAGGAAAGCAACCGGGGAGCATATGGCTGCTCTACGGACTCAAAAGCCGGCTTATGCCGGACGGAACACAAAACGCCCCTGACCACAAAATGACACAGTGTCATCCGTGGAGTGGACGGTAAAAACATTGAACATCGATGGAAAATCTCGACGAACCTGATGGAGCGTGCAACTGTGGATCGTACAGGTCAAAATCTAGCCACGCCCTTGCTCGTCGAGTATTCAGGGACTCCCAGTGGGGAACCTCCTGTGGCCGGGGAAACAACCTCGTCTCGGCACTTGCCGTGACATCAAGTCCCTGACCAACGCCGATTGTGACCACCCGAGGCTTATTTCGCAAGGGGAAGTCAGAATTCAATTGCGCTGGAGCCACACTTCCAGGGCCACGGCCAGCTTCTCATCTTTAATCTCTAACAGCAGTTCCTGCAACAAGTTACGAGATTCAGGAGTGTTGATCTGAACCAGCGAGGAGATGATCTCCACCGCATCCGAGCCCCGAGTCCAGTCCAATTCCAGAATATCTACCGCCCGAGGAGACCCCATATAGCTCAATGCGGCGATCTCGGAATCCTTCAATCCACGGCTCCTCGAGCAATACTCCAGCTCGTCGAGCCAGCGGGATAGAGTCTCGGATGAGACATCACCGCCACCCAGCAGGGCCAACGAACAGCTGTCCGATTCGGCCAGAAACTGCACCATCGAGCCAATCTTCTCCCCTGACCGCTCCTTCTCTCGCAGCATCAGCGCATACTGGAGCATCGGATCCGGCTCAGCGATGAGAGTGGCGAACAGCTGAGGTACCCAGTGGTTCTCGATCGCCTCCTGATATAGCGGCCCCAGTTCCTGGCCCGGTCCCCCCGACCTCATCGTCTGGAGAAATTCCTCGAGGTATTCGATGGTCTCGGTGGCGGCATCAAACTCACCCTGGGTGATCAGATCCAGTACTCCAGAGGCCATCGCCCGATAATTGGCGAGATATACCCCATCATCGAAGGCCAGAGTTGGGCCGAGCCGCTCGGCCGATGGACGCTCCAGCGGTGGATCCAGCGGCGCGGTCGGTTCCACCGATGGAACCGGCTGGGGGACCACCTGTTTTTGCGCCAACAGCAGTGCAATCCGCCCGTCGAGCCGCTGTTTGATCTCCTCGAAGGAGAGCACTCTCGCCTTCAACTCTTCCACCTGATTCCACGCCTCCTCGATGGAGGGATTCTCGACATCCGGGTCTGGATTTCCGGTGCCGAGGTACAGCCCCAGCAACAACCCCGACAGGCCCGCAAAGAGATGGGTGAGTAAGATCGTGCGGGTCGCCATCAGTCCTGTTTCCAGGCATCAGTGGAATCTGAGCCAGTATCCATTGTTACGACGATGTGGGAGGATCGCAACGAGTGTAAAACCACTACTGCACCGGTTGTGTCGCGGGTTTATCGTATCCGACAGTAGAAGGAGGACCGATGAACCGGACCCAACGACCCACACACTCTCTCCCCAGCTGGCTGTTGAGGGCGAACCTGTCGCTGCTGACGCTGGTACTGCTGATCCTGGCGCCCAACACCGCGTCGCTGGGTCTCGAAGAGATCGGGTCCATCCGGTCGAGCGTCAGCGCGACCGCCGACACCCATCTACTGATCGAGGCACTCGATCGTGCTGACCGAGAAAAACTCGCCAAGAGCACTCCGGCGAAGATCCTCAGGGCGGTCACCAAGGGGGTTCGTATCGAGCGCCCCGAGCCCGGTACTCGCAAGGAAAAGATCACCGGCGAGGATGGGCGCCAATCGGATCTGTGGATCCATGTTCCCGATGCCCGAAAGAAAAAATACGGTCTCCTCATCATGCTTCACGGCTACGGCGGGAATGCCCGGCAACTGCTGACGGTCGCCTACAGCAAGTTCGCCAACCGAAACGGCTACATCATCGTCGGGCCCAATGCGATGAAGCCGCTGTCGGGGAAGAGCAACCCCGATCTACCGCCGGAGATCCTCGGGGCCCCGACCCGACACTGGTGGACCTATCGCTCCGATGGGATGGTGATGGCGATCGTCGACCAGCTCGCCGAGCGATTCCCCATCGATCACAACCGAGTGGTCCTTTCCGGCATGTCGATGGGGGGCTGGGGCAGCTGGAACATCGGAATGCGCTTTCCCGATCGCTTCAGCGCCATCATCCCCTTCGCCGGCGGGTTGCACATGGGAGACTATGCCACCGACACCTTGAGCGACAATTACTCGCCTCTCATCGATAACCTCAAGTGGTTACCTTCCTACAACGTGCACGGCAACACCGACAACATCGTACCGGTACGCTTCTCACAGATGCTGGCCGAGGAGTTGAAGTCGAGGAAGTACGACCACACCTACGACGAACTCGACGGTTCCGGCCACTACCTCAACTTTGATGAGAACGGCCCGATGATGCAGCGGGTGACCAAGTGGCTCACCCC
>DUAN01000031.1 GCA_012960845.1 Planctomycetota bacterium | reverse complement strand
TACGAGTGGTGATCGACAATTCCAGAGAATGAGGAGCAGGATGGCCCTGCTGGCTGTTCGGAAAATAGAAGAGGGAGATCGATATGCTGAAACAGATGGGGATCGTGATGGCTGCCGCCATCCTTGCCTCGGTACTGAGTGTCATCGTCGCCAAGTATCTGGGAGTCAGCGAGCCGGCGGTCGTCGGTGGTGCCGTGGGTGGCGCAGTCGCGGCAGTGGTGGCGGTGCAACTCGCCGGAAAGAAGTCCCAGTGATGGATGAGCGAAGCCTACTGCGGATCGTTGCCGGACGAATCTTGCGACTGCAGGGAGACAACTCCAGCGCCAGCGGAGAGACCGAGTCATGACCACGCCCATCGAGGAAGCGGTCATCGAGACGGACCGTTTGCGACTGCGCCCGATGCGAGAACCGGATGCCGAGCGAGTGCAGCAGTTTGCCAGCGAACGGGAGGTTGCGGTCAATACCGGCGGAATTCCTCACCCCTATCCGGAGGGGGAGGCGCTGAGATGGATCGCCAGCCAGCCGACCCTGCGAGCCGAAGAGAAGGCAGAGGTCTATGCCATCGCAGAACGAGACAGCGACCTGCTGGTCGGCGCCATCGATCTGCGCAGAACCGACTTCATTCACATCTACGAGGTTGGATACTGGGTGGCGAGGGAACGCTGGGGTGAAGGGATCTGTACCGAGGCGCTGATCGCCCTGGTCGACCATGCCTTCCAACGAGATGCATACCTGATGCGAATCTTCGCCTATTCCTTCCCCGAGAATCCCGCCTCGGGACGGGTACAGGAGAAAGCTGGATTTCGCCAGGAGGGCCTGCTCCGTCAGGGGCTCTCGCGGCTGGCAGAACCGCGCGATGCGGTGCTCTATGCGGTGGTTCGAGAGGATTGGGAGGGGCGGCTCTGAAGGATGTTGGGTGGTCGCATTTTCTGCAGAAAAGGGTGAATTCTGCGCTGGTGATCGACACTGCGCGGGTGAGCGACATACTGGGGAACGGTAGCGTGGGGCACTTCGTTGAATCGGATGCAAGGAGGAGATGTCATGATCAGTTTCCCGGAGTTCTTTCCCCTCGCCTTCATCTTCTTCGATCCGATGTACTTTCTGTTCGTCGGGCCCGCCTTCTTGCTGGCGCTCTGGGCCCAGGCGCGCGTCAAGAGTTCCTTCGGTAAGTGGTCCGATGTGCCGCTGCGAAGCGGCTGGACCGGTGCCCAGGTGGCCGCTCGCGTCTGCGAACTGGGCGGTGCAGAGGGAATCAAGATCGAGATGACCCCGGGCCAGCTCAGCGATCATTACGATCCGAGAGAGCGGGTGTTGAGGCTCTCGGCAGAGAACTACAACGGCCGCAGCGTCGCTGCTGCGGCGATCGCGGCTCACGAGGCGGGGCATGCCATCCAGCACGCTACTCGCTATCCGATGCTGGTGCTGCGCAGTGCCTATGTTCCGGCGGCGAGCCTCGGATCCTGGTTTGCCTTTCCGATGCTGTTTGCCGGGATGATCTTTCGCTATCCGCCACTGATCTTCATCGGCATCGCGCTCTTCGGCGCGGTGGTGCTGTTCCAGTTCATCACCTTGCCGGTCGAGTTCGATGCCAGTGCTCGGGCCAAGCGAGTCCTCGCCGAGAGCGGAATCATCTCCGATGAAGAGGAGATGGACGGGGTGCGAAGCGTGCTCGGTGCTGCAGCATTGACCTACGTTGCCGCGACCATCCAGGCAGTGCTGACGCTACTGTACTACCTGTGGCGAAGTGGATTGCTCGGCCGACGGTGACCGTAACTGATAGGTGAGCTCTGACGGGCACTCGATCAGGGTGCCGCGCTCGAGCCTGGACACTTCAAGTCCTGCACCTGTTCCTTGGGACCGTGCTCTTTCTTGGGACCGTGCTGCTAGGGGTTCTTCTGTCCGCCCGAGGGGCGACTCGCAGCCCGAACCACATCCAGCAACTCTCCGAATCGCTCCTTGCCGAGCAATCCTTGCAGTTCTTCGTCGCGCTCACGGCGGATCTCCTTCATGCGGACCGTTGCGCGATCCCAATCGGCAGCCATCGCTTCTTCCTCGGCGCGGTTTGTTGGCGGCTCGACCGACCACATCTCTTCGAGGATCTGCGCATGAGAGTCTGCTTCGGTGGTCATGATCTCCCGCACGCGCTGCTGCTCAGGCCACGGAAGGTTCATCTGGTCCTCGACTGCCGCGAGGAGTTGCTCCGACTTCACGCGCTCCTTGTCGATCCAGCTGGTGATCCTCGTTCCCATCTCTTCTCGCCGGACTTCAGCGAGAGCTCGACGGGTGCGCTCGATCTCGTCCGCCGAGATGAGTGGGTCTGGAACTCCCGCAGGAGCGACACCGGACCGGGCCACCAGAACTTCGAGGGCATCGAGGCGGCGCTCGAGGTCGTCGGGAGCATCAACAGGCACTCCCGATTCCTCGATTGCGGGAGTCGCCTCCGACTGCATCGCCTCGACTGTAGCCTCGAGCCGGGTGATGCGCGATTCGAGAGGAGATGTTGAGGAGGTGGCGGGGGGGGGACGGTCAACTCCTGTGCTCGAGAGGGCGATCATCAGTGCTGCGATGGAGAGGCAAATTGAGACGGCGACGAGTGCGGTCGGAATGGAACGCATGGGAGTCTCCCTCGTCGCGCACTCGACTCCTGCATCAGGTTCTCCGAGGGCGCTGAAAAGTAGATCGGGTCGAACACGTCTACGTGTTCGACCCGATCAATATCGTACCCGGTGAGGTTTCCCTCTCCAGTTCCAGTTCAGGTGAACTACCTCGGGTCGAGTGCGAAGTCTGCGGTACTCGTCTCACCATCGAGGATATCGACCGACTGGGTGTCATTGATGTAGCCCCACGCGAAGGTCCGGACATTGCGCGTTCCGGTCCGGACATCGGCCACCTCGTAGACCCCGGAGCGATTCGTTTGAGTCCAACCTCCCGCCGACACACGAACCCAGGCACCTTCAATCGCCTCGCCGGTGGCAGCATCGGTGACGGTGCCGGTGACTGTTCCGTAGGTGAGTCCACCAAGGGCGAAGTCGGCAACGGTATCTGCGCCATCGGTGACGGTCACGGTTGCGGTCTCGGAAAAGAAGCCAGGACTGAAAACGCGAACTTCACGGTCGCCGGTGGTCACATCGGAGAAGGAGTATGCGCCCGCAGCATCGGTGTTGGTCACGCTCCAGCCGCCGAAGAAGCCCCCGCCACCGCTGCGGACGATGACCCAGGCCCCCTCGATCGGTGTGTCGGTTGCCCCATCGGTCACGGTTCCAGAGATCGAGCCGAAGGAGAGTGCATCGAGTGCCGCATCGGCGGCGGTGGTCGCACCGTCCTCGATGGTGACCACTGCAGTCTGCGTGAAGTAGCCACTCATTGAGATGCGGAGATCGCGGTCGCCGGTGCGGATGTCGTCGAGGGAGTAGGAGCCGGTTGCGTCGGTCAGGACGGAGTTTCCACCCCAGCCACCCCAGCCGCCACCGAAGTTGCCGAGCACTCGCACGCGGGCACCTTCGATCGCCTCGCCAGTCGCCGCATCGGTCACGATACCTGCGACACTGCCATAGGTGGGTTCGGAGAGGGTGAAGTCGGCAGCGGTGTTGACGCCGTCGACGACATCGACCACGGCCGTCTCCGTTTCGTAGCCGTAGCGTCGTGCTTCGAGTTCGTATGTTCCCGGTTCGAGGTCATCGATCATGTAGTTGCCATCGACGTCGGTGAAGTCGATGTTACCCCAACCTCCCCAACCGCCTGAGCCATCGGAAGCCTTGACCATGACGCCCGCGAGGGCTTCACCGGCATCGTTGGTGACTACTCCGGAGATCGATCCTGTTTGTGCCTCGAGAACCTGAGGGGCAAGTGCAATGACCCCGAGGGCCAGCGTCGTGAGTAAGAGTACCCTTGAAACAACCATGTCACTTCCTTCTCTCTGGCCGGCCAGCTGCCGATTTCGTAGCAGATATTCCAGTAATGTCGTCGAAGCACATCCAGAGCGCAGTGTGTCACAACGGGTTGAACTGCACGAACACTATTGCTGAAATTTGCTCACCGTGTGGTGTAGGTCAGAGTGTACAGAGGGGAATGTCCGGTAATGAGATAGTGGACCTCGGTGTCCTGAAGCGTTGAATCTCATCTCGAGCCTCGAAGCAGCATCTCGAATTCCCTGAGCCGCTGACGAGGAACTGATCCTCAGCGCGGGATCTGGTTGAGGGTGTAGTAGGCCACCGGATGCAACAGAGGCTCTCCGGCAACGGTGCGCACTCCATCGAGGTAGAGCTCGTGGACATGGCCCTCCTTCAGACCCGAGACGACGAGGTCGACTCGCAATCGGTCTGTGGAGAGGGTGGCTTCGGTGATGATCGGTGTGGTCCGATCGATCTCCGGACTGCCGTAGAAGCGCCAGTAGTGATGAGTGAAGGCGCCCATCATGAAGGAGTGAGAGGAATCACAGGATCAGAGAGAACTCGCTATACAATTGTTGACTCCAGAATCGCGTAGGTTGGCGGCGGGCTCTAACTCAGTCCACGAGCAGAGATGACGGTCGTGTGGTATGCGCCGTCATGAACGCTAGCGGTATGAGGGAGTTATCGCGACAACTCCAAACTCTACTGCGTCTGAAGAATCGGCCCAAGGTACTGGGGCTGAACATGGCGATGGATAGGGCCCTCTTCGAGGATTTGAATGGATTTGATGAGAAATTTGTCGGATATGGCCTTGAGGACAGCGATCTCAGGGATCGTGCAATGCGGAGGTCACCTCGCCCACGAGTGGTGAATTTGTACGGAGAGAAAGATGTCTACCACCTCTAGCATCCTTTAAACAAAACGGTAGATCGTCGGCAACTTCCTACCTGGGGCTATTACCAGCAACGGCGGCCGGTGCGAGGCGAAACGGGACTCACCCGCTGATCTCTAGCGATGGAGCCTCGATGAGAAAGAAGCAGTTCATCAGTGGAAACTGAGGTGTGGTCATAGCCCTGACCATACCGATTACGATCTGGCGGGATGATCTTTCTCCATCTGCCTCGAATTTCAACGCCGTAGTGATTTTCGCTCTCATTCCATGGGTGTCGATTTCGTAGCAAGCACAAGTATAAAACGAGTGCATTTCGGCAGCGGTGTCGTCGTTGATGAGGATGAGATGTTAGAATCGCAAAGTGTACTCGGGGTTGCGGCTGTAACCATTGTTGCCGAGCCCATTCAGGCAGCGAAAGCACTGCTCAAATATCGGTGGTGGAATAGAATCCTTGATGGCAATCCCAAGTAGCCTTCACTGGAACACTTCGCTCGATCAATAGAGATAACGTCGCTTCAGTTTTTCAAAGATCGAGTCGGGATGGAACTCTGCATTCTTATCAAACCCAGCGCGTCGGCTGATCATCTCGTTCCATAGATGGGTGCAGTAACTTCCAGAAAAAAAGTCGTCGTTGTTTTGAAATGTCTCATCGAACTGACTGAGCCAGCAATTGGCGGGTACCGGATAGAAATAGGTGAATGGCTTCGCCAGCTCAAATAATCCTAGATGTTTCAGTTCTGCCGTAAATCCCTTGGGCCCTGCCGATTCTCCCCAACGAACTCGGTCACGTCGATTTCCCAGTAGATATTTCCTCACCAATTTCTTCCTTCTCATTTTCGGGGTGTCATAAGGCATTGGCGAATTCGGAGCTTTGCATAAATCAGCAAGAGATCTCGACAAAGGGTGGTCTTTGGGGAATCGAAGAACGGCAATATTTGCGATGGTGGAACTTTCCAATCCAAATACTATTTTGTCCTCGAAGGAAAAAGGCTTCAGGCAAATCACATCTGTATCGACCCAATATCCTCCCTTTTTGAACAACAGTTCCCATCGAAACCAATCGGCAAAAATTGCATAGCTGTTTCGGACGGTGAAAATTTCGTGGGCAGGGAGCACTTCATTGGCATCCAGGATAGTTACACCATCGGGTACACCTTGAACATCTTCGTATGCAAACAGATGAACATCGTGGCCATTATTCAGAAACGAGAGCAAGCATAACCGCTCAACCTGAGAGAGAGTTGGCCCGATCCATAAGGTCTGGACGGTGTCGTTCAAACTAGTTCTCCGTTCGATTTCTTGTCTTCAAACCTGTTCCCTCATCGAGTTGTCGACCAGGTGGGGTGACAAATTAAACAGGTTCACGCTGCTAGCAAGTGAGCCTTCAAGTGCTCCTCTATTTCTGCTGGGTGGGAGTATTGTCGACTTCTTTTCGGGTTATGTAGAACCACTCCATGATGGCTTCTCTTCCTTCTGCTAGTAAGATTTTTCTGGTCTCAAGATTGAAGTTGTTAAGTTCTGGATAGTTGTAGTCCCTTGCCTTGAAAATATCGTCGATACTTTGAATCACTCTTATTTGATATTCGGGTTCAAAAACGTTGCGTAGATGTGTTGATACATTGATGTCAAACACATCATGAACTTCGATCAGGAACTCGTGCTTGTTGAGTTTTTTGACACTGCTCGAAGTGAATAGTTGCTTTTCATAACCTTCGCAATCAGAAATTATCAGGGCTCGTTCTGACACGGGTATGTTTTCTAGTGTATTGCTGTCGCAGTATCCATTCACGGAGTAACGCGAGGCCTCGATCCCATTCAGTTGCATCATCTCCCGACATAACTGAATCGCCTTGGTATTGGTATCAAATGCGAACACCTTCGCGTTGGGGCATCTCATGGAAAGCCCGACGGCGTAATAGCCTTCAGCGCATCCGATATCGACAATTTCAGTGTATTTATTGCCTATAACTTGCTCGATGATTCCATTGAGTTCATATTCATAGGAACCGAGTAGTTTGGGATACAGGGCACTTCCAACCGAATCCAGTTTCGGATATAGCATCCCCTTGAAGGGGCCGTGCAGCACTGTTCGTGTCGGTTGTAGAGTTTGCAATGCGGCTGCAATAGTTCTGCGTCGGTTTTTTATTTGCTTTCGGCGAAGGAAGTTACGCCGAAATTTCGTCAATAATCCCACCTGGACTCCTCTATTTGTCCGCTCCATATGTTTCGAATCGAATGTGGCTGGCTAGTTTCCGATGCCTATGGTCATTGTAGTCGAATCACTTCCAGGGTGGGATCTGATTCAACGTGTAGTAGGCGACAGGATGCAGCACCTTCTCTCCCTCGCTGGTCTGGATGCCGGGCAGGTGCAGTTCGTGCACGTGTCCCTGCTGTAAACCGTCGATGACCAGGTCGACCCGTAATCCATCTTCGGAAACGCGAGCCTCGGTGATGGTCGGAGTCGTCTGGTCGATTTCCGGGCTGCCATAGAATCGCCAGTAGTGATGGGTGTAGGTCTCCATCTGATAACTGGCCGGATCTGCGGCGATGGCTCGATCGACGGGCTTGGTGAAGGAAACGGAAAAACCATCCGGTTTTGCCTTCATCTCGAGGATCTCGAGAGGCGTCTTGCCGCTCCAGCGCAATCTTTGCAGTGCATACGGCTCGCGGCTGCGAGTCGGCCAGCCACGACAACATCCACCGACGATCAACTGGCCATTGGATGACAGCAGTCCACCGAGAAGACCGGTGCTGAACCCCTCGCGAAACGGATAACAGGCTCCCTGCCACACCCCGGCGACCTGCTCCGTCGTCACGCGCATGACCACACTGAGTGTGTAATCGAGCACGAACAGTTGATCCTTGAAGGGGCCAAAGGCACCGTTCGATTCATCGAGCAGGATCGCGGTCGCCGATTGCCCCATCTTCTTGTAGGGAAGCACGACGCTGGTCGGGATCAACTCGGGGATTCGCGCCGCATCGATGTGAAGGCGACCATCTTCTCCGTCGGTGGGTTGTGCAGGTTCCGGTCCCATGTTGGGTGCGAGTTTGTACCAGGGAAAACTGATGGGGTGCCCGACAAATCCGCCCGGGCGCAACTCCTTG
>DUAN01000030.1:566-7916 GCA_012960845.1 Planctomycetota bacterium | reverse complement strand
CCGATCGAGCAGTTGCCCGGCCGGACCGACGAAGGGCTCCCCACACCGATCTTCTTCTTCACCCGGGGCATCGCCCACCAGCAGTAGATCTGCCGAAGAGTCTCCGACGCCGAATGCGGTGAGATTTCGAGTCTCGCACAGGTCACATTCTCGACACTCTGCGACCGTTGCCGCCTGCTGCTCCAGCGAACCCTTCGAAGGGGCTGGGGCCTGCATATTCAGAAAATCACTGGATTCTACATCACTGGATTTCACATCACTGGATTTCACATCTCTGAGCGGCGGAGAAGTGCGAATCCGCTGAATCCCCCATCCGAGCAATCCTCGTAGATGGGGTTCGAGACCCAGATGTAGCGGTTTCCCTCTTGGCTCGTCGGAATCGGTGGCTGGATCTTCGAGATTCAACGCTGCCGCTCCTTCCCGCTGCCGATCGCCAGTTTTGTAGCGCTCATCTTCGGTCCCCTACACCGCTCGAGGATTCCATCGACCTCGACCCCACGGCGCAAGGTACCATCCGGATCATCAAATTGAACCCGCAGACCCTCGCGAGAAAGACCCTCGGCGACCGGTCTTTGATCCTCATTGGTCTGCTTCTCGCTGGCTTCCTTCTCGATCAGCACCTCAACACGATCGCCGATGCGCCGCTCCAACTCTCGCTGCTGCAACTGCTCACAGAATTCACGTGCACGGATCATCCGTTGCTGTCTGGTCTCGATGGAAACATGGTCATCGAGACGAGCGGCGCGGGTCCGAGGTCTGGGACTGTAGGGAAACAGATGCACCTTGGCGAAACCCAACCGATCGAGCAACTGCAGTGTCATCTCAAAATCCTGCTCCGTTTCGCCGGGAAAGCCAACGATCACATCGGTGGCCAGGACCGATCCCGGCAGTTGCTGGTGGACCCGCTCCATCGCCTCGATGTACTCATCGATGCTGTAATCACGGCGCATCCGTCGCAGGATCCGCTCACTTCCACTCTGCAGAGGGACATGAAAGAAACGGCACAAGCCTCGATCCGCCTCGAAAGCGCCCAAAAAGGCCTCGGAGAAGGCCCCCTCCCCGATGGAGGAGAGACGTACCCGGTCGAGGCCCGGAATCTGCCGTAGATCCAGCATCAATCTCGCCAGACCATCTTCGAGACCACGGTCCAGCCCCCATTGGCGCAGGTGAATCCCGGTCAGGACCAGCTCGCGAAAGCCCCCATCCTCGACCAGTCGTTTCGCCTCTTCCAGTACCGGTAAATGATCACGACTACGAGAACCGCCACGCAAGTATGGAATGATGCAGTAACTGCAGAAGGAATCGCAGCCATCCTGGATCTTCAGGAAGGCCCGAGTTCGCCCCTCGAATCGGTGGATCTTCAGATCAAAGATCGCACGAGAATTGCGGCGTGGTTTCTTTTCAAGGAGAGGTGCCCCCTGCAGTATCTCTGCGACCCTGTGCTTCTCCTCATTGCCGATCAGATGGACCACCTGGGGAATCTTCTCGAGGCGAATCCGGTCATCGTCGCTGATACACCCGGTGACGATCACCTGGGCCGCTGGATTCTTTCTCGTCAGCGAGCGAATCTTCTCACCGACCTTTTCGCCCGCCCGCTCGGTCACGCTGCAGGAATTGATGATGAGCAGATCTACCGCAGAAGGGTCGCGACTCTCCTGGTAACCGAGATCGATGATCTCCTCGCGAATTGCCTGGGTATCGTACTGATTGATCTTGCAACCAAAGGTGACAAAGGCACAACTGGGCATATCACCTCCTTCCTGCGTCTTCAGCCATCCGTCAGGACTGAAGCGCCTCTCCCGTGACTCCACCGGCATCCTCGAGCCAGCAGTGGCTGCGATGAGCCTCACCCACCGAGAATCCACTCGGAGTCTCGATACTGCAACGAGGTCCCGCACTGGGACAGCGAGTGTGGAAGGTGCAACCGGGAGGCGGGTCGATCGGGGAAGGAACATCTCCTTCGAGACGAATCCGCTCCTTGCGCAGTCCTGGGCTGGTTTCCGGTACTGCGGAGAGGAGTGCTTTGGTGTACGGGTGACGAGGATCTCTGTACAGATCTTCGGAAGAGGCTTCCTCGACGATCGTGCCCAGATACATCACGGCCACCCGATCACTGATGTGCTCCACCACCGCCAAATCGTGTGCGATGAACAGGTAGGAGAGATCCAGTTCATCCTGAAGGTCGAGCAACAGGTTGATGATCTGGGCCTGGATCGACACATCGAGGGCGCTGACCGCCTCGTCGCAAACGATGAACTCGGGCTCGACCGAAAGTGCACGGGCGATCCCGATGCGTTGCCGTTGCCCCCCTGAAAACTCGTGTGGATAGCGATTGATGTGGTTGACGGCATCGAGCCCGCACCGCTCCATCAGGTGTTCCGTCTTCTGCCGGATCTCAGTCTCACTACCCATTCGATGGATTCTCGGCCCCTCGCTCAAAATTGAGCCCACCGTCATCCGCGGGTTCAGCGACCCATAGGGGTCCTGGAAGATGATCTGCATCCTCTTGCGCAATTTCCGCAAGGCCTCGCCTTCGCTGGCCAGTACGTCTTGCCCATCAAATCGTACCGATCCTTCTGTCGGGTTGACCAGTTTGAGGATGGAACGACCCACGGTGGTCTTGCCGCAGCCAGACTCCCCGACCAGGCCAAGAGTTTCCTTCCGACCCAGGTGAAAGGAAACCCCGTCGACCGCCTTGACGTGGCCGGTGACTCTCGAGAACACACCTGTTCGGATCGGAAACCACGTCTTCAGGTTTTCAACCTCGATCAGTGGTCGAACTGGATCACTCAACGCTTCTCCCCCGTGCTCTTGCTGTTCTGCCGAATCACCTGCTCGCGGTGAATACAGGCCACTTGATGAAGTTCTCCAACGGAGACCAGATCGGGTTCCTCGACCGCACACTCATCGGTCGCATAGGCACACCGAGGGCGAAATTTGCAGCCACTGGGGAACTCGAGTGGGTTCGGAACACTCCCCTCGATCACTGACAATCGGTCGGTACCGGAGCCCAGGCTCGGCATCGACTGGAACAGCCCAATCGTGTAAGGGTGGCGTGGATTCTCGAACAGTTGCTCGACTGGAGCTCGCTCCACCACCTTACCTGCATACATCACTACCACGTCATCGGCATTCTCTGCGACCACACCGAGATCATGAGTGATCAACAAGATCGACATACCTGTTTTCTTCTGCAGATCCCTGAGTAGGTCGAGGATCTGTGCCTGGATCGTCACGTCCAGCGCGGTGGTGGGCTCATCTGCAATCAACAGTGAAGGATCGCAAGCGAGAGCCATCGCAATCATGATCCTCTGCTTCATGCCCCCCGACAACTGGTGCGGATAGTCATCGATGCGCTCCTCTGGTGAGGGAATCCCAACCAGCCGCAGCAATTCGAGACAACGTTCTCTCGCTTCCGCACGAGTCTTTCCCTGGTGCAAGCGGAGCGCCTCTCCAATCTGGTCTCCGACCCGGAAAACTGGATTGAGGCTGGTCATCGGCTCCTGAAAAATCACCGAGATCTCGTTGCCGCGGATCTTGCGCATCTGTTTCTCGTTGTACTCGAGCAGATTCTCACCTCGGAAGCGGATCTCACCGTCGACGTACCTGCCAGGAGGAGTCGGAACCAGTTGCAAGATGCTCATGGCGGTCACCGACTTGCCGCAGCCAGACTCTCCCACCACTCCCAGGGTCTTCCCCTTCTCGATGGAATAAGTGACTCCATCGACCGCTTTTGCCACTCCATCGTCGGTATAGAACCAGGTTCGGAGGCCTTCGATTTCCAGCAGTGCAAGGCCCTCGTTCAACTGACTTCTCTCTTTCGAGCGATGGCATCGATTTCGACCAGAACGCCCTTCGGCAGCGCCGCCGCTTCGATGCAAGCTCGGGCCGGAAACGGTGCATCGAAGAACTGGGCATAGACCTCGTTCATTGCGATGAAATTGGCCATGCTGGAGAGATAGACGGTGGTTTTGACCACCTCGGAGAAATCACTCCCCGCCTCGGAGAGTACCTTTTGAAGATTCGCCAGCACCTGACGAGTTTGATCCTCGATTCCTTGTGCCACGGAACCATCACCGGGCACGATGGGAATCTGACCCGAACAGTACACCCAACCATCGACCACCAGTGCCTGAGAATAGGGTCCGATCGCCGCCGGAGCCTCATCGGTATAGACGGCGACTCGATCCTTTTGACTCATCTAGATCCTCCTGGTCAAGGCAATGGTTCCTGCACTGGAGCGAAATACCGACCACCAGTAGTGGGGAATCCTACCGTTGTGGTCCGCCAGATTCCACCGTGCCCGGTCCCTGAAACTCCTCAAGTCTCGAGGAGACCTCGACCGAGATCGACTCTGGAAGGTAGGAACGAACGTCACCGCCGAAGGAGGCGATCTCCTTGACGTGACGACTGGAGAAGTGGGAATACTCCAGAGAAGGCATGACAAAGACAGTTTCCGCCTCGATCTCCGCCGAGATCGAGCGATTGGTCAGGGCCATGGTGTATTCCGCCTCAAAATCGGCAAAGGTACGAATCCCTCGCAACAGGATACGAGACCCCTCGCGACCGAGCAGATCGACCACCAGCCCCTTGAATCTCACCACCCGAACCTGCGGAAGATCCGCAGTACATTGTCGAAGCCAGGCGACCCGCTCCTCGGGGGTGAACAAGGTGTCCTTTTCTCGGTTATCGGCGACCGCCACGACCAGTTCTCCGAACAGGCGCACTCCACGGCGCACCAGGTCGAGATGGCCCTTGTGTGGCGGGTCAAAAGTACCCGGATAGATGGCAGGTCCCTGCATCGAGTCTCCTTCTGCTCGCTGGATCGATAACGCTCAGCGCATCCGGCCTGAACCGGTCGATCCGATCCTGGAACCGCGCATCGCCCCCATCATCTCTCGCAAACCGATGTCGACCCTGAAAGTGGTTTCATCGACATCCCCGCGCTCCAGATCGAGGCTGAAGAGGATACGGAAGGTGCGGAAGTTGCGGCCTACTTCCCACCACTGCCCGATCGTTTGATCATTCAGGGCATCGTACTCGACGAACAGCCCGATGTCCCATCGATCAGAAGCGGCGGTTCTGCCGCCGATCAGATAGGTCTTGTGGGTCTCTGGACGATCTCGCAGCGCCAGTTCGAAGAGGCCGCTATCCAGGTCGAGCCAGCGAATACCGGCATTGCGTTCGATCAACTCTCCGACCCCGACATCCCGGGTGGATTCGCCAAACAGGCTCCAGCCGGCGGTTCCATGGAGGACCAGTTCCGAGAAGAGTAGCCCCCAGCGCTCTCCACCGTTGTCGCGATCGGGATCGGGATAGAGCAAGGCATCGACTCTCGCCTCCGCCAACGTTCGAGTTCCGAGCCGCTGAATCCGTTCCCGATCACTGCGGGAATCCCGAGTTTGCAATCTCTGCACCAGCGACAGGTGAACCTGGTCAAAGTCTGTCAGGGCATCGATCTCGTCGATCTGTACCGGCACATCGTCGGAGGCGATGGAACTGTCGAAATGACTCGAGAAATCCGCCGTCAAATCGACGACGTGACGCAGGCCATCGATGCCCCATTTCGAATTCTTCACATCGAAGACTCGCGACAACCGGGTGGCTCCCTGCACTCCAGCATGGAACAGGGTCCGATGCTGAGACTCGTAATCGATCGAATCCCAGCTGGTATAGCGGACTCCAGCACTCGGCACCCATCTCATCCATCTGGAGAGTCCCAGCGGCAGGCTGAATTCAGTGCGCAGATCGGAACGCTTCGAGTTCAGTTCTGGATCGACAGATCCCTCCTCGGGGAGCCATCTCAACGTCGACAGGGTCAGGTCTGAATCCCACCTCAGCATTCCTGCGAGACTGGCATCGAGCGAGTGGAAAGCGAATTCCGGCTGCTTCTCCAGAACACTTCTGTGATCGGAAACTCGTACCCTGGCGATTGCGGTCGCGGCGTAACTCTCGCCGAACATCTGGCGGAGTGAGAGGTAATTTTCCGGCTTCTTGAGAGTTCTCGATTCCGCTCTGAAGAACTCCTCGACAAAACCACCATCGGAAGATGTCGCCAACTCGCCATCAATCAGGGTTTGAGGGCCGAAGCGTGCATGGAGAAAGGCCCTCGCTCTGGAACGATCGCGACCAGACACCGGCGAGCCATCACTGTCGCTATCGGCTTTGTCCTGGATGCCCCAGAAGGAACCGTAGCCAAACAATTCGAGACGACCGTCCGGGTCGGCGGCCCAGCGCAGCGGATCTCGACCCAGTTCGAAGTCGATTCCCATACCGGTCCCTCGATCGGAAAGCCAATCGATCCGGGGAGTCAGATCGATTTCATCTTCGAATCTATCTGATAACAGGAAGTCACCATTCCATGCGGTGTCGATCCGGGGTCCGAAGCGGGAAGAATCGGAGAAACGAAAATCTCGTAGAGGAAAGGACCTCCCTCCCCAGCGCGTATCCCAGCTGGCGGAAGAGAAGGGAATCAGCGGGATCCCCGCCACTTCCAATCGAGCGTCTTCGACATCGATGATGTAACCGCCCGGAAGGTCTTCATCGGCACGCTGGCCCAGTTCCTTGCGGGACCTGGCGCGGGCCACTTTCGCCACCAGCGCCCATTCGGGATCGAAGAACTGGTCGGTGGTGACGGTGATCCCCTCCCCCTCGACATCACGAAAATCGGTAACTCGAAGTCGTTGCGCCTCGATGCCAAGGTGAGATCTAGTGGGGGCACCTTCAGCGACATCGGAAACGCCTGCGACCCAAGATTCAGCGACCAGACGGCTCCGTAGCGGATCGTCGGTCGGGATCGATCTCAATTTCTCGAGCAACTCCTGACTGATGCGAAGGCGAGCATCGGAAAGAACCATCTGTTGTTCGTCGACATCGAGAAAGATGGTGCTGGCCTGGAATGTTTGTTCTCCTCGTGAGAGAAGGACCTCGCCGATGGCGAGAATCCGCGGGTGAATCGGTCCGCTCTCTGCGTCCACACCCTCGATAAAAATCCCCACGGCATCGGCCCTCAGGGCGAATCCTCGCCCCTCGAAGACCACATTTCCAAGCACCACCAGTGAGCGGCCACCCCCCTCGGTCGAGACATCCGCCTCGAGTCGATCATAGGAGAGAGTGAAATCCTCATCGGTACCGAACAGCCCACGGGCACTTTGCTGGGCACCCTGCTGGGCACTGACGCCGGTCGACACCACCAGCAACAGCATCAGCGACCAACCCAGGTGATGGAGAAAGCTGGAACTCTGCTGTGTACTGGAAATCTTCTGTGCCGCACGGCATGAATGACTGCGCAATGCTGGAGCGCGAGATGCCGGAGTGCGAGATGATGAGGTGCGAGATGATGAGGTGCGA
>DUAN01000030.1:0-489 GCA_012960845.1 Planctomycetota bacterium | reverse complement strand
AACTCCAGGTCGAATCAGTTTCAAAGAAATTTCCCCACTCTGGATCTCGAAGATCCATACGGCAATGTTGGTGCCCGGTGCGGTTTCCCTCGCCATAGTTTGAGCAGCACCGCAGCAGTTACGTCAGTTACGTCACCGTAGCAATTGCGTCAGCGTGCTTGTTTCCCACTAGACCGGACCCCTTCGCTCCTCTGAGCACGGTAGACCCTCCCTGGCAAGGAGTCAACTTGAGCAGGTTCACTCCAGCGGATCCCACGGTGCAAGGCGTGCCTGTGGGCTATCGCATGCCGCCGGCACGGATCCTCACCTGCAACAGGAAGTTGACGAGGATATTCTCGATGGTCGCTTCATTGTCCGAACTACTCTGCTTGCCAAAGTGCGACAGCACGTGGAGCACTCGACCGCGCTTGACCGGAAAGGTGATCGCCACCGCGCCTTCGCCACACAATTGCCTCAGATCTTCCGAATCGACCAGCACCTGGACCTTCT
>DUAN01000029.1 GCA_012960845.1 Planctomycetota bacterium | reverse complement strand
GGACACGATGGATGATCCTCGCCCAAACCTGCACCTTGATGGGAGTCCTGCTGGTCGGCGCAGCGATCATCGATCTGTACCCAGAAAGCGTGGGTGCCCTGGTGGCGGTGACTGCTCTCCTTGCCCTGTTCAGCCTCGTGGCCAGGAGTGGGCTGCTGGTAGTGCTGGCGACATTGGCGTTATCGGTGACCATCTGCGCCAGCTCCAGTGAGCCCCACCAATATACACTGGAAATGAAGGACCCGAGCACCACGGTGATCCTGTTCTCGATCGGGGCCTTCGGTCTGTATCAACTCTCGAGCCGGGTGCCAACGGATTACCGAAGACTCGCCATCCTGTCGGCAAGAACCAGCGTATTTCTTGTCAACGCCGGATTCTGGGTCGGGTCTCTCTGGGGCGAGCGTGTTGAAAGGGGTAGCCCGTGGCGAGGCGAGGTCATCATCGATGAACGGGTTTATGCCGTGACCTGGGCAATTGCCATCTTCACCGTCGCGGCATGGGCATGGCGACGAAATCTACGATGGACCGTCAATGCAATGGCCATCTTCGGCGGGATTCACCTGTTCACCCAGTGGTTCGTCTACTTCGATGCCACCCCCGGCACTCTTCTGATCGGTGGTTTAGTTGCCCTGATCATCGGCATGGGACTCAAAAAACTGAACAGCAGGATGGGAAACATGTCGTGAAAGAGGATCCAGCATCCCGTCGCAGGTACCAGGCTTCAGTTTCCCTGATCGCCTATCGACCTCAGAGCTCCATTGCTTGGTTCAGGGATACAACGCCCGATCATCTATCCTAAGATCGAGTACGCGATCGTCTTGACCTGTCCCCCCGAGAGTTGCATCTTCATCTCCATGAACTGGATGGTGTCGCCCACCTTGTGACTGGATCTCGCCAGGGTATCACTGATCACCACATCCACTCCGTTGTGGTTGACGACATAGGCGATGAATGCATGGCCTGCCACATCGCTCGCGGTGTACACCTTGAGCACCGTTGCCGTGGCGGTGGTGTAACTCGAGACGGGAGTCGAGCAACCGACCAGCGAAGCCACCATCACTGACAGTATCATGATCTGAAATCTGTTCATCACTTCTCCTTGTCGAGCGGTGCGGATCCGCAGGCACTTCGCTTGCTGGAACTACCGCCCATCGTAGATCCCGCTCCGCTGTGGAATCGGACACGAATTGTTTTCGGGAGTGAGTCCCGGCGATGGAATTGCCTGTAGCACCTCTACGCTGCAAGCCTGCACAACCCCAGCCCAGAGATGCAAAGGCAGGTTTCTCGCTACTGCGGATCCAACTTCTGTAACTCGATCTTGCGGAACTCGGTCGGGTGGCTCTCGGCCTGGAGGGATATGTAGCCCTCGCTG
>DUAN01000028.1 GCA_012960845.1 Planctomycetota bacterium | reverse complement strand
CGCTCTCGCCAGTGGAGTGGCCGGCTGGATCGGCATGAAGACCGCAACCATGAGTGCGGTCAGGACCACCGAGGCTGCCAAGAAAGGTCTCACCGGCGCACTCACCGTGGCCTTCCGATCGGGAGCGGTGATGGGATTGACCGTGGTGGGCCTCGGCTTGCTCGGAGTCTCGGCACTGTTCATCTACTGGCTCGATACCACAGCTCCTGGAGAGAACTTCATCAAGCCGCTCTTTGGATTCTCCTTCGGTGCTTCCAGCATCGCGCTCTTTGCCCGGGTGGGTGGAGGCATCTTCACCAAGGCTGCCGATGTGGGCGCTGACCTGGTCGGCAAGGTGGAGGCGGGAATCCCCGAGGATGACCCGCGCAACCCGGCCACCATCGCCGACAACGTCGGTGATAACGTCGGGGACGTGGCGGGAATGGGTGCCGACCTGTTCGAATCGTACGTCGGATCGGTGATCGCCTGCATGGCACTGGGACTGACCGCATTCGGCGTCGCCAATGTCGATGTTGCGATGCCGTGGGTGGCACTGCCACTGGTCCTCTGTGCCCTGGGAACCCTCTCCTCCATCATCGGGACCGCAGTGGTCAAGACCAATGACGAGAGCAAGGTCCACTCGGCGCTGTTCAATGGCCTGTTGACCGCAAGCGTCATCTTCGCCGGATTGGCCGCCTTCGTCTTCACCAAACTGCCTGGGGACAATCTTCCCTTCGCCGAGGGTGCCACCAAGTGGGGTATCTACGGAACGCTGGTCGGAGGCCTGCTGCTCGGGATCATCATCGGAAAGATCACCGAGCACTACACCTCCGAGCAGGCGCCTCATGCGCGTAAGATTGCCGCAGATTCGGAGCAGGGAACAGCAACCAACATCATCAGTGGACTGGCCATCGGAATGCAATCGACGGTGTGGCCGGTGATCTGGATCTGTGTGGCGATCTACTCCGCACATCACTTCGGTGGCCTCTACGGAATCGCCCTCAGTGCCGTCGGCATGCTCTCGACGCTGGGCATCTCGCTCGGCATCGACGCCTACGGACCGGTGGCGGACAACGCCGGGGGAATCGCCGAGATGGCCGGTTGTGATCCCGAAGTTCGTCAGCGTACCGATGCACTCGACGCAGTCGGGAATACGACAGCTGCCATCGGTAAAGGCTTTGCGATTGGATCTGCTGCGCTGACCGCCTTGGCCCTCTTCAATACGTACTCCAATGAAGTGAAAGCTGGCCTCAAGGAACTCGAACTGGATCCAGCGATCTTCGAGAATCTCGACATCCTCAATGTCAACGTGACCATCGGACTGTTCCTCGGGGCTGCCATGACCTTCCTCTTCTCCGCCTTGACGATGAAGGCGGTGGGTAAGGCGGCGGGCTCGATGATCGAAGAGGTGCGTCGTCAGTTCCGTGAGATTCCGGGAATCCTCGAGGGCACCGGAAAACCTGACTATGCCGCCTGCGTCGAGATCTCGACCAAGGGATCGCTGCGCGAGATGGTGTTACCTGGATTCCTCGCCATCGTGGTGCCGGTTGCGGTCGGCTGCTGGTCGATGCAGGTACTCGGCGGACTGCTGGCGGGTTCATTGGCTACCGGAGTGCTGTTTGCCATCTTCATGTCGAACGCCGGTGGTGCCTGGGACAATGCCAAGAAGTACATCGAGACGGGGCAGCATGGCGGCAAGGGCTCCGAGGCACATAAGGCCTCGGTGGTGGGTGATACTGTTGGTGATCCCTTCAAGGACACCAGTGGGCCTTCCCTGAACATCCTGATCAAGTTGATGACGATTGTCAGTCTGGTGTTCGTGCCGCTGTTCCTGAAGATGGCCGGGTAGACTGATTTGTTCTGATCCATCCTCGAGGGGCCGCCCGCCGGTTGCCGGTGGGCGGCTTCTCTTCATCTGGACTTGTGGCAGGGGATTGGCCTGATACTCTCTGTAGGATCGAAAGGTATCGAATGGATCTGAACGTGAACTCGCAAGCAAGCCGGGGTGTGGAACAACTGGAGTTGATCGCTGCCGATACGGCTCGTTTTCTGTTTGATCAGAAGGCGGACCAGATCCTGGTATTGCGTGTACGAGAGATGATCCACATCTCTTCCTACTTCATCCTCGCTTCCGGGCGATCGGCGCGTCAGGTCCGAACGATGGGGGACTCGGTCGAACGATTCCTCAAGCCGATGCACTTGCCCAGGATCGGCTTTCACGGCCGAGACGACTCCCGCTGGTATTGCCTGGATCATGGTGAAATTGTCATTCACCTGTTCGAGGAGGAAGCACGGGAATATTACGACCTGGAAAATCTATGGGTGAAAGCCCCTCGCCTCGAGGTGGATTTCATGAGCCGGGCGATCACTTCGGAGCCTGAAGACGCCGCCTAGGGCGTGGATTCGTCGGCTTTTTTAACGCTCATCTTTGACCTCCTCAGAGATTTCCTCCTGTGCTTCATCTTGGGCTTCATCTTGGGCTTCATCTTGGGCTTCATCCTGTTGCGGGATCGGCCTCACCAACTCGATCACACTGCTCGATGGCATCGACTGATCGGCGCGTCGAGCGATCAGCAGTTCACCACCCTCGAGCGGCAGCGGAGTGCCTCCCCTCGATCCCTCCGGCCACGGTAGGATTGCCAACGAGGAGCCATCGCGCAGCGAGTGGACCTCGATACCGGCAGCGGAAGGGATCCAGATACGGCCGGAGAAGATCCTCGGTTGGCCCCGCAGCAGTGGCGCCTGGAGCGTTGCGGGATCCTCCTTTTCGGTCATCGATTGTGCCGTCAGGGCGATGGTCCACGGTCCCGCCACCAGTTCACCATTGCGTGGGTCGAGACCGGTCAGGTGAATCGTCCTTTGCCCCACCTCGATGCTCCCATCGAACAGCCAGGCGATGCCATCGACGATCCCCAGCAGCGAGGTCTGGCGCCCCACCGGATGGCTCCAGCGGATGTGCCAGGAATCTATCTCGAGGGCGATCAACATCCGTCCATCCGGGGGCAATAGAAGCCACGGGCTCGACTCATCCTCCGGCACCTGGATCGGTGAGTTGGAGCGGGGTCGTAATCCCGGGTAGGCGAGGAAACGCTGGTTGCCCCAGCGAATATCACTGAGGCTCGGCAACTCCTCGAAGCGCCACCGTGGCAGATGCAAGGTGGCGCGATGTGCTCCGCTACTGGCGGACAGGCATTCGATGGCTCCGCCGGAACGACTCACCAGAAGATCATCTCCAGAACGTGCCAGCGAAGCGGAGAGGATCTTGTCGCGAAGATCATTGAGAGCGTGGGCTTCCAGTTCTCTTACTTCGAGTTGACGGCGCCACAGTTCCTTGCCTGCGGCCAGATCGAAGGCGAACACCCACGTCTCGAGGGTCGACCAACCTCGTGTCGCCAGCAGCCATAGCCGATCGCCTTCGATCAGCGGCACCGGACAGGCGCTGAATCCCTCGCTGGCGATGGGGGCGACCCAGGAGGAGATGGGAGGTTTCTGTGGATCTGGAATTTCGAGCACTACCGCTTCCAGCCAGCCACGATCTTTCCACGGCCCACTCTCGAGAATGATGTTGGTGGAAGGTTGCTGATATTTACGTGGCGTTCGTAACAGGAAGACGCAGCGATCACCGCTGCTGACCGGAATCTCGGGAACACTGATGAAGGGCAGTTGGGTGCGACCGGGGGACTCATCGGGGCGTGGGACCTGCCATTGCCATGCTTCTCGGGTCGGTTCATCCAGATCGATCGCCACTACACGATGGCCGTTGCCGAACAGTGCCGTCCTCTGGCCCAGTAGCGGGAACAGGTCCGACAGCGGATGGCGCCGCGTCCACACCTTGGCCTTGCGATGGGCGGTCGCCTCCGGACCGGTCTCCGGCATCGGGATCGCCAGTGAACCCTCGACGCGGCTCGCCGCCGACTGTACCGGTGACTGGATCAACGGTCCGTCACTGCGCCTCCATGGCCCTTGCAGTGGAGGCGTGCCCGCCAGCCAGCGCAGCCAATTGGGGTCGATCCCTGCGCCAATTCCAGGACGCTGCAGGAGTGCCCAGGCGGCACTTCGATCGGCTCGCTCGAGCGCCTCTTGCAGGGCACGATTCGCCTCGGTTGTTCGATCGGGTTGCCAGACCAGCGGATGGGCTTCATCGATGGGAATCGGACCGAGGCGTTTGAGGGCCACATCGAGAAAGCCCTCCGGCAGCGACCGGGCAAATCGTTCCAGTTGCCGAGTTGCACGCCCGATGCGAAGGGTTCCTCGGCTGCCGATCGAGATGGTCCGCAGTGGAAAGATCAGCGATCCATGCCGCGTCTCGAGCCAGTCTTGCAACTGCTGGGCTGCCGCGGCAGGATTCTCGCCGGCTCGTCGGGAGATCTGCATCAGCGAATCCACATCCTGGTGATGGGGGATTCGCCCCGGACCTGCGGCGGGGGGGCCAGGCAACTCGTACTCCTGTGAAACTACCGCCTGTGGAGCGGCACTCCACACCATCAGAAGTGGCAGCAGGAGCCACGTCACCAGCAGCAGGGTGAACTTCAAGCGCAACACCATGACTCTCTCAAGACCTCTTCTTTCCACTTCCGGCGGTTGAAAACCTTTTCGAACCGGATCATTGAACAGCATCGATCGATCTGCGGTGATGACTCGGAGTCGCCGGTCGGGCCCACATCACGACTCCATCCTTGCGTGTGAAACGGCTTCGCGCTACCAGGGTTGTTCCCCTTCCAGGTGCCCGATAGGCTCGCCGTTTCGGAAAGGCAGATACCGTGACCGAATCCAAAACTCCATCGACGCGGCTGATGCTCGCCTCCGAGGCCCAGACCGAGGCGCTAGGTGAGCGCATCGGCGCTGTTGCCCGGGCCGGCCTGGTGATGGGTCTGTACGGGGATCTGGGAGCGGGAAAAACTGCTCTGGTGCGTGGTCTGGCCCGCGGAATGGCTCTCGATGGCCGGGTTCGCAGCCCGACCTTTACCATCGCCTCACTCCACCGAGGAGTGGTGCCACTGCTTCATGTCGACGCCTATCGCCTCGAAGATCCGACCGAACTGGCGCTTCACGGCTGGCAGGAATGGCATCAAGAGGGGGTGATTGCGGTGGAATGGGCGGAACGGGTCGAGTCGATGCTCCCACCGCGACATCTGAGGATCGAACTGTCCCATCGGGGTGAGGAGCTTCGTCAGGGGCACATCCAGGCGATGGGAGAGGGACAAGCCGATGCGGTGGAGCAGGCATTTCTTGCTGCGATCGTTTGCTGAAGCAACTTGAAAGCAATCTCGTGGGCTTCACAATCAGTGAGCCCGACATTTCCATTTCCCCAGACCCGGGCAGGATCGAGAAACGATGCCGAGACGCCGCCATGGTGGAGTCGAGAGAGACTCCGAACCCGCTGATGCCACCGAGAACGATGCCACCGGCTGGCTTCTCGATGGCCTGGCGATCCGTCCACCTCTCGAGGAGTTCCGGCGACTGTTCGAGATGAAGAAGAGAGCTTTTGAAGGCAAGGTCGATGCCGAGAGCTTACGCAAATACGAGCAGGCGCGTCGTCTCGGAGAGAAGTTCATCGCAGAGCAGGATTACGACCAGGAGACGGGTCCGAGGAGGGCGTCTTGCTGATTCGCAGCCTTCGAGCCGAGGGATTCCTGAAGTTCAGAAAACTCCGCATCGATAACTTTCCCCGTCGTGCCCTGATCGGAATTGTCGGACCCAACGAGAGTGGCAAGTCGAGTATCGGGCAACTGTTCCAGTTCGCTCTCTTCGGTTCAACCCATCACATGGTACGCGGCTCGATCACCGACTTGATTCACTGGGATGATGATCATTGTGTGGTCGAACTCGATTTCGAACACGCCGATGAAGGGTATCGGATCTGGCGTGAGATGGACCGCTTCGGCACCTCCTTTGCGCGACTGATGCGGATCGACAAGTCGGGGGGGCCGCCGGGAGAAGAGATCGCCTCGGGAGCACTCCAGGTGCAGCGAGAAGTGCAGAGACGCTTTCACCTCGGCGCCGGAGAAACGATGCACTCCTTCTACCTGGCAGAGCGGGAATCGGTCACCACCCCGGAGCAGTTCAGGTCCTTTCTCGATCGGGTGGCGGGGATCGATGTGCTCCAGGGAGCGCGGGGGCAAGCGAGTCAGGCCCTCGACCTGCTGGAGAAAGATTTTACCTCGGTGCAGGAAGAGATCCATCGCAATGAGCTGCACATTCAGCGTCTACAACCCAACATCGACAAGATTCCAGACCTCGAAGAGGAACTGACGGTCAGAGATACCAAGGTGGAGGAAGCTCGCGCTCACGGGCGTGAGATGCAACGACTGGTCGAGCAGGAACTGAAAAAGCGTGACGAGGTTCAGAAGATCCAGGTCGAATTGCGATCTCTCGATACCCTGATCGCTTCCGAGTCGCTGAGAAAGAGCAATGGATTGATCGGGTTGCTACAAGCGGACCTGGCTCCGGAGCCTTTGCGCGACCAGGATTCCATCATCACTCCGCTGCGCGACGGATTGGAGCAGATCTCCGATGCATGCAAGATCCGCGCAGATCTCGAGCAGTGCGTGATCGACTCCATCGAGTCGTTAAAAGCACGTCTCGAAGGAGATCAAGAGGGATCGATTGGCACCGAGAAAGAGATTCAGGAGCAAGAGATTCGCAGTTCCTCGACCTCGCGGGTGCGCCATCGCGCAGGAGCCTTGGTGCTCTTCATCGCTGGCTTGGTCGGGATGGTGCTTGGCCTCGATCTTGAACTGGACTGGGGCATCGGCCAGGAGATTCAATTCCTGGCCCAGATGGAGCCGGAAAAGGGCATCGGCTTTCTGGTGGCTGCATTCTTTGCCTTCCTGTTCGTCGCTGCCTGTTGGTTGTCGACCCGCGCATCTCAATGTCAGCAGAAGATCTTCGATGCTCAGGGCATCCTGTCGCGATTGCAGATGGAGCAGGATGTCGGGAGCAGTTCATTGGAAGCGGCGAGGGCACACGTATCCCGTTCATCGGGTGGGCTCGATCCCGGCGACGACATCGGAGAATGTCGGGTCCGTTCTGTGCAAGAACACCTGGAATCTTTGCGTGCTGCTCGCCGTGAGATCCACCGAGTCATGGGCGATCTGCCAGGCGATTTCTTGGCGGGAAAGTTGAAGAGTGCACTCGATCGAGTGCGCGCGACCCTCAAGGAGCGTCGTAAATCTCTGGATGAGTCCAGTGACTCGGTCAAGCGCCTACGCTCCAAAAGTGATCGCATCCAGTCGGAAATTCGTGAGTATCAGAATCAGGACGGGCGTCGCCAGGCGTTGTCCGAGGTTTCTGACGGGAGTCGCAAGAAGTCACTGGCGATTCGTGATGAGATGGACATTCATCGACTGCTGGTCGAGTTGCTCGATGAAACCATCGAGTCGGTGCGGATGCGTGCCGGTCCAAGTCTTGGCAAGGGACTGTGCCGACTGCTGCCGCATCTGACCGGCGGACGCTACCGTGATGCTCAGGTGACGCCAGAGTTCGAGATCCGTCTCTTCACTGGAGAAAAGAGTGATTTCTTGCAGACTCATGAGCTCTCGGGAGGCACCTTGCAGGGGCTTTCCTTCGGCTTCCGTCTCGCCTTTGCCCAGGCTTTTGTGCGGGCGGTCACGGGTGCGCCACAGTTTCTCTTCCTCGATGAACCGTTCCCAGCGATGGACCGTGAGCGGGTCTTGCGAACCCTTCAGGCGCTCCCTCGGCTGAGCCAAGAGCTGAGCCAGGTGATCGTTGCACATCCCGATCTGGACCCCGCAGCGCGCCAGAGTTTTGATCTGTTGATCGAGACCGACCAGGCTTCCGACCGGCTCGAGATCGATCTGGAGGACATGTCTCTGCCAGAGGTCTCTGCGCCGCGACGAGAACCGACACAGATGAGCCCCAAGACCACCAGAGGTGAGCCTGCGGCTCGTCAAGAGTCCGCGCCACGTCGGGAGTCCAGACCACGCCGGGAATCTGCTCCGCGTCGGGA
>DUAN01000027.1 GCA_012960845.1 Planctomycetota bacterium | reverse complement strand
CGTAGCGAACAGAAGCGACCACGGTGCGATGTTCACTGGTCCAATGAGCCGTTGAGGGCGGTGCAACTGGCGCAGGAGGGTCACTACGACACTCTCCCCGAGGGAGCGGGGCCGGGGATTGATTCTCGCTGGAGAGATGCGGGCAATCTCTGGTGTGGATTCGCCGCTCGTGCACGAGTCGTGGCGGTCCATCCGGAATCGCTGGCGAGTGCCGCGATTCCTCGTTCGGTCAAGGGACTGATCGATCCGAGTCTTTCTGGAAAAGTGGTGATGGCTGATCCGAGGTTTGGAACCACCGGTAGCCATCTGGCGATACTGAGGGTCACTCTTGGAGCGCAAAGATATCGCGAGTTACTTCAGGGTTGGAAAGACAATCGAATACAGATCGCCTCGTCGAACTCATCTAGCCGAGATCGGGTGCTCTCAGGCGAAGCCTGGGTAGGACTCACCGATACCGATGATGTTGAAGTGGTTCGCCGAAGGGGGGCTTCCATCGGTGAGGGTTTCTTGGCGGAAGATGGGGTCATACTGCTACCCAATGTGGTGGCCGTGGTGAAGGGGTGTCCGCACCCAGAAGAGGCCGATGAACTGGCACGCTGGTTACTTCGTGAGGAAGTGGAGGAGTGGTTGGCAAATTCCCCCAGTCGCCAGATTCCGCTGAGAACTGAAGTTCCGGTGATTGCCAGTGGCCTGTCACTCTCTCGATTCGAACCGCTGGAAATCGATTGGAGTGAGGCCGCTGGGCAGCTCCATGAGGCGATTCGAGAAGCGGAAAGGATCCTGTTGAACCCTTGAAGAATCGTGCGGTCGGGATGATCTTTCCGTTGCTTCCAGTGATGATCGGTTTCTACATCCCGATCGTCATGGTCGCAATCGAGGATCAAGTCTTCTCTCCGGAGCCGGAGACTTCAATCGTGGCAGCGGCCGATTTGCTAGTGGTGCTGTCGACCATCCGGGTCGTGGCGATGGCTGCATTGCTTGCGACGCTGATCGGACTCGTCGATGCCATTCTGCTGGCGGGAACTCGTGGTCCGCTGCGAGGCTTCATCCTGATCCTGTTACTGGCATCCTTCTTGATCCCTCCGGCAGCTCTGGCTTCTGCCGTTCAGGCTTGCGTCGGAGCCTCGACCTTGCGAGCGACAGTTCGCGATGAGGTCGGAGCAGTTCTGTTGCTTTCCTTGCGCTGGGCACCGGTTGCGGCAGCGATCTTACTGGCCGCGGTATCGATGTGGCCTCGTGCCCAGGAGAGAGCGCTGCGCTCACTGCCTCCCGGGGTGGCTCTGGTCGCTCGTCTGCGCGGATTGCGACCGGCGGCGTTCCGATGTGCCGGACTGCTCCTGTTGTTATTGTTGCCGGCCGCAGAGTTGCCCTCCTACGCAGGAGTTGAAACGGTCTCCCAGCGAATCCTCGCCCGTTTGACGGTCGGGGATGCGGCAGAAGGCTGGAGACTTGCGATGGTGATGATGACGCTGCTGGTCCCAGCGATTTACTTCCTCACCTCATCGGGCGACGAGCCTGCAAGGGCGGGCCACCTCAATCAAGTGCATGGATTACCGCGGTTACCATGGGCCAACCGGTTCCTGTTTCTTCGGGTGTTGCCGGCGCTGGCACTGATACTGGTACTGTTCTACACCGCCTGGCCTCGTGCCAGTGAAGTAGCGATTGCAGGGGAGGAACTGGTCGATGCGGTGTCTTCGATCGGGCTAGAATTGCCTCGTGCGCTACTGGCCTCGGTCGTGGCGATCTTGTGTGGCTGGCGACTGGCGGATGGGGGCCATCGCATCGGCCTGCTGTTACTCTGTCTGCCGACGATGTTGCCGGGAAGCCTGGGCGCCATCGCCGTGGCCAGAATCTACCGACCATTTCTTCCGCTGTGGCTCGATGATCTACCCTTCCTGCTGACCATCACCCAAATGTGTAAACTGGGTGCGCTTGCTGCAGCGGGTGGTTTCGTGGCGACCTGTGTCCTGCCTGCTTCGGAACGAGTGGCCGCACATCTGCTCTCGCCGACGGTGGCACGCTGGAGAATTCGCCTGCCGCGGGCGCTGCCGGTGTTGATTCCGGCGGTTGGAATCGGTGTCGCCCTGGTACTGGGCGAGGTGGAGTCGACGTTATTGCTCGCCCCGCCCGGCCATCCATCCACCGCCCTTGAACTTCATCAGTTGATGCACTTTCGCAATGATGAGCAGGCGGCGAGGCTGGCGCTGGTGCTGGCGCTGCTGGGCGCAACCCTGGCGCTGCTGGTTGGCCGTTGCTGGAAGAGGGGGGACTGATGGCGCACCGAGAACTCGCGCTGGACCTGGATCAATGCGTGGTCACCCGCGGGGTTGCGGTGATCGGACCGGTGACGTTGCAACTGGAGGTGGGGGAGCAACTGGCCCTGACCGGTCCCAATGGCGCTGGCAAGAGCAGTCTCTTGCTGGCGATTGCAGGTCTGCTGCCGGTCCAGTCGGGGACCCTGAGTATCGCCGGTCAGTCGATCGCCAGCGGTGCAGATGGTGCTGAACCGTGGCAACGAGGCATCGGATGGATGGGGCAAGAGCGGGGACTGTGGCCACATCTGAGCATCGAGGCGCAATGTCGCCTGGTCGGTGGAAAGAAGCGCAAACTTGATTCACGGATCGCAGCCCTGGCAGAGCAACTGGCCATCTCCGATCGGCTCCAGCGATTTCCTGCCCAGTTGTCTGGTGGAGAGGCGCAGCGTGCTGAACTGCTCCGGGCAGTGATCATTCCCGGGCGGTTACTGCTTCTGGATGAGCCCTTCTCTGCACAGAACCAGGATGGGCGTCAACGGATGCAAGCCTTGCTCGATTTACTGTGTACCGAAGGCAGTTCGGTGCTGATGGCTTCTCATGAAGTGCCGGAGGATTGGGCATCCTGCTCGATCGAATCGAACTAGATCAGTCGCTGGGATGGTCCGCTGATTTTTCGAATCGCCCATCGATCATGGCGAGCCTGCGGTCTGCCCGGGAGGCCAGGTCTGGATCGTGGGTCACGACCAGGATCGATGTGCCAAGATCCTCGTGCAACTGTCGCAAGAGGGTGTGGATCTTCTCACTGGTGCTGGAGTCGAGATTTCCGGTGGGTTCGTCGCAGAGCAATAGCCGTGGATTATTGATGAGGGCCCTGGCGATCGCCACTCTCTGGCGTTCCCCTCCGGAAAGAGTGCCAGGAGCTTGCTCTTCACGGCCGGCGAGTCCGACCGTTTCGAGCAAGGTGCGAGCTTTCGCTTCGATCTGCGGCTTGCGCTGCTTCCAATCGCTTTTCGGTGTTCCGACGATGGCCGGGAGCATGACATTTTCGAGCACGTCGAGATCGGACAGCAGGTGAAAGAACTGAAAGACGAAGCCGATGAACTGATTTCGAAGGCCGCAGCGCTGCGGTTCGTTCAGTCCTGGGGATTGCCATGTCTGACCACCGCTGCGATAGGTGATCTGTCCCGAGGACGGGGTGTCGAGCAGGCCGAGGCAGTGCAGCAAGGTGCTCTTCCCGACCCCACTGAGGCCGACGATGGCCACCATCTCCGCCTCGTGAATGTCGAGATCGAGATGGCGTAGCACCTCGAGAGAGCGGTCCCCGGGAAGGGAGAATTCCCGGCACAGATCTCGGGCACTGAGGACCGGTAGAGCTGGCTGGAGGTCATTCATGATGCAGCGCCTTGATCGGATCTCTTCTTCCGGCCCACAGCGCCGGGAACAGGCTGCCGAAGAAACCGAAGATGAGGGTTGGTGCACAGACCAGTACCATGTCTTGCCAGCGTAGGTGCGCAGGAATTTGTTCGAGGTAGTAGATGTCGGGTGGAAACAGCCTCAGGCCTGTGGCTCGGTAGATCGATTCATGGACCGCATTGATGTTCTCTGTCAGTAACCAGCCGCCGAGCAGGCCGATGGCTGCTCCGGTGATGCAAAGAAACATCCCTTGCTTCAACACCAGCTGGACGACGCCGCTACGAGTGGCGCCGAGTGCGCGTAGAACTCCGAGATCGCGGTTCTTCTCGATCACCAGCAGCATCAAGATGAGAAAGATCATGGCGGCGGCGAAGGCGACGATCAGTAGCATCATCGCCGCGATGATTCGCTTTTCGATCTCGACCGCCTGGAGCAGATTTTCGCGCTGATTCTCCCAGGTCTTGACCTCCAGCGATCGCCATGGAATCGCATCTTCCTCGGTCGGGTCGAGATCCATTCTGCGGGAGATTTCTTGATGGATCTGGTCCTTGATCTGGGATGCCTGGGAGTAGTCTGCCAATCGCAGTGAGATCCCCGAGATGCGCATGTCCTGTGCTTCTTCATCCCACAGGTCGAGGAGTTGCTGAAGTGCACGGATATCGGAGTAGGCCCAGCGCTGATCCTGCTCGTAGACCCCGGACTGGAAGGCACCGACCACGATGAACTTACCGATCCTGGGTTCGTAGGAGACTGGTGAGTAGGTCGAGAGTTGAACGATATCACCCAGCGCCAGTCGGCCGCTGCGTAGCGCTTCGATCCCGACCACCAACCCCTGGGGGGGGGCTTCCTCAGCGAATCCCACCCCGGCATCGCCGCGCAAGTTCCATCGCAGCATCTGGCGGCGTCGCTCGAGCGAGAAGACATCCGCCACCCTCTGGGGATCTGGCGGTGGCCGATCTTCGGGGAGCATCCGGAACGGGTCTGCCTGCAGCTGTTCAATCTCATCGTCGCTGAGTAGGTAGAGATCGAAATCGGAGACCTCGGGTTCTGTCGATGGGTCGATGCCGCGCAGGATGCAGTAGTCGAGTACGGTGGACTTGTAGATGGCGAGGGTTTCGATGAAGGGGCTGGCAGCCTCGACTCCCTCCGTCTGGCGAGCGGCCTGCAGTAGCGGATCCTCTCCGACCAGCAAGCGCATGGCGCTCCCCTTCACCACCAGGTGCGAGAGGCTCCCGCGGATGCGCTCCTTCATCTCGAGTTTGAAACCCTCCATCACCGCCAGCACCGAGATCAACGAGAAGACCCCGAGCGCGACCGCCACCGTTGCGGCCCACGGCGCCCAGCGTCGCTTCAAGTAGCGTTTTGAGAGAAAGGTCTGGTATTGCAACGGTCGACTCCAGGAACTCGGGATCCTCTTCGATCTACCCTCCGGAGCGGAGGTATGCAAGGAGTGATCCAACCACTATTGAAATACACAAAGTCTTCTAAATAAAGGAGTTGGATGGCATTTGGTGGATTACTTTCTCACTCCAGAATCGCTACAGAGTGGACCGCGTCCCGGGTAGGATACAGGTGGTTCGCAAGGGGAATCCGGGGACCCGATGACATCGTTTGTCGGGGGCCCACGGTAAGAAAATTGATCCAATCCTGGGGGTAGAGACCCTCCTGGCCCCAGTGGGGATTCCGAATGTCGCCGCCACATGGGTGGCCCTGAGCCAGGAAACGCAGCCAGATCAGACCCTGTCATGGATGCTGCCGGGAGCCAACTCTGAGTATGAAATCCGAGGTGCAAACTTGAAGATTCGTCAGATTCCCGTCGATGGATACGAAACCGTCGTGGTCGCAGAGGACTCCGCATCCCAATTACACGCTCTCATCGCCATCCATGATACGACGCTGGGGCCGGCCCTCGGCGGACTGCGGATGTGGGATTATTCCAGCGAAGAAGAAGCACTCACCGATGTGTTGAGGCTCGCTCGCGGTATGACCTACAAGAGTGCTTGTGCCAATACCGGACTCGGTGGAGGCAAGGCTGTCATCATTGGTGATCGAGAAACTGATCTCACCGAGGAGCGATTTCGAGCGATGGGTCGATTCATCGAGACTCTCGAGGGTCGGTACATCACCGCAGAAGATGTCGGAATCGGCATCCGGGAACTGGAGTGGTTACGCGAGGAGACCAGTTATGTCACCGGATTGTCACGGTCTTCTGGTTCGAGCGGTAATCCCTCTCCTTTCACGGCACGTGGCGTGATCCGGGGCCTGTTCGCCTGTGCAGAGGAGCGTTTCGGAACCAGCCATCTCGATCGACTTCGTTATTCGGTTCAGGGACTGGGTCAGGTCGGTGGCGATGTGGTTCGCTGCCTTTCGATGCTGGGTGCGACCGTGACCGTCGCGGACATCAACGACGAACGTTGCGAAGAGTATGCCGCTCTTCCGGGTGTCGAAGTTGTGCCTCAGGATGAGATCTACTCGGTCGATTGCGATGTCTTCATGCCATGTGCACTGGGAGGTGTTCTCAATGATGACACGATCCCGTTGCTGAAGGCACAGGTCGTGGCAGGATGCGCCAATAACCAGCTGCTGAGGAGTGAACACGCCGATGCCCTGTATTCACGGGGGATTCTCTATGCCCCCGATTTCATCATCAATGCGGGGGGAATCATCAATGTGTCGGTGGAAGTCAGGGAGCAGGGTTACAACGAGCGTACTGCAGTCCGCAAGATTGAAAACATCTACGACGGATTGCGTGAGGTTTTTGAAACATCTCGCCGTGAGAACCTGACTCCCGCAGAGGCCGCAGATCGTGTTGCAGAGTTCCGTCTTGAACAGGCGAGAAACCGCAACGGACATCATGTCGCAGATGGAGCTCCGAACTCCTGATGGCCATTTCTGGGCCTGCTGGACAACGATTGCCATCGCGCAGTCGGATTCGGGCCAAGGCGGATTTCCAGCGAGTGTTTGCTCGGGGGAAGCGCCGAAGGACTGATCATCTACAGGCTGTGATCCTTCCCTCTGGGACAGAGTGGTCACGCATCGGACTTGCGGTCAGTCGTAAGGTCGGAAACGCTGTGGTCCGAAATAGACTCAAGCGACGTCTTCGGGAAATCTTCCGCATTCATCGAGACCAGGCTCCCGAGATGCGAGACATCATCTTCATTCCACGTCCCGGCTGTGCTGCCCTCTCCTATCAGGATCTGACGGAGGAGGCGCGGCAGTTGATCGGGATCTCGGTACAGGATCGAGTTCGTGGATGAGCGAACCGATGGGAGCCGATTCCCTTCGTCAGCGACCCAGCGATGGCATCGGTGTGCGCTTTCTTCTGGGCTGCATCCGGGTCTACCAGCGCGGCATCTCGCCGTGGCTTCCGCCGATGTGCCGTTTCCAACCGAGTTGCAGTGAATTCGGTATCGAGGCACTGAAACGACATGGAGCCTGGCGGGGCATCTACTTGACCACTGGCCGATTGCTGCGCTGCAATCCTTTCAGCAGGGGCGGTCATGATCCGGTTCCGGGGTGCCCGGACGATTCGCAGCACAGCGACTGAGGTTGGCTGACGTTGCGTCGGGCTCATCTGCTGTTGCAGGATACTTTATAAAGTGTAAAGTGCATCTCTGGCAAGGATCCCCGGCGCCACAGGGGGCTGGTGGACGGGGAGCATTGACCTTGGTGGAGGCACTCGTGGGCAAGATCCCACCCAAACTATTCAAGATCGGCGAGGTGATGGCGCACACCGGCATCTCGCGCCAAACGATTCACGACTACACTGTAGGGGGCTTCATCGATGAAGATGCCCGTACTCCTGCGGGGCACCGATTGTATGGTGGCTGGGTGTTCGAGCGACTCGATCGGATCCGCCAGTTGCAGCAAGAGGGGCATTCCCTCAAGACCATCAAGACGATGATTGATGAGGAAACGATCTGAGCTGATTCGAGTCTTTCCACGCTCGACACCGAAGATGCCAACTACCCGCTTCAGTGGATCCCATTCCGGGGAAGTCGCGAAAGGAACATGACGATGAACCACCCGCCCGCCGCGTCACAGCGGTTACTCCAAGCGCTCCAGGATCAGGCAGAGATTTACGAGCAACTGCTGGAACGATGCGACGACCCCACGATTCTTCCTGAAGAACTGGCTCAACTGGCCGAAGACTCGCAGCAGAAAGCCCATCAGATCGGCGAACAGGTCACCGATGTGGTCGCTTCGTGGTGTGAGATTTCCGCAGGACTGGAGCCAGCAATCCGCAAGGAAATTATCGCCGCTCGATCGAGGGTTCACGATTTCATCTATCAGATCCTCGACCGCCACCAATCCCTCATCGGGAAGTTC
>DUAN01000026.1:41403-45518 GCA_012960845.1 Planctomycetota bacterium | reverse complement strand
TAACGCATTGAATCGCATCAATTTCTTTCATTATGAGGAGGTGAACATTGAATCATTGTTCAGGATTCGCGCTCTGTATTCTTCTGATGTTAAGTTCGGGTTGTGCTTCTCAAATGTCGGCGGTATTGGATGAATCGCAAATAGAAGTCGAAGGTTCTGCAAGTTTTACTAATAGTGAGAGCGTAAATACTCTTATGGCTCAGGGAACAACCCTGTTTCACATGTCCCCTTCCTTTCAATTGGGCCCGCGTGTGGATCTTCTAAGAACGTCAGCCGACGGGGTCGATTTCATGCAATTTAAAGCTGGAGCGGAGGCCAGATATAATCTCTCTACTGAAGGAGACATCTTGCCCTTCTTTGGCGGATCCTTGGGTTTTATTCGGGTTAGTGCTGACGATGGTATTACAAGCGGATCCGAGACTGGATTTGCGTGGGCGCTGAATGGGGGAATCCGAGTGCCGGTAACACCGGGGGGATTCTTGGTAACAAAGCTGGAATGGCAAAATTATTCAATAAATGATATTGACACAGATGGAGTTTCTTTGACCGCAGGGTATGCAGTTAGATTCTGAAGTTCCGACAACACGGGCAGCGATTGTTGGCGATGGATGGGAGGTGACAAAGATGTCACCTCCTCGGGGAATTGGTATGCCGAGTTGTGCTGTATTGAGCAACTTCTTGGTCCTACATTCTCCATCGGATCAACCTTGTCGAGCCGATGATGTTTCGTCGGCTCCGCGATCCACAGCCAGGATCTTACATCGCCGTCAGGGAGTGATCACAACCACCTTGCGGCGGCTGCCGAAGTGGGCCAGGCATATCGGGAGCAGACCGATGATGGTGCCGCCGATGCCGGTGATGGCGAGAGCGAGATCTCTGAGGAAGGTCTGATCCTGGATCGATGGCACCGCCATCGACAGCGACCGGATGATGTCGGATGGGAGGTGCTTGGTGTTGCCGTCGTGGTAGCGACCCTTGAGGCGTACCGCCAGTCGTTCCAGCGCCTGCTTGTTCTGGCGTGAGGTGCGGCCCGCCACCGGGGAGCCCTTGTGCGGATCGCCGACCCCGATCACCAGCACATCGGCGATGGAGATGGGGATCTGCCGCGGCAGGTCGCCGTCGACGGTATCTCCGTCGGAAACCACGACCAGCGTCGCCGTCTCCTTGGGCCACGGTTTGGCGTACTTCAGCGCCTCCTCGACTCCCTTCTGCAGCTGCGTCTGGCCCGGTTCGAAGGCGTGTTCCATCGGCAGCGCATTGAGCACGTTTCGCACCACGTTGATGTCGAACGATTCCAGCACCACCGGCATCGCCTCGGTGTAGAAGGCGATCACGGAAACTCGTGTGCGGGTCATGTCGAGTCGCTCGAAGAGCGCCTCCAGCACATCCGAGGCGCGCTCACCTCGGCGCTGGTTGCGTTTCTCGCTGGCATCCTCGAGGTACATGCTGGGCGACACATCGAGTGCCACCAGCAGATGTTGCGACGGCTCCTTGTCGGGATCGATCTCCGGTGGTTTGCTCTCCAGATGAGCGAGCACCCACAACCCTGCCGCGAGCATCGTCACCGCCAGGCAGCGAACAAGCGGTGCCAACTTCGTCCACGGTTGCGGGCCCGCTTCGCCGAAGGCGAGCTTTTCGATGCGGCGAATCCTGCCCGCATGCAACCACTCGCCGATGGCGACCAGGACCAGTGCCAGCAGTGCGATGACCGCTGCGGAATAGATCAGCTGTTGAGGATCTACCATGGAGTCACCCGCCAGCCGAGCGATGTGAACAGGTGCACTCCCAGCAGCGACAGGCCGATCCATGCCAGCAGCGAGAAGTCCTCGATGGGGCGAGCGCCGGCCGGTTTCAACTTGGCCGGCTCCATCGCATCGATGTGATCGAAGACACGCTGCAGGGCCGCCGAGTCGTGAGCCGCAAACACTTCACCTTGAGTCTGGCCGACCACCTCGTACAACTGACCCGGTGCCGAGCCGCTGCCGATGAAGATGGCGTAGAGGGCGATGTTGAGGCTGGCCAGTTCCTGGCCGATCTGGCGCGCAGCACCGCCGCCGAGATCGGAGGAGAAGCCATCGGAGACGAGCACGATGAGGCGGTCGCCCTCTTCCTGCTCCGAGAGACTACCCATGCAGGATCGCAGTGCTGCACCGATGCGAGTCGAGTTCATGTGAGGCGGCATCTTTCTCGCATCGATGAAGGGAGTGGCGAGGGCGATGGCATCGAGGTCGAGGGTCAGCGGTGTCCAGCGGATCGTTTCGCCGCCGAAGATGGTCAGGCCGCAGGCATCTCCCTTGCGCATCTTGCAGAAGTGCTGGATCGATGCGACGGCGGTATCACTGCGCAGGGTGCCATCGCTCATGGCGACTCCCATCGAGCCGGAGACATCGAGGGCGATCTCGATGTTGGTGATCTCGCGGCGAATCTGCGGTTCTCCCATCACCTGCGGTCCTGCCATCACCGCGATGGTGATCGCCAGGATCAGCGGGGGAAAGGCAGCGGCCAGCCACAGCGACCGACGCAACCACGGTCTCCTGTCATGAGCGCGATGATCGAAGGGCATGGCGACTGTCGGGCCGCTGCGAAACGCCTCCCACAGCAACAGAAACATCGGCACCAGCCACAGCGCCACCACCCACGGATGAGCAAAACTCAAGAGCCCTCCTCGACGGGTTCGCTGATCGGCGTGGCATAGGGTGCCAGTAGATCTTCCAGTTGTTTTTCACTGACCGCCTCGTCTCGCCCCGAATGCAGCCATTGCTCGACGGTCACCAGCAAGATGCCTGCCTCGGGGTGGGCCCTCAGTTTCTGGATTCCCTCGCCGTGGCGGTAACTTCCCAGATCCAGATCGACACGCCAGTGCGCCAGCAGGATCCGTTCCATCCTTGCCTTCTCTGCATCGTCGAGTTCTCCGGCGAGTGCAGCGATCACCAGCGGTCGCAGCAACTCGGCGAGGGTCGGCGGGGGTGCCGGCGCAGGTTCCGGTGGCGGCACCTTCCGCAGCCAGCGAATCAGCGTCAGGATCGTCAGCGGCAGGATCAGCCAGAAGAGCGCCACTGCCCACGGCACCCATGCCGGAAAATCGAGAATCGGCGAGATCGGTCCAGGGATCTGTTTCAATCCTCCCTCATGGTTCTCCTGCAGCAGCGAACTGACCGAGATGCCCATCGAGGGCAACTGGGTCGCGGCAGCGCCTTCACCATGACGAAGAAGCCGGGACAGGTCGTGCTCACCGGGCAACATGGCGATCCAGCGCAGGTCATAGACCTTCTCATCCCCCTCTCCAGGGGTGATCGAAGCGATGCGTACCAGTACCGGGGAGTCTTCCGGTATCGGCGCCACTTCGAGCGGCTTGCCACTCCAGCGGAGCAGTACTTGCCCCTCGATTCCGACGGTTCCCGTGGCTGGCTGCGCCGATTCGGTCTGCAGAGGGGCTGCGGAAAGAGGACTGGCTGGAACAAGAGTGATCAGCAGGATCAGCATCAGAATCGAAAACCATCTCATGATCGGCCTCCCTGGCCACGCTCCGAGATGAAGCGACGCACTTCTGGAATGAAGTTCTGATCGGTGTGAAGCAGCAGGTGGTCGATACCGCCACGAGAGAGATCTGATCGCCTTCCTTCTTCTCGATCGATGCCCCAGCGAGTCTTGCCTCCGGCGAGGAACTGAGCACCGGTTTCCGCCTCGCTTCCACGCAAGAAACCGGCAGCGAGGGCACCCGATTCCGCTGGATCCTGCAATTCGATGACGGCGGTGTCGTGAGCTTGGGAAGTGCGAAGAATGGCATCGATGGCATCCGGGTCGTGGAGATCGCTGAGGACGATGACGACACTGCGCTGCTTGCTGGTGGCTCGCATCATGTCGAGGGCTTCTGCGAGGTGAGTTTGTTCATCGGGATCGGGGTGGCGCAGTGCATCCATCGATTGGCGCAGGATGCTTCGCGAAAGACTCGCGGTGGATCGTATCGATCTCGACCCGCCACTGAGAAGCCGGACCGGGCTCATCCTGCGCTGGGCAACGGTTCCGAGAGCGGCTGCCAACCACACCGCCAGATGGTATTTCGATAACCGGGTAGAGGTGGCGACCATCGAACCGGAAGTATCGAGAATGATCTG
>DUAN01000026.1:0-41338 GCA_012960845.1 Planctomycetota bacterium | reverse complement strand
CGGCTCGCCTGTCCGGGCAGAGACCTTCCAGTCCATCTGCTGGATCGGATCTCCGGGGCTGTAGGGTCTCGATTGCGCATACTCCAGACCGCTGCCGACAAATACGCTGGCATCGGAACCGTGAGCGAGATCATCGGCGAGCTTGCGCACCACCATCTCGAACTCGTGGTGTGCGAGTGCTTCCGGCGGCGGAAGAGATGGGTGAGTCACATCCACGGCGGCCCCCATCAGGACAGTTGATCGAGAATTTCTGCCAGCACCTGTTCACCGGTGCGTCCTCGTGCGACCGCCTCGTAGGAGAGGCGAATCCGGTGCAGCACGATGTCTTCTGCGAGGGCAAAGATGTCTTCTGGCACGACGTAGTCACGGCCATGTAAGTAGGCGCGCGCACGAGAAGCGGTGACCAGTGCAATTCCAGCCCGTGGAGATCCGCCCAGTTCGATATCGACGTGATCGCGGGTCCGGTTGACCAGATCGACGCAGTGACGAACAAACACCTCGCTGACATGCACTTCCAGGACCTGCTCCATCGCGGAGGTGAGATCGGCCACCGATTGGGGGGCGGTCTTCTCGATGGCATCGAAGGCGGTCATCGGCATGGCACCGCCGTCGTCTCCTCGCTTCAGTTTCAACTTGAGCGCCCTGCGCAGCACTTCCGTTTCATCCTCGGGGTCGAGGTAGGTCAGTCGATGTCGCATCAGAAAGCGATCGAGCTGTGCTTCTGGCAGTTCAAAAGTTCCTGCCTGTTCGACAGGGTTTTGAGTTGCGATGACAAGAAATGGTGACGGAAGAGAAAAGGTGTTGTCACCGATGGTGACTCTTCGTTCTTGCATCGCTTCCAGTAGAGCGGACTGGACCTTGGGAGATGCGCGATTGATCTCGTCGGCGAGCAGCAGATTGGCGAAGATGGGACCCTTGTGAATGCGGAACTCGCCGCTGTCCTTGTCGAGGATCTCCGATCCAACGATATCGGAAGGCAGCAGGTCGATGGTGAACTGGACGCGGCCAAAGTCGAGTTCGATGGCGTGTGCTACCGATTGCACCATCAGAGTCTTGGCGGTTCCCGGTACCCCTTCCAGCAGCAGGTGGCCACCGGTCAGCAGTGAGATGAGAGTGCGCTCCACCACCAGATCGAGTCCGACCACGGTCTTCTCGACATGGCTTCGAACGGAATCTGCGAAAGCGGATGATCGGGTGCTGGGGCTCCCCTGGATGGAAGATCCCTTGGTCATGTGGCCTCCTCGAGTTGCAATTCGGGTAATGCTGAGCGCACTGCTCTTGCAGCTGATCGATTTCAGGAATGTGAGTGGCTCGTTTCATGTTGCGGGCCAACACGCCCCACATGATGCCGCACCTCGACAACAGGGCAAGGAGCGATATCCCGAAGAATTGGAATGGTTCGAAGCGAATCAGGGTCGGTTTCGGTGGGCTCGGATCGAATCGAAACTGTAGAGAAGCACCGCCAGCCCGATCAGGATCAATGCCGGCCAGCGATCTCCGATCACTTCTCCGACCAGCCAGACTGCCACGCACAACTGTGCCGATGGAGCGATGTATTGCAGCAAGCCGACGGTGGCGAGACGTAACTTTCTGGCGGATCGGGAGAAGAGAATCAGCGGAACCACCGTGACCACCCCGCCGATCAGTAACCCCCATGTCAGGGGAGCATCGGTGAGGAAGATGGTTCGATCCGATGCAGTGAGCCAAACCTGAAGAGCCAGCATCGGTAACAGTAGCAATAGCATCTCGATGCAGAGTCCCACCTCTGATTCTGCCTTGACCTGCTTGCGCACCAGCCCGTAGCCGCCGAAGGAGAAGGCCAGAACCAGGCTGATCCACGGCAACGATCCGCTGGTGAGGGCCAGCAGCATGACCGCCATTCCAGCGAGGCCGACGGCAAGCCACTGCAAAGGTCGTAGCCGTTCACCGAGAAAGATGGCGCCAAGGGCCACCGAGACGAGGGGGTTGATGTAATAACCGAGGCTCGCCTCGGTGATGCGTTCATTCAAGACAGAGAAGATGAAGGTGAGCCAGTTCAACAGGATGAGCAGTCCCGAGATGAACAGGGCGAAGACAGCACGACGATCGCGCAGAATTTTGCGAAGCAGTGGCATCTCACCGCGGATCTGAACCACCACCAGCATCACCGGCAAGCCCCCGAGAACTCGCCAGGCGACCAGTTCGAGCGGGTCGGTGCGTTTCATCCAGTGGAAGTAAAGGGTGGTGAGTAACCCCCACCAGAGATAGGCACCGATCCCTTCGACGACACCGAGTGTCGCCCGAGAGGGATCTTGTTGGTGTTCACCGGCTTTCATGTTGCGTACCATCCATCCTTGTAGCAGGGGATTCCACCGAAAGGGCTTCGGTGCGGTGAGGAAAGTCTGCTCGTGGCCATTTCATTACAAGGATGGGTGGATCAGCATGGATCTCATCAGCTTCAGTTTGTTGGTCGGAACCGTACAACTTCTGCTGGGGCTCCCGATGCTCTTCCAGCCGGATCGAGTCGCTCGTTGGTACATCTCGATCTCCGATGATGAGCTCTGGTTGCGCTCCCTCGGATACTTGTGGCTGGTCGCAGCGCTGCTGGTGCTGTTCGAGGATGCAACAGTCGGAGCAGATGTGGCTGGATTGATCCGGCTGATGGCATGGGCCACGGCGATCAAGAGCCTGTTCCTTTGCTGGTGGCCCAGGCAACTGGTGCGGTTACGAGTGAAGATCTACGGAGAGAGAGGTCACCGATGGATGGGACTGGCTGCGACAGCCATGGGATCGCTTTTTATTGCGGCAGCCATCCACCTGAAGGAGTTGGGTTGATGGATGGGAAGACCTGGAGCGAAATCGCATGGAGCGGGAATTCGAATGGAGCGGGAATTCGAATTGAGCGGGAAATCGCAGCTCATCACGTTGGAGTGGGTGGGTGCTGGAACCTCTCACTGCTCGCTGCTTTGCGATCCTGCACTTGTTGCCGACGTTCCGTGGGCTGCGCATCACCGTTGGTTCATGAAATGAAGCGGGCCAGTCGAGGTGGGCAGCGTCGATGAAGGTGCCAATTGGGGTCACATGTTGTTGACACCATGATCTGAACCGGGCAATTTGTATTCTGGTCATGTTGTCAGGTCTGGGTACTCCCGCACTACCCTGGCCCGGATGGATGGATACTCATTTCTTTGAAGAACTTCAGCGATTCCCACCCCTTCTCCTACGCTCTCAAGATCACGCTACTATTCATCTGGTTGTCAGGATGTTCCGGCAATTTTGAAATGGGTGGTGCCGCGTCGAATAAGAAAAGTGCCGAGCGCATTGCCCCGGTAGAGACTGCGACCTGCTGGCTTGATTCGGTGCAACAAACCCTCTCCATCAGCACCGACCTGGAAGCTCTCGATCGGGTCGACCTCACCACGCGCGTTTCCGGGGTCGTCACGGAGGTTCCCTTCGATGAAGGAGCCTCGGTCAGTGAAGGTACGCTGATTCTTCGCCTCGATCCGACCGATCTGGATCTTGCGATTCGAGAAAAGGAGATCCTTCTTGCAGAAGCGACCCATCGGCTCGGCAGTGCCAGACTGACACTCAAGGAAGTGGCCAGCGGAGCGGAGTTGGCACAGGTGTCCCTCGATCGGGCCAAGGCAGAGCGCCAGCGGCTCGAGAACCTATTCGATGGGGATGCGGGGAGACTGGCATCGGAAGAAACCCTCGAAGCGAGTCGCTATGCCGAGCAAGAAGCTCGAATCAACCATGAGAAGTCGAAACACACTCTCGAGAAGATGGATTTGACCCTCGCCATCGAGAAGCAGGGAGTGGAGAAAGCGGAGCTCGCCCTGGAAATGGCTCGTCTCGATCGATCGAGATCGGCAATCGTCAGCCCCTTTGATGGTCGGATTCAGATGATCGACCTGCGGCCGGGTGAGCATGTCGCTACGGGAGCCAAGGTGGCGACCGTGATGAGAAGCCAACCGCTTCTGGCATGGCTCCGTGTCCCACAGAGCCGTCTCAGCGAACTGCGTCTGGGCCTGGAGGCGATTGTGACATCTGAAACGGCTCGTGGTCGCACCTTCCAGGGTACGGTCACTGCCATCAGTCCTGCGGTCAATTCCACCGAGGGCACCATCCGGGTCCGGGTCGAGGTCGATGACCCCGATCAGCACCTGCTGCCGGGAGCATTTGCGACCTGTACCTTGATACTGGGAATCCACGAAAATGCACTTCTTGTTCCCAAGAACTCGAGATTGTTCGAGGGTAATCGTTCGATCGTATTCATCGTTCGTGAGAACAAGGCGGTGCGAGTGGAGATCGATCCGGGCCTTCAAACGGAGGATCAACTCGAAGTGCTCTCTTCAGTTCCACAGATCACCATCAAGGACAGAATCGTGGTCCGGGGCCAGGCGAGATTGAGAGATGGTGATTCCGTGGAAGACGTCAGTCTCGAAGATGAGACGATTGTCGAGGAGAAGAAAGCGACCTTCGAAGAGGAGGACAGGGGCTAGGTCCCTGTATCCCGCCGATGAATTCGGAATCGAATCTACCTTCGTCCCTTTCAAGCCAGATCATCGGACGCGCCGTGAGCCGGCCGATCGCACTCTGCATGATCACCTCGGCAATCGTGGTCTTTGGAATCGTCTCCTTGATGCGACTGCCCATCGAACTGCTACCCGAGGTGGACCGACCCACAATTACTGTCCGGACCGAACTTCAGGGAGCCGCTCCGGAGGAAGTCGAGGAACGGGTCGCTCGAAGACTAGAAAAATCTCTCTCGGTGGTGAGCGGACTCCGCCGGATCTCATCGCTGTCGAGGATCGGCACCTGTGATGTCATCCTGGAGTTTTCCTGGGGACAGGATCTCGCCGAGGCGATCCAGGACATCCGTGAGAAACTCGATCAGGCGAATCTCCCTGAACGAGCGGAGAGTCCCAGCATCCTCCGCTATGACCCTCGTCTCGATCCGGTGCTGCTCTTTGGGTTGAGCGGTTCCGCGGATTTGGGGAGATTGCGAGTTCTCGCCGAGGAAGAGGTGGAGCGGCGGCTGGAAACAGTTCCAGGAGTGGCCGCAGTTCGAGTTCGGGGAGGTCTGGAAGAGGAGATCCTGGTCGAGGTCTCGGAGGAGCGGGTCAGAAACCGTGGCCTTTCCATCGAGTTGATCTCGAGGCGACTTGCAGAGGAGAACTTCGATCAGGCCAGCGGATTGCTGGAAGATGGGGATGTCGACTACATCCTTCGTGTACGAAATGAAGTGGTCGATTCGGATGACATTCTCAGCATCCCGCTACTACGCGAGGGACTCTCGGTGGTCAGGCTTGGAGATGTTGCAGAAGTTCGTCGATCTTTTCAGGAAGACCGAGTCATCACTCGAATCGATGGTCAACCGGCGGTGTTTGTCGAGGTGTTGAAGGAGGGAGATGCCAACATCATCTCCGTTTCGAAACGCGTTCGAGAACGAGTGTTCGGGACCGCCGAGGAACAACGGCAACTCCAGCTCTGGCAGGAGAAACGTGCCGGAAAAGATGTCGCCGAGGAGAGCCGAGGGGGATTCAGTTTCGGACAACAAGGTGGTGGAGCCATTCGCCGGCCTGATCACGTGGCTTCATGGCTGCCGCCAGGAACAAGTATCGATTTGCTCTCCGATCAGGCCGATTTCATCGAGGGGTCCATCAATGATCTACGGCAGACGGCGCTGGTGGGAGGGCTGCTGGCTATGCTGGTCCTCTACCTGTTCCTCGGCAAGCTATCGACCACGCTGGTGGTGGCGATTGCGATCCCCTGCTCGATCGTGGTGACCTTTGTACCGCTCTACATCTCCGATACATCCCTCAACATCATGTCGTTGGGTGGACTGGCCCTGGGAATCGGCCTGTTGGTGGATTCCAGCATCGTGGTACTCGAATCGATCTTCCGCAAACAGAAGGAGACAGGAGACCCGATTCGAGGAGCGGTAGAAGGGGCAGCCGAAGTGGCGGGTGCGGTGACGGCATCGACCCTGACCACGGTTGCGGTGTTTTTCCCCATCGTCTTCGTCGAAGGCCTCGCAGGTCAAGTCTTCGGCGACATGGCAGTCGCCGTGGTCGGATCATTGCTGGCGGCACTGGTGGTCTCACTGACCCTGGTTCCGATGCTCGCAGCACGGGCTCCAGCGATCAGGGAAGAACTGCTGATCGAGAGGGTCGAGCAACTTCCACAGGTGGGAGAGAATCAGAAGAAGAAGAAGATCAACTTCTTCTCTCTGATGGGACCCGCTCTATGGCTTCATAATCGAGTTGAACTGCTGCTACTCGGGGTGGGGTCAATCATGATCTCGGTGGCTCAGTTGATCCTGCTGGTGTCGTTACGGATCTTCTTTTCGATTGCGAAACGATCCCGACATCTGGCGGGTGGCCCCTTGCGGGTGGCGAGTCGGATCATCCAGCACACCGAGACGATTTACCTCAGGTGGATTCGATCGGCACTCGATCACAGGGTGTCGATCCTGATCATGGCGTTAGTTGCAGTGGTGGTGGCGGGGCTGTTGATTCCCCAACTCGGATCGGAACTGATCCCCAGAGTGGCCCGGGGCGAGATCGAGGTGCAGATTTCTTTGCCGGTGGGGACTCCTCTCGATGTGACCGATGAGAGGGTCAGGCAACTGGAGCGCAGCATCGCCACCTTACCAGGAGTGGACCGAGTGGTCGCAAGAATCGGGCGAGACAGTGATGATGTGGAAGCGTCTGCCGAAGGAGAACACACCGCACGGATCGAACTGGTGCTCGCCGTCGATGGAACCGATGTAGCGACTGCAGAAAAGCTACTGATCGACAGCATAGCGCCACTGGCTGACGATCTTCCCGATGCCATCATCCACGTGCAGAGGCCTCATCTCTTCTCGATGAGAGCTCCTCTGGAAGTTGAGATACGGGGTCCAGATAGTGCTGAGCTGGAGCAGATCGAACGAGAAATCACCGAGCGGCTCGTCGCTAGCCGATTGGTCTCCGAGGTTCAGCCGTCGACTGCTCCGGGGAGCCCGGAATACCATCTGCGACCGGACCGAGAGCGACTGGCTCGACTCGGCATCAGCACTCGCGAGATCGCGGATGCTTTGCAAAGCAAGAATGTTGGAACAGTAGCGACGCGGTTGCGAAGGCAAGAGCGTCAAGTCGATGTCCGGGTTCGGTTACGGAAAGAAGATCGATCAAGTATCGGAGAAATCCTTGCGACCGGAGTGGCGGTGGGCCCGAGCGGCCGCAGTATTCCGCTGGAGGAGTTACTGGAAAGCTGGACCATCGAGGAGGGGCCATCGGAGATCCTTCGAATCGGGCGACAGCGAGCGAAGGTGGTGTCGGCTCAGATGGCAGGATTTGACCTGGGTAGGGTCGCCGAGATGATCGAGGCGGATCTCAATTCTGAACTGGATCTTCCTGAAGATGTAGTAGTCGAGGTGGTGGGGCAGAAGAAGGAGATGGAGAGGTCACTGGAGTCTCTCATCGCAGCATTGGCACTGGCGGTGTTTCTCGTGTACGTCGTCATGGCCTCACAATTCGAATCGCTGCTACAACCACTGGTGATCTTGTTGTCGATCCCTCTCTCGGTGGTCGGTGTGGTGCCCATCCTGTGGCTCACCGGCACTCCCATCTCCGTCATGACATCGATCGGAATGATCGTTCTCGCAGGTATTGTGGTGAACAATGCCATCGTCCTGCTCGATCAGGTCAATCGACTTCGTTCCGATGGAATGACGATGAATGATGCTCTCATCGAAGGGGGGCGCAAGCGACTGAGGCCGATCCTGATGACGACCCTGACCACCGTGCTGGCATTGATACCGGTCACCGGAGTGCTCTCTCGTTTGCCTGGCACAGAACATCTCACGATGATTCTTGGTAGCGGAGAAGGTTCCGAGATCCGTGCTCCCCTGGCATTGACGGTGATCGGCGGCCTGATGGCGAGCACCCTTCTGACCCTGCTGGTGGTGCCGGTATTTGCATCACTGGTGGACATCGGTTCACGCACTTCGGAGACGCAACAATGACAGCACCGATTCGGCGATCTCTACTCGATCGTCCGGTGATGGTGATGATGTTGTTATTGACAGTCATCGTGATCGGTGTGATTTCCCTTCTTTCCACACCGCTTCAATTGTTTCCACCTGGATTCGTCGATCGCACCATCACCGTTCAAATTGGTGTCAGGGAATCGACTCCTCTGGAGGTGGCCGAGACGATCGCCGAACCTGCGGAGGAACTGATACGTACGATTCCGGGTCTTTCGAAGATCCGTAGCTTTTCCACCAGTGAAGGTTGCAGCATCACCGTCACCATCTCGGGAAATGCGCCTGCCAATGAAGTCTATGCAGATATCGTTGATCGTATGGAGAGGCTGAAACCAAGTCTTCCAGAAGGAAGTGAAAAGTACCGGATCTTCAGATTCGATCTCGAGACCGATGTTCCCATCGTGTCGCTTGGAGTGACCAGCACCTATGACGATGACATCGAACCACTACTGGAGAACATCGTACGGCCACGACTCGAATCGGTAGATGGTGTGGCCAAGGTGGAAGTCCGTGGTCTGGTCGGGAAGGCGGTCAGTATCGAACTGGATCCAGATGAAGTCTGGGCCCACAGTATCGATCTGCAAAAGCTCATCTCCAGGCTCAGAGGAGAGAGCGTTGAGGGGTCCGCAGGAACCGTCGAGGAGTCGGGGCGCAGGTTCGTGATTCGGCTCGGATCTCGTTTCAATGATCTCGAATCCGTCCGACAATTCCCGGTCACCGACTCCTTGAGGCTGGGCGATATCGCAGACGTGAGCATCAAGTACGGGATGAAGGACTTCGTGGTCCGATTGAATGGACGTCTTTGCAACATCATCGATATCTCCAAGGAGTCCGATGCCAACACCGTCGAGATGTGCAGTGCCATCAGCGAGATTCTGGATGGCCAGATCAGCGAGGATCCCCGACTGAGGGGGGTCGAGTTCTCGGAGTTCTTTAACCAGGGGAAGGTGATTTCCAACTCCCTGACCAGCCTGCGAGACGCCTGTGCATGGGGAGGCTTGCTCGCGGTGTTGATCTTGTGGCTCTTCATGCGTGAAATCGCCAGCACCTTGATCGTTGCCGGTGCCATTCCACTGTCGTTGTTGATCGCGGTCGTGGTGATCTGGGCACAGGGCGGCACTTTCAATCTGCTCTCCCTGACGGGACTCACCATCGGCATCGGAATGCTGATCGATAATGCCATCGTGGTATCGGAGAGCATTTCCAGGTGTTCCTCGCAGACCAGCGATCCCGGCGAGGTGGTGGGTAAGGGAGTGGGAGAGGTGGCGTTGGCGGTGACGCTGGCAACGCTGACCACGGTTGCCGTGTTCATCCCGCTGGTGTTTCTTTCAGGAGACTCCAATACTCGTTTGATGCTGGGTGAGTTTGGTCTTCCGGTTTGCTATTCGATCATCGCCAGCTTGCTGGTGGCCTTGCTCTTCATCCCGGTGGGGCTGAGATTCACTTCTGCGGCGAAGCCTTCGACTCCGCGCCCGGAGTGGGCCATCACTGAATGGTATTCTCGACTCCTGTCTCGGGTTCTTGACCAGCGTCTGGCTTGCTTCTGGTTTCTTCTACTGGTTCTCGCGACCTCTTCGTTGCCGCTGAGGTGGTTGGCGGTGAGGTCCGCAGCTTCCGGACCGAGTCACCGAGTGGCGCTGAGTGTCGACTTCCCTGACTCTCGCTCGCTGTACGACTCCGACCAGACGATGGAAAAAGTGAGGCAGTCCTACCACGAGATTGCCCAGCAGTGGCAAGTTGAAGACGTAGCGGCTTGGTTTCGTCGCAGCGGTGGAACCCTGGCTTTCTTCTTTCCTCCGGGGGCTCAGGTAGACACGGTTGGATTCACCGCCGAACTACGCCGTAACGATCCTGGATTCCCGGGAGTCGACATCGAGTTCTCCGGTGGCCAGCAGATGAATCAAGATTCCGATCGCCTGAGAGTGGTGGTCAAGGGAGCGGAAGCCAGGCGAGTGACCGAGATTACCGATCAGCTGGAAGTTCTCCTTTCGGATGCGCCGGGGATCGCAGAGATCTCACGAGGAGGAGAAGACTCCCGGACTTCCGATCAGATCTCGGTCGAGGTGGATCGTGAACAGGCACAGAGATTTGGCATCTCTCCGACCAGACTCTCCAGCATCGTCGGCTGGATGCTCCGAGGTGCTCCACTACCCGAGGCACAGATCGATGGCGAAGACTTGCCAGTCTGGATCTCTTACAGCGAAGACGAAACACCAACCCTCGGTGAACTTCCGGGGATACCCATCTCCAATGGCAGTGGGGGTTCGATTCCGCTGGGATCGGTGGCTTCACTCAAGATGTCGAGAACTCCACCGATGATTCGCAGGGAGGATCGTGAAGTCAGCCTGTCGTTGGCACTGGAGCTGGAGGAGGGTTCAGATCTGCGGAAGATCGAGGGTCGAATCGCACCCATCCTCGAAGGGGTGCGATTACCTGAAGGATATTCAGTCGCCATCGAGGGTGGACTCAACCAGTTCGAGGCTGACCTCTCCGACATGGCACAGGCGGGAGCGCTGGCGATCGTGTTGATCTTTGCGTTGATGGGAGTGCTGTTCGAGTCACTGCTGCTCCCTCTTTCGATCCTCTGTAGCATTCCATTTCTGTTCAGCGGAGCCTACTGGACCCTGTGGTTCTCCGGAGAGTCGTTGTCGACCACCGCCATCGCCGGTTTCGTGATCTTGCTGGGAATCGTCGTCAACAATGCCATCGTTCTGGTCGACGCGATCAATCGACAACGGGATCAGGGTGCCACCAGAAAAGAGGCGCTGCTGCAGGCGGGGAGAATTCGACTTCGGCCGATCCTGATGACTGCCAGCACTACGATTTGCGGCTTACTTCCACTGGTGTTGCTGTCGGCAGAGGGAATGGGCCCCAGTTATCGACCACTGGGAATCGTCATGCTCGGCGGATTGACTTCTTCGACCCTGTTCACCCTGATCGCCGTGCCACTCTTCTACACGCTCTTCGATGATCTTGGCGTGCAGATGAAGAAGATGGTGGCCAGCGCCAGGAGCCGCGCAGCCTCAAGCTAGCGCGAGAGCAAGGGGAGATGATCGATGCGATGGAGCTGAACTGGCGGACAGATTCGGGATCATCGATGGGTAAAGAGGGGTGATGGATCCGGCAGGTCATCGGTAGGCGGTGGTGGTTTGAGGATCGAACGGGATTGCCGAGTCAGAACTTCTGCATCGGCGCCGATATGTAACACATCGATGGAATTTCGCAGCAATGCTCGTCCGATCAATCGGCTGCGATGGCATCTATCTGCGTCCAGTTCACCACACATCAGAGCCATCCGATGGCCGTCGAAGTAGCCTTTCTTGAGCCGCTCCAGACCCTCCTGAAACGGTCCGGTCAGTTCGATCAGGTCATAATCAGGAGTCCCCTCGCCATCGAGGAGTCTTTCGACGCTGGTCCTTCCGCCCAGTTGATGACCCAGAAACAGGTAGCCGATCTCTGCTTCACTGAGGTGAGATTCGATGGCACTCCGACAAAATTCGATTCGCCTCGATCTGGGTTGGCTGCGGACATCGATGATCCAGCAGATTTGATAGTGGCGTAGGATTTCGACCAGTACTTCGATCGATCGATGGCCATATCCGAGACTGAAGATCTGTCCCGATGAAGAAGTGGCATCGGATGGCAACGAGTGCTGTGGCTCCGCTGTGTCATCCATCATGGCCAGTTCTCCGGCATCTTGCAGTCTGTAATATTCCAGGCGAGAAGTGCGAACCACAATACGGTACAATCCGACCAGCAGGAGGATCAAGTGCGCCCGATAGAGAGAATTCGAGACGAAGATGGCATTCCGGTCAGTCCGGCGAGGGTACTTCGTGCCTACATGGAACGCTGTTTTCCGATGGCGGACCACCGCGATGGAAAGATCTTCTGGGTTCGGCCCTCCGAGCGGGCACTGATCACCTGGGATACCTACCGGATTCCGCGCTCCTTGCAGCGCTCCATCCGGAAGTCGAAGTTGCGATTTTCGACGGATGTGGCCTTCGGAGCGGTGATCGAAGGATGTGCTGCGCGACACGAGACCTGGATCTCCCACGACATCGAGCTGCTATTTCGCCAGTTGCATTCTCTGGGCTTGGCTCATTCCGTTGAAGCATGGGATGAAAGTGGTCGTCTGGTCGGCGGTATGTACGGGCTGGCGGTCGGGGGGATTTTTGCCGGGGAAAGCATGTTTCACCTCGAAACCGGAGCGGGAAAGATGTGTATCGTGGCTCTCATCGAGCACCTTCACGCTCTCGGATTCAGCGCACTCGATTGTCAGCAACAAACTCCTCACATGGAAATGTTTGGGGCTCACCTGATCCGAGATGATGTGTATTCGATGATGGTCGCCAGCAGTACTCCTCCCGGAGACTGGGACGAGAGTTCATTTCCAGCACAACTCTGATGCTAAATCAGTGCGCTGATGCGGGCTTCTAGAAGGGAAGCCCGTAAGAGATGGATAGATTGGTGTCGCCCTCATCGGACCAGCCGATATCCGCGCGAAAGAGCGCCTGTCTCTCGAAGGTCGCTCGTAATCCCACTCCCACGGAAGAATGAACCGCAGAATCGAATAGCGCCCCCATCTCCGGGGCCACCGCCCCCGCATCGGCAAAGAGAGCGAGGCCTGCTCTCTCGACTTGCAGATTCCATACGAGTGGGAAGCCATCCTTCAGTATCCATGGTCGCCATTCGGCACCGGTCGCCCAGGCGCAACGATCACGCCAGCGCCCGCGAATCGTTCCACGGATGAAGTGATCGCCCCCGAGAGTCGGAAGGGCCCAGAAGGGGACATCGCCGATGGTGCTGGAAAGAGAACAATATGCGGCACAGGAATCGATCGGAGGATGATTGAGGGTCGTATCACCGCCATCGTGGAAGAGCGGTGTGACCGGACGGATCCAGCTGGCCATCAATGAAGCGATCGCACCACCATTGCGATCTTGAACCAGAGGAACGGCGGTGATCGAAACGCCGATCGAATGACCCTGGTAGGGGAGGTGTTGTGCGTCGCGCGTATCGTGGCGAAGTCCTGCATGGACCCACAAGGCATCGAAAGAATCTCCTTCGACAAACAGTTGTGGATGCTTGTCCAGGACGTCGAACGCTCCAGTCACCTTGCCGCTGTCGAGGTCGTCTGCCTGCAGAGTACCGGTGAGATTCCAGACCCAGTCACCCCCTTCCAGGGGAAATGATTTCTGGACATCGAACTGAACGGAGCTGGTTTTCCGTGAATAGGACGCCTCATCGCGAAGCGTGGTCTCGGGGCCCAGGCCGAAGAAGCGAGAGGTCAAGGTTTTCGAGTGCTGGACCGAAAAGCCCATGTAATCGCGATCTCCCTGGAGTGCGCCTCTACCGGGTACATCGAGATGAGAGAGCCACTTTCCCCAGGAGAGGGAGAAGCGTCGCTGGCCTTCAGAAGTGTAGGTGGCCCAGATGCTGGCGAACTGGCTGCGCCGCTTGTTGAGGAAGTCGAGGTCGGTGATTCCGGCCCCACCTCCGGCCCCGACATCTCCCTGGAAGAAGACCACCGGAGTGATGAAGGAGGTGATCAGTACTCTTTCGAAGAGGTTGCCCGGAGGCATCCGTTGCTCTGGAATCCAGCGCCAGCGATCTGGGTGATCGAGTTCTTGCAGCAACTCCTGCGGGCGTAACTCGAGGATGGAGTCGTCTTGGCCCGCAAGAGGGCTCACGGAGAGGACTGACAATAGTAGCCAGGTGACCGACATCGACCTCCGATGAGTTCTCAGGATCCGTGGGAGAGTGACTCGATTCCATCGAGACGAGGATGAGCGTTGCACAGATCTGCAGAGGTGGTTCCCTGCTCATCCATTCTTCTCAATGTGGCTACCAGTGCGTGAACGGCTGCGATGACATCTGCGGTGTGAGCACTCTCCGAGATGGTGTGCATGTTGCGAATGGGAAACCCGATGCTAGTCGCAGCGCAATCGACACTGGCCAGAACACCAGCCATGGCGTCGGTGCCTGTATCTCTTCCGCAGACATCGACCTGGTACGGGATCTCCTGCGCCTGGCAAGCATCCTGGATGATGGCGTTGAGTCCAGCGCTGACGATGGCACCCACCGCTAGTGTCATTCCACTGCCCATCTTGAGGGGAGCGTAACGGCGATCTCCGATCCCTGGAGCAGCTTCGTAGTCGTGATTGACATCGACACCGATGATGACATCTGGTTTCATCACACCTGCCATGACGCGACTGCCGAAGCGGCCGATCTCTTCGTAGGCGGCGAATGCCCCGAGGTAGCGCACATTCTTCAGTGCATCTCCCGCTGCGAGGATCCGCGCCGCTTCCTCGACCACGAAGCAGCCGAGACCATTGTCCAGGTAAGCGCCGACGAAACTGTCAGGCCCAAACCCTGGGCGAATCGGTCGATCGAGAAGCAGTGGATCGCCGGCTCGAATTCCCAGTGATTCAACCTGCTTCTTTCGTTCTTCACCACTGAGTTGCAGTTCGAGATAGATCTGCGTCGGTTTGATCCCCTTGGAACCATCGCGCATTGCCGGTTCAGCGAAGTGGATGGCACCGAGGGCTTCCACGGTCCCACCAGAAATGCTCCGGAACTCCCCAGGTTTTTCGGGGTTTTCCGAAAACAGGGTGACCTCGTGTCCGATCAGGGTGGTGGGAAGAAATGAATCGCTGTTGATCCAGATCTTTCCGTCGTCGCCGATGCTACGAACTTGCATGCGGATCTTGTCGGCGTGCCCGATCGCCATCACCGTCAGGGTTCCCTCGGGAGCATCGGGCATCGTGTCGACAACGATTCCAGCATTGCCGCGGAACCGGTGGATCTTCCAGCTGTCAGGGATGAACTGCTCCAGCATCGGAGCCAGTACTCCCTCGGTCATCGCTGCTTCGAGACCGATGGGGCTCGGTGCCGAGAGGATCTCTTTCATCCTGCTGAATTGATCCTTGGGCATCGATTGATCCCAGGGGTGATTTTTTTCTGACATTCAGTCCTCCAACAAAGATGGTCTCGAGTGGGGAGAATCAGCGAGATCAGAGGGTAACGCTTCAGGCCTGTGCTGGAAAGGAAACCAGAATCGAGAGGGTCCGTTCACCTCGAAGAATGTAGACGGTATGATGGATGGGTCCATCAAAGGTTCCCGTGCCACTGATTCCATGTAGTTGTGGGATTTACGGAATTTCTATGGGCAGGAGGATTACAGACATGAAAAGCCCGTTCCTGGCCCTACAACTGTTACTTCTGTCTTCGATCGCCGGGGGATCGTACCTCGATGCCCAGCAGTTTCTGGAATCGAGCAGCGGACGACTTCCGGTATTCAACGAGTACTCGAGCCAGGTGGCGATCGCAGATGTGGATGGCGACGGTGATCTCGATCTCAGCTTTGCCAATGGATCTGGATTTTCATCCCCAGGTCAAGCTCAGCAAGTCCGGCTCTACATCAACGATGGGAATGCCAACTTTACCGACGAATCGGTCAACAGACTCGGGATCCTGACCGGGTATGGCCGTGATGTGGAGTTCGGTGATGTCGATGGGGATGGGGACCTGGACATGGCGGTGGCCAACGATTTCCTGACGCCGCAGAAACTACTGATCAATAACGGTATGGGATTCTTCACCGATGAGTCCGCTGCACGGATTCCCCAGTTCAACATGTCCAGTTCTCACTGCTCCTTCGGAGACATCGACGACGATGGAGATCTGGACCTGTGGTTTACCCGCGGAGGATCCACTCGATTCGGGTCGGGTCAGGCCCAGCTGTGGATCAACGATGGTAATGGATTTTTCTCCAATGAAACCACACAGAGGCTCCCTCAGCAAAATGTGTCGGCACCGATGGACTCGATCTTTGGTGACCTGGATGGAGACCTCGACCTCGACATGATCGAGGGCCATCGAGACAATAACTCCAAGCTGTACATCAATCAGGGAGGCGTCTTCATCGATGCCACATCCGGCAACTTGCCCGCGGATTCGAATACCTATTCCTATGACCTGGGAGACCTCGATGGAGATGGAGATCTCGATGTGATCGGGGCGAACTCGGGGATCGGATCGCGTGAGGCAGTATTCCAGAACGATGGCAGTGGTTCCTTCACCAATGTCACCAGCACGGTGCTCCCCAACTCCTCGAATCCCAACATCGACGATAACGATAGCAAGTTCCTCGACTACGACGACGATGGAGACCTGGACGTGGTGATCTGTGCCATCGGGGGGCCAGAAAGAATGCTCCGAAACAACGGTAACGGCTTCCTGACCCTGGTGAGCGGGGTCATCTCTTCGGTGGGAGATAGCTCTCTCGATGTGGAGGTGGGAGATCTGGATGCCGATGGGGATCTGGACATGGTCACCGCCCAGGGGGAGAGCGGTTCCTTCAGAAATCGTCTCTATCTCAATCAAGGCCCAGCAACCGACACCCAGCCTCCGACCATTCCGACCTGGGAAGAGGTGGGAGATGTCCTGGTGGGAGCGGGCCCGATCCGGGTTCGTGCGATGGTGCGAGATGACATGACATCGGACCGTGGGTCCTTTTTCCAGTCGGTCATCATCGAGTGGTCCATGGGAGCTCAATTTGCGCCGGTTCAGATGTCGTGGATGGGACACGATTTATATCGAGGACTCATTCCCGATCCGGGGTTTTCCACAACCGTGACCTACCGAATTCGTGCGACCGATTTCACCGGGAACTCGATGACCACCTCCGAGCGTTCTTATGTTGTCGGTACACCGCAAGCGAACTTTAGACGCGGTGATGTCAATGAGGATGGAGACAGGAACGTTGCAGATGCGGTGAGGGCCCTCTCCTATTTGTTCGGGGGAGGCATCGCACCTGATTGTCTCGATTCGGTTGATTGTAATGACGACGGCGCGAACGATGTTTCGGATGTGATCACCCTGCTCGACTATCTGTTTCAGTCGGGGAGTGCACCACCGGACCCATTTGATTGTGGCTCGGACACAACAGACGATCCTCTCTCCTGTGATTCGACCCAGGAGAGTTGTTTATAGGAGAAACCATGACTCAACATCTCGGTTCCAGAGAATTACGAGCTGTCCGGGAATCATGGAGTCGAACCTGGTTGAGAATCGTCACCGATCGTCATCAGTCCTGGGCAGTGATGCCCATCAGCGAGGGAATCGTTCAGGGTGAGTTCCCCGTGACGGATCCGATCCACATCATCACGGCATGGAATCCACGCTGCGAACCGCATTCGGAGCAGGAGAACCTGCGTTTCAGTGAAGACCTGGCAGACTGGGTCGATGCGAGAAACCTTCCCCTGTGGGAAGGCACTGGATTTGCCAGTGATGGCGGCTGGCGCGAAGAGGGATTTGCGCTGGTCGGCTTGTCGCGCAAGGAAGCCCTCGAAGTGGGAGATCGCTGGGGGCAGACCGCCATCTGGGAATGGAATCCTGAGGCGTTGATGACCCTGGATTGCCAAGGGGGTGGTGAGACCCGTTACGGCTGGGTCCGCGCACCGCTCCCCTGTCGCCCCCCCTTCTTGCCAGGTGGCCTGGTGCCGCCCTGCTAGGAAATCGCTGACCAGCGTCCATCCTTTCCAGCGATTCAAACCGACAATTCATATCCACTACTGACGTGCTCGAGTGGATCGTCCGGATTCGTGGCCCGTTTTGCTGGTTCTCCGGTGATCCGCAGGCTCCACCCTTGATGACGACGGGGGGGTCGGATATCCACGAGGCTCTGGATCTCGTCAGGAGACCCGAGGAAGAGGAGCAATATTGTCGACTAGTGGGGGAAATCCAGTTCAATCCAGTGCGTTGAAGGTGCTTCAAGATGTCTTCGGATTCGAACAATTCCGGGTCGATCAGGAACTGATCATCGAGCGGATTCTGGCGGGAAGAGATGCCCTGGTCCTGATGCCGACCGGGGGCGGAAAGTCTCTCTGCTATCAGATCCCGGCACTGCTGGGCCAAGGGATCACGGTGGTGATTTCCCCGTTGATCGCGCTGATGCAGGATCAGGTCGAGGCTTTGAAGCAAGCGGGCGTGGCGGCCGCCGCCTTGAACTCTTCGATGGCGACGCAGCAGCGAAAAGAGGTCTGGGATCGTCTCCGTAGTGGAGAGCTCAAACTACTCTACGTCGCACCTGAACGACTTCTTCTCGATGGATTTCTCGACGAACTCTACAATTTCAACCCCTGCTTGTTTGCCATCGATGAGGCGCATTGCATCAGTCAGTGGGGGCATGATTTCAGACCGGAGTACCAGCGTCTTGGAATCATTCGCAAACGATTCCCCGATGTTCCCATCATCGCACTCACCGCCACCGCTGATTCGCCGACCAGGAAAGACATCATCCAAGGACTCGGGTTCACCGATGACGACCTTTTCATCTCCTCCTTTGATCGCCCCAATATCCGCTACAGAGTGGTGGCGAAGGACCAACCCCGTCGCCAGTTATTAGCGATGATTCGTGAACGTCATGGGGGAGAGGCGGGGATCGTCTACTGTTCGAGCCGCAAGAAGGTCGATGATACGGCAGAGTGGCTTCGAGGGGAGGGCGTTCGGGCGGTTCCCTATCACGCCGGCATGGCTGCTCAACAAAGATCTCTCAACCAGCAACTGTTCCTGCGAGAGGAAGGGATCGTGGTGGTGGCGACGGTCGCCTTTGGCATGGGGATCGACAAGCCCAATGTTCGTTTCGTGGCGCACCTCGACATGCCGGCGAGCCCCCAGCACTACAGCCAGGAATCGGGTCGAGCCGGCAGGGATGGATTACCTGCGGAGGCGTGGCTCTGTTATGGCTGGAGTGATGTGGTGCTGGCTCAGCGAAGACTGGCGGAATCGGATCTCGATCCGACCCAGCGTCGCATCAGTCATCATCAGATCGATGCGATGCTCGCCTACTGTGAGTCATCGAGCTGTCGTCGGGGGATCCTGCTGCGCTTCTTCGGCGAAAGCGAAATCGACTGCACCGCCGATGGAAACCAGTGCGATAACTGCGAGAAATCACCAGAGGTGATGGACGGAACGGTGCTGGCTCAGAAGGCGCTCTCTGCGGTGGTCAAGACGGGGCAGCGATTTGGTAAGGGGCATGTCATCGATGTGCTTCGTGGGGTAGCGAACCAGAAGGTGACCCGATTTGGTCACGATCGCCTCAGTGTTTATGGCATTGGTGCGGAACTGGAAGGTCCTGGATGGCATTCCATCTTTCGCCAACTGGCCTCGAAGGGGATGATCCAGATCGACCTGGAGGGGCATGGCGGCATTTCCGCTACAGGAGCCAGTCGAGAGTTGTTGCGCGGGGAGCAGCAATTTGAGTTTAGAAAAGACACCATCACTCGCAAGGCGAGTAAGTCGCGAAAGAGGAAGAAGAAGCTGGAGGGTCTCGATGCGGTCCAGTCGAGCCTGTTCGAGCAACTCCGACAGCATCGCCTCGAAATTTCCCGCCAACTGGAGGTTCCCCCCTACACCATCTTTCATGATTCAACGCTGGTCGAGATGTCACAGCTGAGACCGCAAACGACCGGGCAGATCTCCTCCATCTCCGGGGTCGGGCAGAAGAAACTGGAGAAGTGGGGGGCGGGGTTCCTCGAAGTGATCCGCTCCCACGGCAGTACATCCGACCAATAGCACAAACTCTGACCGCAGTGCATTCGCGGAGGGCCAGCGATGGCTCTCCCTGGCATCCGGGGATATGCTCAGGACTTCACTATCATCTAGATGTCTGGAAGTGGGTTCGATGGAAAATGCAATAATAGCGGTAGTCGCCATGGTCGTGGGGCTGATCGCAGCCGCGCTGATTTTTCGTGGCCGGGGATCGGCAGTCTCCGAAGAAGCCAAGAGTCTCCAGTCACAACTCGACCAATCCAGAGCGGAGACGGTGGAGGTGCGCGGCCAGGCGCAGCAGGTCAGCGATTCTTCGATTCGCTCCGAGGCTCTGCTCGAGACGACGCAGAAGGACCTTGGACAACTAAAGATCCGTTTCGATGAGGTGACCAAGGTCGCCAGTGATGCACGAGAGTCGCTCGTCGCTGCCCAGTCGGAGCGAAGTGCTGCGGTCGATCAATTGAAGCAGTTGAAGGAAGATCGAGAGGTTCTCAAAGATAGCATCCAGGCGTTCTCGGCCACTCAGATGAAGGAAAACCGCGAGCAATTTCTCAAGCACGCAGAGGAGCGTCTGGGTCAGTCGGAGCAGAAACATTCCTCGGAGTTGACCAAGCGACACGAAGCGATCGAGGTCCAGTTCAAGGGAGTTCAAGAGAAACTGGAAAAGTACCAGAAGATGCATCGGGAGATCGAGGACGCCCGGATCAAGGCGTTCGGATCGCTGAATCAGCAGGTGGTCGATCTCTCGGTCCAGACCAAGGCGGTAGAAGTGGCGAGCCAGTCACTCTCTGCGGCATTGAAGGGTTCGAGCCAGTCTCGCGGCAAGTGGGGAGAGATGGCCCTGAAGAACATCGTCGAGGTCGCAGGCATGACTGAACACTGTGATTTTGAGGAACAGCAGCAGAATGCAGGGGAACGCCGCCCCGACATGGTGGTTCATTTGCCAGGGGATGGCAGGATTCCCATCGATGCGAAGGTGCCCTGGGCTGATTTTGATAAAGCGCAGGAAGCGACCGATCCCGTCGAATGCCAGATGCACCTGGAAGCACTGGGCAAGACGGTTCGCAGGACGATGAAGGAACTCTCCGACCGAGATTATCCACGCCTGGTTGGCGGAAAAGTCGATTACACCGTGATGTTCATCGCCATCGAAAGCGTTGCCGCTGCAGCCTTTTCCGTCGAACCGAATTTACAGCAAGAGGCCATCGAGAAGAAGATTCTCATTGCGACACCGGTGACCTTGATTGCCCTGCTGAAGACGGTCGGGCTGTACTGGCAACAGGAAAAGCTGGCCGCCAATGCGCAAGAAATCTGGGATGAGACTTCAGAACTGCATGACCGACTGAATGTCTTCCATGGTCATCTGGCGAAGGTCGGCAAGAACCTGAATACGGCAGTCAATGGATACAACAGTGCAGTGGCCTCGTTCGAGGGACGGGTGTTGCCGAAGGCGAGGATCATCGAGAAACTATCGGTCAAGGATGGCCTGAAGGAGTTACCTCGGGTCGAGACCGATGTGCGTACTGCCGCAACAGCGGCGCTCGACTACATTCCAGATCCGCAGATCGCCGAGGAGCGAGCGGATTCTGCGGATGAAAATCAGATCGCCGAGGAGGAGGAGACTCGATGAGGTGGGTGGTTCTTTTCTCACTGGCCCTTCCGGGGTGTCAGCATCTCACTGTGACCGATTCGGTTGCCGAGGTGGTGGGTCCGGTCACCGAGGAGTTGCGATCGGAGCTGGAACTGGACCGCTTCTATCAGCAGTACTCGGATGTGCAAGGATTCCCGGTGTTGGCCAGTGCCAGGGTGCAACCAGCTTCACTGGCGGAGGCGCGTTACTTGATCTTGAAGATGGTAGGGCACAGGCCTGAACTTCTCTCGGCGATGGCCGCCAACAAGACCCGGTTTACCGTGATGGCTCATGACGAGTGGACCACCGATGTTCCGGAGCACTCGGATCTTCGTCCTCCAGAATACTGGGACCGCAGGGCACGGGGGCTTGGAGCCACCAGATCTCGACCGTCAGTTTCCTGTGGCGAGGAGAACTTGCTGGCGATGAAGGGCGACCCGTACTCGACCGAGAACATCCTGATTCACGAGTTTGCCCATGCGATTCACGAGATGGGTCTCTCGACGGTGGATCCCACCTTTGATTCTCGACTGGAGGATGCGTATAGATCCGCCATCGATGCGGGATTGTGGAAGGGTGCCTACGCCTCGACCAATCGGATGGAGTACTGGGCAGAGGCGGTTCAATGCTGGTTCGATACCAACAGGGAAAATGACAACCAGCACAACCATGTCGATACCCGCATCGAACTGAAGCAATATGATCCTCCCGTCTCTGAACTGTGCCGGGAGGTGTTCGGGGATGGGCATTGGAAGTACATCCATCCATCGGCTCGGTCCGAGGAATCTCACCTCAGGGGGATTGATTGGGATCAGTTGCCAGAGTTTCACTGGGCCGAGGGTATGGAAGAAGCCTACAAGGCGCATCCGAAGCCGGAGTGAATCGCCGGAACAGGCCTCTGGATGAGTGTGGTGGAGTCAGTATCGGAGTTTCAAGGACATGGGCCCGGCACCAGACAGCCGAGAGTATCATCGGTGGGGTCGGTGCCGCAGAGTTCGGCTCCTGGTGCTGTTGGCGCGGTTCCACCATTGAACAGAAAACTGAGAAAGTAGATCGCGTCGGCGATATTCATGGAGTTGTCGTCGTTGCTATCGCACCCATCGATACAGCCGCTATCGGGCCCACCCGAGAATAGACTCGCCAGCAAGAAGATCGCATCGGCAACGTTGGCGCTGCCATCGGTATTGCAATCTCCACGCAGGAATTCGTTGTCGGCCACGCCGTTGGAACAAGGACCCACATCGGAAGGGATGGCATTGGCTGCGATGTCTGCGAAGACCGGGTTTTCGATACAGATCTGTGGAGCACCTGCAGGGCAGGCATTGCACTGAAAGCCGACGATGATCAGCACTTCGGGGAGAATGGCCGGTGGGATCTCCACCAGCGTCAAGCTGTAGCCCAGAACAGTACCGCTGGTCGGTCCCACTCCGACGGTATAGCCGAAGGTATAGGCCAGTCCATCGTAGGCCGAGGTGAGTAGAACTGCTGGCGAATCGAAGGTCAGATCGAACTGGAAGCCGGCGATGGGTACGGTACTGGTCATCATCATCTGTACCGATCCGTCTCCGGTGGCAGCGTCATACTGGATGGTACCGAGCTCGAGCAAGACATCCGATCCAGGAGGTATCGGAGGAAGTGGTACCTGAGCGGAGACTGCTGGAGTGAGCAAGAGGTAGATGCTGACAAGAAAGAAGAATCTCATCTGGGAACCTCCAGAGCGAATGACCGTGGGAATCGTCGACCCGGTGGGTGAAGACTCCAAGCCTGAACCATTTCAGGCCCCTTCCATCGATCTATTATAGAGGACAGCGGCCCTGGCCCCCATCAGTAAGTGAGTGTCGCATGTGGCTCATCGATCGCCTACTGGCTTCAATTTGGACTTTTGCTTCCTTTCATCGGAATGAAGTCCGAGCTTTTCCGCCGGAGGTGTGAGGATCAAGATGGCGATGATGCAGCCGATCCGATGCTTGCCGAGATAGCCATCACCGCCGTTGTTTCCCTTGCCACCGATGTAGTGGACCGATCGGTCGGGGCGATGCATCAGGGAAAGATACCAGCGCCACTCCTCGAGGAACTTCGAGTATCCCGCTCGGTTCAGTCTCCACAGCGCAGATGGTGCGAGCATCATCCCGAGTGAACCGACCGCATGAGCCTCCCTCATCCTGCTGGGATGGGCCGCGAGATATTCGCCCAGCTGCTGTGCCAGCTGCGGTTCTCTGCCGCTGATGGAGAGTGCCAGTGCCATCGAAGATGTGCGCAGAGACGCATCGCCAGTTCCTGTCCCCTTCATCGTCCAGTAGCGAATGCCGCCGTTGGGATCGATCGATCGACGGATCTGTTCGAGGCTTTTCGACCACGAGTCTTCATCGAGGGTGACCCCGGCCTCGGCTCCGATCGCCCATGCCAGATGGGAGAGGGTGTTGATGACATTGAATCCCTTGTTGTTGTAGCCCGGCACGACGTCGTGACCAAACAGGCCTTGGTCGCTCATCCTGGCGCTAAGAGCCTTGCAGCAACGCTCGATGACGGGAGGGTCGAGGAGGTCCTGGGTGGCGAGCCAGTGTTCAGTGAGTGCCACCACCGTAGAAGTGATGGCCCAGTTTCCGAGGTTGTCGGGCCCCTTCTGCAGTGAATCATCGTGGATCCAGCAATTGCTGTCGGGGCCGCGCAGCCAGCCGACTCCACGCTCGATCGAGTCGCGGTACTTGTGCGGGTCGGCGGAGAGGAGGGCTACCACCGCCCAGGCACTCAGCACCCGGTCTCCGGTCAGCCCGACGGGAGAGTCCCATTGGCCGCCGGGACGCTGGGTTTTTACCAGTTGCTGGCAGCAACTCTCGACCAGCAGCGTCCTGCCAGCGGCTTGCTCGAGACCGGGGCGAGGGGGAAGGACCAACTCCAGTGTCAGTTCATCGCCATCTCGGAGCAGATCGAGGGTGATCTTGCGTTGCTGCTCCGATTTTCGCGCGGCGCACTCATCGAGCGCCTCGCCGAGCGACCTTTGTGGCCCCAGGCCTCCGACATCGATGCTGCTGGAGTGGTCGGTGAAAGGGATACCATCGATTCCCCGCAACTGATCGCCAGTCTTCAGCCCCGCCAGGGACGCCGGAGAGCCCGGGTCGATGGAAAGTACCGAGATCAGGGGGCTGCCAGGATCCACCTGACCTCGTCCACCGAGAATTCCCAGGGGAAAGGCTTCCGAAGCCGCGGTCTCACCAGGCACTATCAGGAACCAAAGAAACAGGATCAGTGTGATCAAAGTCACTGCTCGGGGTCTCATTTTCCTCCTTCGGCAGGTATTCTGCCTCGAACGAGTGATGAAATCACGGACCACGTAATTTAGATTGTTGCCCATGAAATACTTCAGCGATCCCATCTCGAGGAGTTTCGCACTCCTTCTCCTGTTGCTGGTCTCCAGCGCCATTGCGTTCATCGGCCAGCAGAATCAGGTCAGAGCATCGGCACCACAGGTACCGCTCATCTCTGGAACACCCAAAATTGTGCTCGGCGAGAATGTGACCGATTACGGAGAAATGCTCCAGGGGGAAGTGATCGAGCGAGACATCTTCATCCGAAACGATGGGGATGAGGTGCTCAATGTGTGGCGAGTGAATCCATCTTGCGGCTGCACCAAGATCCTCAATAAACCGAGCCAGGTCGCACCGGGAGAAACGGTGGCGATCCGCATCGAGGTCGATTCGAAGAAGATCAAACCGGGTGACACTCGCAAGGGAGTGACCTTCGAGACGGACGACCCAGGGAACCCGAGGCTACAGTTCATCTTCACGGTAAAGGTGATCGGTCTGTTTCGGACCGTTCCAGAGCCGATTTTATTGCCGGGACTGATGGGGAAATCGAAGTCGATGAAGATCCAGTTGTTCGCCCTGACCGACCTCGGGTTCGAGGTGAAGGGAGCGAGGTCTCGAAACGGCGAGTTCGAGATCACCGATTTCAACGAGATTGAAAAGGATCGACACTACGAGATCGAAGTCACCGCGGGCTCTTCTCCGGCGCCGAGAAACGTCAAGGATCCCCTCGACCTGTTGATCGCGGTCAAGGATGGTCGCGAGGTGGTGGTCGGACGCTATGTCGAGATCCATCACCTCGATCCGATCCAGATTACCCCCGCCCGGGTGTTCCAGTTCGGAAACAAGGACACCGATCGCTTGCTCGGAGATGGTGATCCAGTGGTGACCAAGTACATCCAGATCCAGAATCTCGATGAGACTCGACCTCTCGAGGTGAAAGGGGTCGAACTGGAGGGCTTTCCCGACGATCTGTTCGAGGTAGAGATCCAGGAACTGGTACCTGGTCGGACATTCCGGATCGGTGTGACCCTTGGGGACTACCGCAAGGAGGCGCTGCTGCGAGGATCGTTGCACATCATCACGAACGATTCTCGGTTACCGAAACGTTCGCTCCAGATGGCCGCGAAATTCGGACGAATCTAACCGCTGGACGAGTTCCCCGGCGGCGCGCCTGAGCCCGATCCAGAGGACTCGGCTCCACCGGGCTTGCGCCGACGTCTACGCCTCCGTCGCTTCTTCTGGGTTCCGTCTCCCACCGCTCCTGCTGGGGAAGCGCCAGAACTCGCCGCTGGCCGGGAATCACCCGAGCGACTCGGTCCCCGCTGGCCACTGCCCTGCTCGCCACTGGGTGGCTTTCTTCTGCGCCTCCTGCGGCGTTTCTTCGGACCGGCCGGGTCACCGGTGGCTGCTGCGGTGGTCTCGGCGACTTCTCCACTGGGTTTTTTCCCTCGTCGAGATCTTCTTCTGGTGCTGGTTCCGCCCTCTGCACTCGATCTGGAAGAAGTGCCTGCACGGGTCCTGCCGCCTGGCACCTTTTTCCTGCTAGTACGTTTTTGTCCGCCCGATCTGCGAGTGGATGATCTCCTGGGTTTGGCCGGTTTCGTTTCCTCGGCGAAGGGGTCGGGACGATCGGTTCGCTCGATGGTGCGGGCGCGATATTGGGTCGGGAGCGATTCAGGAGCGGCACCCATTTCATCGTCCGCAAATTCTCGACCGCCCAGCAGGGTACGAAGTGCGTTGAGGAATCGATCGAAGGTATCGACCGGAATCCCCGAGTTGTTGTCGACTCGTTGGATTTCTTCGCTCGGATCGGAAGTGGCAGCGGAGTCATCCCCCGTAGGTTCGACAGTAGAGGTGGTAGCGGGTTTTTGTGATGTGGGTTTTTGTGATGTGGATTTTTGTGATGGGGCACTCTCACTCCGACTGCGCCCCCTTCCGCGCCCTCGCCCTCGCTGAGCGAGGCGAGTTTCTCCAGGAACAGCATTGGAGCCGCTCGAATCGACCAGTCGACCATCTTTGAGCAAGATCTCGACCGACCACGAGACGACATCATCGGTTTCTACAGGTTCTTCATCCTTGGGATCTCTGGCACGATCGGCGGAACGGTAATAGACCTCGTTCCAGTCCCAGATTCGACTTTCGTCGAGCGCTTGCCAGAAGTCGATCCACTGCTGAGGTTCGGGCTGGACCTGTTCCGAGGAGACCTCTGTCCACTCCGGAGCAAAGCGACGCCACACCACCTGGCGCCCCTCCCAGCGTACTTGCCAGGAGATGCGTCCATAGCCGCCGTATTTCACTAAGAAGTTGTCGGGTTCGACCTTTTCCAAGGTGATTCACATTCCCTTTCTTCGGAAGGAGAGAGATTACCACGGAGTGGGGGGGGAGGTCATCCCTACTCCCGCCCCAACTCGATGGCCAACTGGCGGATTTGCTGGGGGTCGGTCACCATCCGTGGGGCATCCGGCCCCGGGTCCAGCGACCCGAGAGGAGCCGGATTCGACCCCCTTTGCGGGCCCGCACCAGCGCCGCTGGCCGGGTCACGAGCGCTCAGATGGAGCCATTGAACCCCACTCCTGCGGACCAGCTCTGCGCCACATCCGGGTCGGACTCCGCCGCCAGCCATCACCTCGATCCGTCCATCGGCAGCCTCGACGATCCGTGCCACTTCCTCGACCCCTTCCAGAGCCGAAGGGGCCCCACCGGAAGTGAGCAGCCTTTGACATCCTGAGTCGATGATCTGTTCGAGCCCGAGAATTCGATCGGAACAGTGATCGAAGGCGCGGTGAAAAGTCACGGGAGTGCCATTGCAAGCATCGAGCAGCCAGCTCAGCGCTTCGGTATCGATCTCTCCGTTGTTCTTGAGGGCGCCGAGAACGATTCCCTCGGCTCCTGCAGCGATGTGGCTGACGATTTCATCGCGCATCCGGGAGATATCTTCCGGGTCGAGGATGAAATCTCCGGGGCGCAGACGGGTCATCGCGGTGACCGGGATTCCCGATTGGATCGATCGCCCGAGGGCGCTGGGGGTGGGAGTGAGCCCACCAAGATCGAGAGCACTACACATCTCGATTCGATCTGCCCCGGCAGCGGCGCTGGCGGATGCAAAGGAAGGGTCATCGATACATACTTCGATTCGTACAATATTCGCCATGATCCGGCGCATCCTTCCGCTGGAATTCCCCTGCAATCGACACCCTCTTGTGAGAAGATGCCGGCGGATGATGTCGGTAATTCGGTTCCGTTGCAATCCTCGTGTATCCTCGTAGAGATCCTCGTAGAGGTCCTCATGGATCCACATGGATCCACATGGATCCACATGGATCCTCATGAGGGCCAGCATGAAGGCCTTGCAAGGGTCCATGATCCTCGACCGCAGTTCCTCGACCGCAGTTTCTCGACCGCAGTCCCTCTAGCATAGTTCCTCGACTACAGTTCCGATCATTGAAGGTCCGCCTCCCGTGTCGGGAAGAAAGAGAAGTCAGTGAAACCATCATCGTTGTCATTTTCAGTGTTGTTGGCGCTGGTCGCGCTGAGTGGTTCAGGATGCCTCGGTCTTCCTGGCAAAGCTCAGCCGATGAGCAGTGATCAGAAGGACCTTTATCGGGAGTCGTTTCAGTTGGTTTGTGATCGAATCGACACGACCTTCTGGGATCCTGACGCACTCGGCGAGCAGTGGGCGCAGTCGAAGGAGATCCAACGAGCACAGCTGGAAGCCGCGAGTACTGCAGGTGAAGCACGCAAAGCGATGAATGGGTTATTGAGTGGCCTGAATCTGTCCCACTTCGGGATCATCCCCGGAAGCGCTTCCGAAGGACTGGGAGAGGGCGGCAGCGCCGAGACCGGAGTGGTGCTGCGAGTGGCCGATGGTCGAGCGGTTGTCGTCAGGATCGAGGGCGATAGTCCGGCACAGCACGGTGGGATCGTTGCAGGAGAGATCGTGGTGGCGGTCGGCGAGAGGCAGCTGGAGCCTCTCATCGAGCAATGGGCCGCCGATGGCAATAAATATCTTCCCGTTCAAGGGATGGCATCGGCGATGCAGGGATCCGCGGGGGATATTCGCACTTACACGATAGAAGATGCCGCTGGAGATCTGCGAGATGTCGAGATCACGCTGGAAACTCCCAACGGAACCGGTAAGCCGGTGAAGTTTGGTCACATCGGTCCGATCCCGCTACGACTCGAAAAAAATCTGGTTGAGGGTGGATATCTGTATCTGCGTTTCAACATGTTTCTCGGGCCGATGCAGGTGATGCCCTGGTTCCAGAAGGCGCTGGAAGAGCACGTCGATGCTCCCGGACTCATCCTCGATTTGCGGGGAAACCCTGGCGGGTTGGGTCTGATGGCTTGCGGTATCGCAGGCTGGCTGATCGAGGGGGAGGGGCTCGAACTGGGCGTGATGCAGTTTCGAGATTCGAAGATGAGATTCGTGGTCAATCCGCGACTCGACCCATGGAAGAAGCCTGTGGCCGTCCTGGTGGATGAGGGCAGTGCCTCGACCTCTGAGATTCTTGCCCAGGGACTGCAAGATCTGGGAGTGGCGAGGATTTTCGGTCGTACCACGGCGGGAGCCGCCTTGCCGTCGATGATCGTGAGGCTACCCTGTGGGGATCTGCTGCAATATGCCATCGCCGGATACCGATCCCATTCGGGACGAGTGCTGGAAGGCGATGGTGTGATTCCAGATGAAGTGATCGAAGTCGACGCAGAGAGAATTCGCGAGCAAGGAGATCCGGAGCTAGCAGCTGCACTGCGCTGGATGGAATCGTTATCCAGTCCAGAAGATGGAGCCGCTGTTCAACCGCCGGATCAACAGTAAGTTTACCAGACCCGGAATTGAGATCCGGTGAAGAGGAGAGATGAAATGATACCAACGATTCCACTGATTCCTGGACGGCTCATGGCCCTCCTGTTAATTGCGGCGATGAGCCTTCCAGCGCTCTCGGTGCGTGGATCCTCTGACATACCAGCACCGACAGATGATGAAATCCAGGAGAATGTACTGGAGGCACTGCAACAGAAGATGATCGGCGCCATTGGTGAGAAGTCCGCTCTTGAGAAGGTCAAGAATCGCCGCATGATTTCATCGGTTTCAATTGTTGACGCCGGCATCGAGGCGAAGAACCTGGGTTTTGTATCTGCGGATGGAGTGATGTCAGAATCACTCTCGATCGAGGGTTATGGAGATTTTCGCCAGGGAGTTCACGGCGGCGTGGTCTGGACCTCTGACCCCATCAATGGACCGGCGATACTCTCAGGGCCGATGAAAGATCAAATCCTTCGAAGTGCTCACCTCTTTCCTGCGTTGCACTTACAGGAGGACTACGTCTCGGCGGTCCTGAGCGGTGAGGAGTCGATCAACGATGTGGAATGTGACATCTATCTTCTCAAGTCAAAGACCGACACCGAGGAAAAATACTGGGTTTCAAAAGCGGACCATCGGACGATCCAGGTCAGCCTCATTGCGGACTCACCGATGGGTAAGATACCGATGAAGATCCAGTTGGGTGACTTCAAGAAGGTCGATGAAATCTGGTACCCACACACGATGATCATCGAGCAAGGGATTCAAACGATGGATCTGCAAGTGAGCCAGATCCAGCATGACGTGGAGCCCGAGGAGACCGAGTTGGTCGCACCCAAGTCGGTCCAGCAACTCATCGAGCGCAAGAAGGACTCGAAGAAGGAATCCGGCGCAGAGAAGGAAGAGACGAAGGAAGAGACGAAGGAAGAGCCGAAGGAAGAGGCGAAGGAACCCGTTACCGAGCCCTAGCAGCAGCAGGAACCTGATCGCGAGCACAGTTGGTCGAGCACAGTTGGTCGAGCACAGTTGGTCGAGCACAGTTGGAGCACGGTAGTGAAGCAGATCGATCCCGGGAATGAAAACCTCGATGACGGCATCTTTCCAGAGGCTCTGCTCGAATTCCTTTCTCTTCTTCTCCTCCAGTTCGCGAGTGAGAATCGAACGGATCTGATCCTGCGCCCGTGAAAAGTCGAGCAGTGTTCCGGGAGAGATCTCGATCAACTTGATGTTGTGAGCGTAGCCCCTGCACATGAACCAGCCCGAGTATTCACCGGGCTTCAATTTCTTGACCATTTCAGGAACCGGGGGGAACCTCGAATCGAGGTCCTTTTCTGTCAACGAATAGAGACCACCGATATCTTTACGGGGGCCCATCGACCACTTCTTGACCAGGCTCTCGAACTCTTCTTCAGCTTCCAGTGCACGGTCGATCTCGATCAGCATCCTGTTCGAGTCGGGATCATCGTCAGCTACCAGTAGCTGACGAAATGAGATACGACTCTCGCTCCTGAATTCATCAGCGTGTTCCTTGTAATACGCACGTAATTTTCGAGGAGATATATTTCGAGTGCTCCTGAGTGTTCGACGGCGTAACTCGTCGATTCGAAGTTCCTCGCTCAGACGCTTTCTCAACTGAACTTCACTTTCTCCGAATTGTTTTTGCCATAGTGCAAGATAGTCATCCACGGAGTAGCGAGTCCCCTCTGCTTTACTGAGTACTTCTACTCGATTCTGCAAGAAGTTATCGATCGCCTTGGGGGGAAGATGGATTTCCTCATGGATCGCCTTCTGGATCAGCAACTGTCTTTCGACCAGGATTCGCAGCACCAATGGGCGGAGGCGCGCTTTTTCGTACTCGATCTGGCTCTCGGTGATCTGTCCTCGTGCTGAGGAGATCTGCCTTTGAACTTCCATCTTCAATTCCGCCAGGGTGATGACCTTTCCATCGACACGAGCGGCAAATCCATTTTCGTTGACGATCTCTTGTGCATGGATGAATGAGGTGGGTAAGCAGCAACTCATGATCAGTACCAAACACAAGAATCCGACCCGTTTTGAAGTCAGTGCAGGGGGCATGGCTCTGGCCCCTCGATCGCTTTGAAGGTTGAAATTGTTCTTCATAGTGGCTTTCTTCTCAAAGATTCCAGGCCGGGGTCAATTGCTCCAGAGCGCTTCTGGATTCCCGCAAGAGAGGATATCCGCCCCGGATCCGTCGTCCAAACGGTTGCCGGTGTTGGCGATTTCTTACTTCAGGTCTATCATCCGGTGGTTGGAGGGCTGGGGCCAGTTTGGGCCCGGAACCGACCGTTGCAACTGCTGGGAGAAATAATGCTACGTATCGTCATCGTGGGTGCAGGAGTGGTCGGAATCCATCTGGCAGAGCGACTCTCTGCGGAGGGGCATCGGATCACGATCATCGATGCCGACATTGATCTGATACACAGGATTGATGATCGGCTCAACGTACGGGCGATTCATGGAAATGCAGCGAGCCCCAGAACACTGCGAAAGGCGATCTCTGATCGTACGGATCTGGTCATTGCCGTGACCGACCGAGATGAGACCAATATCGTCGTCAGTTTGCTCGCAAAAAAACTGGGAGCCAAGAAGGTAGTGGTTCGCCTGCGCAATGCGGAACTCTCTTCCTCGGGATCTCCACTGTTGCCGGAGGCATACGGAGCAGATCTGATCGTCAATCCGGTAGACGCCACTGCGGAGAAGTTGCACAGATTGGTCCAAAACCCCGGTGCTTTCGATGTCTTCTATTTCGCAGATGGAGAGCTGGTGCTGTGGGGATTTCAGATCTCGGAAGGATCTCCACTCGATGGAGTCATTCTGAAAGATCTGCGTCAAAGGTATGATCGGATTCCAGGATTGATTGTGGGTATCTCGAGGAAAGATGGCCTGGTGATCCCCAGTGGGGAAGATGAACTCAGGGATGGAGATCAGATCTATGTCTTACTGAAGCGCAGCAAGACCGCTGATTTCATGGCCATTGCTCATCCTGAATCGGAAGTTGTCCAGCAGGTGTTCATCGCCGGTGCCACTCAACTGGGCATCGAGGTGGCGAAAAGGCTGGAGGGTTCGGTGAAGTCCATCGTGCTGGTGGAGAAAGATCGAGCCAAGGCTGAGAAGGCCTCGGAGACTCTAGAGAAGAGTCTCGTCCTTCATGGCAACATCACGGATGCAGATTTTGCTGAGGAAAACAGGATTGGAGATGCAGACTTTTTTCTATCACTAGAAAACGGAGATGCAGAGAACCTGACCAACGCATTGCTCGTCAACAAGCTGGGAGTTCGACGAATCCTCATCCGGACCGAGCAGAATCAGTTCTTGCCGATTCTCAAGCAGGCAGCAGTCGGGGAAGCGGTCAATCCCCGGAGAATCACCGTGAGCGCCATCCTGGGGGCATTAAGACGTGGCAACATCAAAGCCGTCTCACAGGTGGGAGACTCCGGTGCTGAAGCGAGAGAGTACGAAATCAGCGAGCAGGAAACTGTTTGCGGAATGAAGATTGCAAATCTGAAGCTTCCCAAGGGTTCCATCATCGGTGCGGTCCAGCGTGCAGATGAGGTGTTTACTGGAACTGGAGATACGGTCATAGAAAGTGGCGATCATGTCATCGTCTTTGCTCTTCCCGAGGCGGTGAATGACATCGAAAAGAAGTTCACCCGCAGAAAAGCTAAACTGAAGTGAGATTCCGTCCCCTCCTGGCGGTCCTGGGTCTGTTGATCCTGACCATGGCTGGAATTCTATTGATTCCATTGCTGGTAGCGGCAGCTCTTGAATCCACCCTGGAGTATCCTGCCTTCATAATCACCATTGGAATCTGCCTCGTCACCGGAATGATCCTCTGGGGCGCCAACCGTGATTACCAGAAGAAGCTTCGATCTCGCGAGGCATTCGCCGTGGTGGGGTTGGGGTGGGCGGTCTTGAGCTTCTTCGGTGCCCTACCATTCTGGCTAGCCCCCGGTGGAATCCCTTCACTGCTCGATGCTTACTTCGAGACGATGAGTGGATTCACAACCACCGGAGCCACCATCCTCACCGACATCGAGGCCTTGCCCCCCGGACTTCTGTTCTGGAGGAGCCTCACCCAGTGGTTGGGGGGGATGGGAATCGTGGTGCTGACGGTTGCTGTTCTGCCATTACTGGGCTCCGGTGGGATTCAAATGATGCGAGCGGAGGTGCCCGGACCGACCACCGAGAAATTAGCACCGCGAGTGGCTCAGACCGCAATGATGCTGTGGGGACTTTATCTTCTTCTCACTGTTGTTGTTGCAGGACTGTTGCTACCAGTGATGGATTGGTTCGATGCGGTAACACTGGCTTTTTCTACACTGGCTACCGGAGGATTCTCGACCAAGAGTTTGAGCGTTGCTCACTTTGATAGCGCATATGTAGATGCAGTGATCACGGCTTTCGTTTTGATCGCAGGAATGAATTTCGTTCTTCATTATCGAGCGATCTTTCGAGGGCATCCGGTGTATTTTCGCAACAGCGAGCTCCGTTTCTTTGTCGGCCTCATCGTCGTATCGATCATTTTTGTGACCTTGATGTTGCATCTGGGTACTTATCCTGACCGTATCGAAAATGCTGAAAAGTACGGGACATTGGGTCAGTGTTTTCGCTACGCCAGTTTCCAGGTGGCATCTATCGGCACGGGCGCCGGTTTCGTTACCGCCGATTACGATCATTGGCCCAACGCATGCAGAGTCGTTTTGATTGTATTGATGGTCGTTGGAGGTTGCGCAGGGAGCACCGCAGGTGGAATCAAGATCTTCCGGGTCCTGACCCTGGTGAAATATGGTTTACGTGAAATTGCATTATTGATACGACCCCACGCGGTACTTCCGATCAAGATCGGAGGAGAAGCCGTCGAGCGGGAAGTGATCGCCAGGGTGCTTGGATTTCTTGCCTTGTGGACGCTGTTATTCCTCGTTTCGGTGCTGGTGCTCTCTTTCGTACTGGATCCCGCCTGGTCCGAAGATGCCGGTAGCCTCTCGGTAAGTGGTGCGAAGACGGTCAGCGGTGCCCTGGAAGACGATCATCTGCTGACTGCGTTAGGGGCGACCCTCGCGACGATAGGGAATGTTGGACCTGGCATTGCCGGTGTCGGTCCGCTCGAGAACTTCTCTGCCATCCCTGCAATCGGAAAGGCCTTGCTGATCTTCCTGATGCTGCTGGGACGGCTCGAGATCTATGCGGTTCTGGTGATCTTCTTGCCGATGACCTGGCGTCGGTGACCAGTTTCAGGGCAGATCAAAGAGTAGAAGATCGCTTTCCTCGACCACATCCATCCGGTAACTGTCCACCTCATCGATGGCGGCTCCGTCACCCGATACCAGTGTGACTCCATCGAGTTGAATAGATCCGGAGATCACCTGAATCCACTGCCCCCTCCCCTGAGAGATGCTGTTCTCCAGCGTCGAGGGGGTCTGTAAGCGACGATAGATGCGAGCATCCTGGGCGATGGTCAATGACTCGCTCTCTCCATCCTCGGAGACGAGCAATTGCCAGCGTCCGGTTCGATCGAGCGGATCGAAGGACTTCTGGTCATATCGAGGAGTGACCCCCTGCTTCGCTGGCTCGATCCAGATCTGATAGAGATGCAGTTCCTCCAGATACGGATTTGATTCACTGTGAATGATGCCGCGCCCTGCACTCATCGTTTGAACATCTTTGGAGGTCAGGATTCCGCAGTTTCCCATCGAATCTTCATGAGCGATGGCACCTGACAGCACCACGGTGATGATTTCCATCTCGCGGTGCGGATGCGATGGGAACCCACTTGAAGCAGCGATTCGGTCCTCATTCATCACTCGAAGTCCGCGCCACCCCATCCAGTCAGGATCGTGGTATTGGGCGAAACTGAAAGCATGCCTCGCTCGAAGCCAACCATGATCTGCCTGACCTCGCTCTGAAGCAGGTCTGAAGCGGATCATGGAGAGATTTCATCGAGGAACCAGGCCGCTGTTTCGATCCCTCGTTGATAGTCGGGGAGGTGAAATTTCTCATTGGGGGAATGGGCATTGTCGTCCGGCAGCCCGAGTCCGAGCAGGATGGTATCGATCCCGAGGATTCTCTTCAGGTCACTGACCACCGGAATCGAGCCTCCCTCGCGGATATACACCGGAGCCTTTCCGAAGCCCTTCTCCACCGCTCGAGCCGCCGCATCGAGCCAGTGACTGTCTCGCTCGACCAGTACCGGGTGGGCTCCGTGGTGACTACGTACCTCGATGGTGCAACTGGGTGGGCACAGCGAGCGGAGATGGTCCGAGACCAGCGCATCGATGACATCGGGATCCTGATCGGGCACCAGTCGCATCGATAGCTTTGCACTGGCATGGGCCGGAAGAACCGTCTTGGCACCTTCACCGGTCCAGCCGCTCAGCAGGCCGTTGATGTCGAGGGTCGGTCGGGCTCCTTTTCGTTCCAGTGTCGTCCAACCCGCCTCCCCATGAACCTGGGGAACTTCGAGGTCTTCTCTGAAGCCATCTTCATCAAAGGGCAATGAGGCGAAGTCCGCTCTCTCCTCGGCGGTCAGGTCCCGGACACTCTCGTAAAAACCGGGAATGGTGATTCTTCCCTCTTCATTTCGAAGAGAGCCGAGGATGCGCGTCAGCACATTCGCTGGATTTTCCACCGCACCACCGAAGGAGCCGGAGTGCAGATCCCGATTGGGACCCTGGACGAAGATCTCCAGATAGACGAGGCCCTTCAGTGCCACGGTGATGGCGGGGATTCCTGGAGCGAACTGGGAACAATCTGAAATCACCGCAACATCGGCGGTCAGTTCTTCCTTGTGAGTTTCGATGTAAGGGGCCAGATTTGGCGATCCGATCTCCTCTTCGCCTTCGATCAAGAACTTGATGTTGACCGGTAGTGATCCGCGTTGCTGAAGAACGCCGCAAATTCCCCTCACGAGAGCGAGCACCTGCCCCTTGTCATCGGTGGCACCACGGGCGATCAGGTTGTCATCTTCGACGGTCGGCTCGAAGGCTCCATGGCGCCACAATTCGAGGGGTTCTGGTGGCTGTACATCGTAGTGCCCATAGATGAGTACCGTGGGGGCACCCTCGGCTCCATTCCAGGAAGCAAAACAGACCGGGTGGCCAGCGGTCTCATCGAGTCTGGCAGCGAAACCAGAACGGGCCAATTCCTGCTGAATCCACTCTCCAGCGTCTCGCACATCCCCCTTCCTCCGGGGGTCGGTGGAGATGCTGGGAATCCGTAACCACTCCACCAGCCTGTCGATATGTAACTGTCGTCCGCTGGCGAGCTGCTCGATGACATCTTTCATCTGGCCTCCTGACCTTGGTGGGTCTGCTGGTAGAGATGCGATTGAGTCCTTACCATAAACGACCCAGCACCCTGGGTGGAGTCAACTCGTTGGAACTCAGAAGGAATGGAGCGAGAGATCATGGAGATCAGCATCGAATACTGCGTGCAGTGAAACTACACGCCTCAGGCCACCAGTTTGGCGGCTGAAATCGATCAGAAATACGGAGTAGCCACTCGCCTGATCGAGAGTGGTGGCGGAGTCTTCGAGGTTTGTGTCGACGGAGACCTGATTTTTAGCAAGAAAGAGCTGAGCAGGTTTCCAGAGCATTCAGAGATCTTTACCTCGCTGGATGCGAAACAGGCCTAGTTCAACAATCATAAATGAGAGAGTAGTCAGAGATGAGTAAGGATCGACAGGAAGTCATCTTCCAGGTGCAAGACGTGTATCGCTCCTTTGGTCCCAAGGATGTTCTCAAGGGAGTGACCCTTGGGTTTTTCAGGGGAGCGAAGATTGGTCTGATAGGAGTCAACGGAAGTGGTAAGTCGACTCTGTTGAAGATCATCGCAGGAGTCGATGACGGATATGATGGCACGGTCACGATCGCCAAGGGAGCGACCATCGGATATGTCCCACAGGAACCCAAGTTGGATGAAACGAAGACGGTACGTGAAAATGTTGAAATCGGTGCCGCTTCAGTTCGAAAACTACTCGACGACTACAATGAAGTGACGGAGTCGCTGGCAACCGAGCTCTCCGAAGGTGAAACGCAAAAAGCCTACGACAAGATGGCCACTCTGCAGGAGAAGATCGACGACTCCGATGCATGGGAGATCGATCGACAGATTGATCAAGCGATGCATGCATTGAGCTGCCCGCCGGGAGACTCTGAAGTCGGTCATCTGTCCGGAGGTGAAAAACGTAGGATTGCTCTGTGCAGGACCCTGCTTTCTCATCCGGATATCTTGTTACTCGACGAACCGACCAACCACCTCGATGCAGACACTGTCGCATGGCTCGAACGACACCTGGCCAACTTCAATGGCACCGTTTTGCTGATCACTCACGATCGCTACTTCCTCGACAATGTTGTCGGCTGGATGCTCGAGATGGACCGCGGCCGTGGCACTCCATTTGAGGGCAATTACAGCCAGTATCTCGAGCAGAAGACCAAGGAACTCGATGTCGAGAAGCGACACGAAGATGACCGCCAGAAATTACTCACCAAGGAGTTGGACTGGATTCGCCAGACCCCGAAGGCCCGTGCGACCAAGAGCAAGGCGAGGATCGAGTCATTTCATCGACTTCAAGAGCAGGTGTACGAGTCACGTAAGGAACTCCCAGCACTGGTCATCCCATGTGAGACCCGATTGGGCGACAAGGTTCTGGATATCGAGAAGATGTCGAAAGGCTTCGACGGAAGAGTCCTGTTCGAGGATCTCAGTTTTTCCTTGAGACCGGGATCCATCGTCGGCGTCATCGGACCCAATGGAGCCGGTAAGACCACCTTGATGCGCTTGGTGGCAGGACTCGATGAGCCCGACTCTGGCACTATCGAACTGGGATCCACGGTCGAGATCTGCTTTGCCGACCAGAGCCGGCAGGACCTGAATGACAAAAAAACCATCTACCAGAACATCTCCGAGGGGTATGACGTCTTCAATGTCGGCAAGCTCGAGGTGCAGAGTCGCGCGTATGTCGCTCGGTTTGGATTCACCGGAGATGACCAGGAGAAGTTGGTCGGCCACTGCTCTGGAGGAATGAGAAACAGGGTCCAGATGGCCAAGATGCTACGGCGTGGTGGAAACCTGGTGATTCTCGACGAACCGACCAACGACCTCGACATCCCGACTCTTCGATTGCTCGAGGAGGCACTGGAGGCTCTTCCGGGTTGCGGGGTGGTGGTCAGTCACGATCGTTACTTCCTCGACCGTGTGGCCACGCACATCCTGGCACTCGATGGAGAGGGTAGCGGTCGCTTCTTCGAGGGATCGTATCAGGCCTACGCCGAGAAGATGCGTCAGGAGCGGACCGATCGAGGAGAAGATCCTGATCTGCCCCGGGGAGTGCATCGCCGCTTTGCCTGAGGATCAGTCGCGCCGGGTATTCCAGATGGTCTGGTAGTTCGAGCGATCCGGTTTGGGCTCATCAGCCGGAGGCGGGTACTGGCTCATGCCACGATAGGGTAACGGGCCCACTCCCCGGCATGCTCCGGTGAGAGGATCCAGATCCTTGCACCAGCCAAAGGTGTCGAGCAACCAGGTTCGTTCCCAGCCAGGCAACAACTCCGGAAGCGATGAAGCGTCGAACTCCAGGATCAATTCGTCTCCACCCCCGATGATCACGAGTTGATCATCTACAGCGGCCAACAAGGAATCCACGCGCCCGTATCGAGTGACATGTCCTTCTTTCATCGGACGGTAATCGAGAGTTGGATCTCGTTGATCGTAATGGTATGTCGCGGGCAAGTTTCCATCGTCAGAGAATTCTCGAGGGTAGCCACCGTCACGTAGGATCGCTGAATGTAACGGAATCGAGTGGATATGTTGTGGAGCAGGGGGCTTGATCGAGGCGAGGAATGCTCTGTCCCAGTAGAGCTCTAGATTTGATTCGATACGGAACTGGCGAGCGCCATCAGCGATGATGTCGGAAACATCGAGCACCATCGTCTTGGGCATCCCTGCCGGATAACCGAGTTCTTCCGCCAGTAGTTGCCACGGTTGATCGCTCGCCGCTCGCCAGCGAAAGGTCGGAGCAGACAATCGCTGTCCACCTTGCCATGCAGCAAAGTTGATTCGCGAATATGGATACTCGATCCAACCATCGAGCAGCAGGGCAATGCTGGACCCCTCGGGAACGGTTTCGAAGTCGAACTCCCACACCTGGTTCTCACAGTAGCCGACCATGTCTGGAATCAAGCCACGGGGACCTGCGTAGAGTCGATCCACTTCAGCGACCAGAGATGCATCGATGGGGCCACTGGCATCGCGAACCACCGAGGGGAATACCCTGGTCTCTTTCTCGATCATCAACGGTTTCCCGGAAGGGGGGGGAGCCTGGATCGAAAAGAACTCCTCGGGGAAGCAGGAGTGTGTCTCGGGATGATCCACCGCGATCAGCGACAATCGATCGGTGTAACAGATCTCTTGCATCGGCTCCATGATGCTCAGCCGAAGTCGATCGTTGATCGGTTGTAGTGCCCCGGGAGCGATTCGTACCACCTCTGTCGGTTCCGGCGGGGAAAATTCATCGGGTCCGATCCAGAATCCAAGTCCGCCACCGCCCATGAAGTCGGTGATGAAGTTCCACTTCTGACCGTCGAAGGAGAACAGGATCGGGCATGACGATGACTTGCGCTGGATCTCTTCGATCTCCTGGCAGCGGTCCACCTTGACATCCATCTCTGCCTGGAGAACTCCATCGGGCCACTCGATGATGAGGCTATCGAGGTGATCGGAACCATCGAGTCCTACCACCACCGGGAGCAATCCTCGGGCGTGGTGACCACCCTTGCCCTCCTGGAATGCGAGCACCACCTGGTCTGAATTGCGAAGTTCCAGCCGGGCGCCAAAGCCGAGCAAGTTGGTACGACGATCGTCCCCATCGCGTCGCCCTCCCAGATGAGCGCGAAATGTGTGGAGTCGCTGCGACTCTTGCGCCAGGGGGTTTCTCATCAACCACAGTGAACCGTCAGTTTTCTCCACAACCAGATCAAAGTCGCCATCGCCGTCGACATCTGCGCTGATCATCGACCTCGCTGGTGAGAAGGTATGGGCCGAGAGAGTCGGTTTTCCAGCGATGAACTGGAGGATGGAGGTTTTGTCAGCAGAGGAGAGTAGTAGTTCTGCCGTGCCATCGAGATCCAGATCTTGAGCCGTGATGGTCACGTAGGTGGCGGAATTGACCTCAGCCGGCAAGGCGATCTCACCATCGAAGAGTGCCATCTCCTCGGCATCCTTGTGGTGATTGGTGGGCTGGAGGATCTTCAGCTTCCCTCGTTGCAGGAGTACCAGTTCTTGCTCGTGATCTCCCACCAGGTCGACCAGCAATGCGGTATCGACTTCCAGCCTCTCGACCGAGACCAACGGCTGTCCGGCGGGATCTTCCGCGAATTTCCACTGGGGTGCTCCGGAGATCCAGGAGAGGCGGTCCCCGACCAGCAGCAGGTCGTGATCGAGATCCCGATCCAGATCTCGAACCGCGATGATGCTCTTGACCGACATGGTTCCAGACAGGCTCGGTGAATCGGAAATCTCGCGAAACTTGTGACCCTCATTGAGGGACAGTTGAATCGGGCCGGTACCGGTGGTCAGCAGCAGGTCCAGATCTCCTTCCATGTCGATGTCTGCCAGCAGCAAGTCGCTGGCACTTGCTTTGACGGTGGAGATCAACGATTCAAACCTTGGGGTCCTGCCTCCTTCGCCCTGGAGGATTTGAACTCGTCCGCCAGTGGAGATGGCGAGGTCAGGGAGGCCGTCTTCATCGACATCCGCAACAGCGAAGCAGATGGCATCCTTCAAAGAGGGGATGGCTGCGATTTTCTCGGGTGATTCTGACAAGCTCCACGCAGAGGGTTCAGCTCCGGCGATCCAGAGATCAGGAATGCAATCGAGATCTGCATCGACCAGTGCATGGGGTGGAGCCCCACCAGGGTTTGGAGGGGTGATCTGGACCCAGTTGAAATCACCATCGGGAAGCCAGGGCTGCGCTGAAGAAGCGGCAGGAAGCCAGTCGCGGATCGCTTCCGCCAGCT
>DUAN01000025.1 GCA_012960845.1 Planctomycetota bacterium | reverse complement strand
AGCGGGGGTGGGACGCGATGCACGAGACCGGGATTCTTCCTCGGTTCCAAGGACTGTAGTGGACCCCTAGAACTGGGCACGGGTGTAAGCAACACTCGGGAGTGTTGCCGTCCCATCGAAAGGGGTTACGACGATGGCGAAACGACGATCGTTCAGCCCGCAGTTCAAGACCGAGGCGGTGCTGGATCTGTTGCGAGGTCAGAAGACGCAGGCCCAGATCTGTCGGGAACGCGAGATTGGACCCGACCAGCTCTCACGCTGGCGTGACCAGTTGCTCGAGCGCTTGCCGTCGGTCTTCGAGAACGGCTCTCACCAGTCCGAGGAGCAAGCGCGTACCGAGGAGTTGGAACACCTCATCGGGCGACTCACGATCGAACTGGACGCGGCAAAAAAGCTCTCAGGACTCTTGGACTCTCCGTCTCTCAGAAGCGGGAGGCGATCATGAGAATACAGGAGTCCGACCCCGGGGAGTTCTCGACACATCTGCTATGCGAGGTCGTCGATCTGTCTCCCAGCAGCTTCTACTATCGATCTGTACCCGTGGATGATCAGGAGCTACGCGCGACGCTCCACGAAGTCGCCGCGGAGTTCCCTCGCTACGGCTCCCGACGGCTGGTCGCGCAGCTCCGACGCCGTGGTCACGTGGTGAACCGGAAGCGCATGGTTCCTCTAATGCGTGAGGAGGGGATCACCATCAAAACCAAGCGACGGCGCGGGACGACCGACAGTCGTCATGGACATCCTCGGTATCCCAACCTGGTGAAGGAACTCCTCGCTGAGGACGAGGTGGTCCGACCCGATCAGGTGTGGTGCGCGGACATCACCTACATCCCGCTGCGTCGTGACTTCGTATACCTTGCGGTGCTGATGGACCTGCATACGCGCTCGATACGTGGCTGGGAGTTGGCCGGACACATGACCGATGAGCTGACGCTGTCGGCGCTGCGCCGTGCGCTGACCACGCGTTCGGCTCCGGAGATCCATCATTCGGACCAGGGCGTGCAGTATGCTTCGCGGGACTACGTGGAGCTTCTACACTCCCGCCAGACACGCGTGAGCATGACCGCGGTAGGTCGTCCCACCGAGAACGGTCACGTCGAGCGCTTCATGCGCACGCTGAAGGAAGAAGAGGTGTCCCTGCACGAATACGAGGACTTCCACGACGCCTACGCGCGCATCGGCGAGTTCCTGGTGGATGTGTACACGCGAAAGCGGATACACTCCGCTTTGGGCTACCTGACGCCGGAGGAATTCGAGACACAATGTCTAGCGAGTCCGCCGGTCATGGCGGAAGCTGCGGCGTCTTGGTAACGACGCTCGAATTCGTGCCCAGTTTTTGGGGTCCACTACAGTTCTATCCGGCCGTCGAGTTCCTTAGCGCCAAGACGACACCTTGCGTCGGCTATTC
>DUAN01000024.1 GCA_012960845.1 Planctomycetota bacterium | reverse complement strand
CAGGTGTTAGTGAGAGAAATGGGTCACGATTTCGGCCGAACGTGGTTGAGACGATTGGACCACAGGCGAGTCAATCGGTGTCTGTTTCAACTGCGCGCGCACCTGCACCGCAGAATGATCACGATTGGTGCAGCTCCGAATTGCTTCACGCAGCGTTTCGGTGGTCGTAGGGTCAAAAAACTGAACCGAACGCGAAGCTCTTTGACAATCAGGTTTTAGAAATAGAAATCGTTCGCGATTTCGGCCGTGCGTCGGCCAGAGATAGCGACCACTGACCGTGAAATTGGCGTCGTTTCGCGGTGAGCGCGTACCGTCATCGCAGATCGTGCATGTTCCAGTCGTTGAGAAGTAACATCAAGCAGCTCGCCGGTGGTAGTACTTGAGCATGCCACCAAGCCGTTCTCGGCACTCGATCTTTCCCGCAACGGCATTGACATTATCGCTCGGATCGATGAGCTGGTTGCCGAGGCCCTGATGGTTTCTCTCGGCATGATAGTGCTTGACGTATTCACCAACTGCGTTCTCAAGTGACTGACGTCCGAAGAAAATTATCCGGGAAAGACATTCTGATTTAAGACTTCGAAACCATCGCTCCATGAAGGCGTTAAGGTTGGGACTCTTCGGTGGAAGCAGGACAACTTCAGTGTCCGTGTTCTGCTCCAGGAATTCCCGCATGGCGATGAAGCTGGCGTCTCGATCCATGATGAGGTGGCTGGCGTCTTTCAGGAACCCATCTTCACAGTCGGTCAGATTGCGGCAGGCCTGTTTCATCCACGTGGCATTCGGACTCGGCGTGATCCCGGCAATGTGGACGCGACGGGTTTTCAGATGCATCACGGCGAGAACGTAGAACGCGACCAGCCCGTTTCGCGTCCAGACTTCGACAGTCGTGAAGTCCGTGGCGAAGATAGAATCCCAGTGAGCTTTCAGGAATGTTGACCACGCCGGTGTTCGCTGCCGATCAGGTGCTGGTTCAATGCCGTGTGCCTTGAGCACATTGGCCACTGTGGAATCGGCGATGTGATATCCGACGTTCTTAAGTGCTCCCTGAATGCGATCGTAGCCCCACGTCGGATTCTCCCTGGCGAAGCGAACAATCGCATCCACGACTTCCGGACGGATGCGTGGTCGACCAGGTTGGCGTTTGTTGCTGGAGTCGAACTTCTTCGCGACCAGTTTCCGGTGCCAGCGGAGAATCGTGTCTGGCGTGACGATGGTTGTGAGTTCCAGCAGAGCCTTGCGACCGATGGCGTGAGCCTTCACCGCCAGTAACCGACGCTGGTCGTCATCGAGCAGCAGTCGCTTCTTTCCGAGCTTCTTCAGCAGTGTTTCTATCTGTGCGTTCTGAAACTCGATGATCTGTTGCTGCCGTTGATTGACCATGCCGCTGAGGGCAGCGAGCAGAATGTG
>DUAN01000023.1 GCA_012960845.1 Planctomycetota bacterium | reverse complement strand
CAGCAGTTCAGAGATCTCCGTTTCCCAGCAGTAGTTGAATAAATCTCTACCTGGCGATTTCGCCAGAGCCGCTTCAAAAGTCCTCGGAACGCATCACCCCATCGTAGCGTATGTTCCTCTGTAGTGTTTCTTGTTGGGTGCCTGCCAATGGGAAGGGAGAGGTCGTATGGGGAATTATATTCCATCGATTTCATCGACGGAGTGTTCATCGACAGAGCGTAATTCGAGGGCCGGGGCTGGTTGTGGGCGTTTCTACCGGGTATTGCCGTTTGTTATTCTTGCACTGATCGGCAGTGGGCTCGCCACTCCTGCGATCGAGGGTCAGCATCCGGGATTTGTCTTCTATTTCGATGCGGAGGGGATCGTGTCGGTCGATGTGCCGCTGTCGGCTCGAGCGTTGCTGGATAACTCCGGTGGCCCGGTGGCGGGCTGGTCTGTAGTCATCTGCCACGATCCTCAGCTGCAGGTGGTCTCGGCCGAGCATGGAGAATCGGTACTGACGATGAATGGAGATGGCCCGGCGGACTTCATGGAAATCTACTTCACGCCCGATGAAGGAGTTCGGCAGGGAGTCGTGATCAACTTCATGTTCTTCGACATGTTGATGCCGACAGATGAACACGAACTGTTGCTGCTCGAGTACCAACTGCTGGAACTGCCGACCACTCCGATCACGATCAGTTTCTGTGATCAGATCTTCGAGGGCGACACCTCTGCCTCGGAGACGATGGCGGTGACTTCTGGCGGGGTTGTGGTCGAACCGATTCGAGCTCCAGCATTCTTCGAGGTGCCGCAACCGTTCCTCCGTGGTGATGCCAATCAGGATGCTCTGTTCAACCTGGCCGATGGCATCACCTTGCTGCAGATCATCTTTTTGGGCGGCCAGTCCAGTTGCGCCGACGCCAACGACTGCAATGACGATGGTCGGATCGACGTTGCCGATGCCATCTCTGCGCTGGGTGGTGTCTTCGGCAACGGGCCATTGCCCCCTGTGCCAGGGCACATCGACTGCGGTGGCGATCCGACCGAAGACAATCTCGACTGCGAGCGCCATGGAGCGTGCACCTGATTGTGCCCCCTGAGGGCGCCACCGAACTCACGATAGATCATCTGTATGGCGGCCAGGTCTTTGCACCTGGTCGCCGAGCATCGGGGTCGCGCTCCGTTTCATTGGCGGATCGATCGTGTTTCTCCTTTTTTCCCTGATACTCACGGACAACTTTTTGATCCTTCATTTCCTGGCTCGGCAGTTCTGCTACGCTGCCGTGCGAGATGGGTGCGATGGAGGCGCGACGGATGTCAGCGAGACGGATGTCAGCGAAACGAATCGACTCTGCGGGGTCATGTGAAATGATTTGAGGAAGTAAAATGGTGTGGAGAAGATGAATCGATTCAAGAAGATATTTACGGTGT
>DUAN01000022.1 GCA_012960845.1 Planctomycetota bacterium | reverse complement strand
GAGATGGTCTGGGGAACTGCCCCGGAGAATCTCGACCAAATTTCGCTGGAGCCACTGGAAGAGATGGCTCTCGTCGATGGGACTCAGGTCGGTCAGTTCTCCCGGTCAGTGGTACCGATCTCGCTACTCGATCACCTCCTCGTCGAGGAAGACGGGCCAGGAAAATGAACTGGAAGTCATTTCTGGGGCTGGCCCCGAACTCCTCTGCCACCGAAGGGGAGCAACACCTCACCTCTCGATCGGGAGAGTTCCTCTCCGCTCTGGTGTTCCTCGGGGTAGCAGCCAGTTTCCTGGCGGTGCTGGGAAAGTGCGGCTGGATGCAACTGGTCGAGGGAGAGCAGTGGACCTTCACTCAGCAGCAAACCCAGAGCCAAACGCGCCACTCGACGATCACCCGGGGAAAGATCCTCGACAAGAATGGACAGGTGCTGGCGCTCGACCGGATCCATTATCGTGTCGCCATCGATCCCTTTTCCGCAGCCAAGGTGGCCTCGAACGAGACCGGTGTCGAAGGATTGCAGCGCGCCATCCAGGGAGTGCTCGATCTACCCGGGCTGATCCTCGATCAGCCGAGGTCGAAGATCGAAGCGAGGATCGTCGAGATCGCTCTTCGAAATGAGCAGATTTCCGCACCGGGACCGCATCCACCCGGTGCGCCATTGATCCAGTACTACCCGGTCGGGATCGTCGAGGCGGGCCTCGCAGAAATAGAACTTCTTCGCGCCCGGTTGCGCTTACACACGGATCTGGAACGGCCGGTGGTGCCGGCTCTGGAGACCCTTCTCGAGCGGTACTATCCCTTCGGAGATTGCGCGACTCTGGTCGTTGGAGAACTTCGTAAGGATCGACAGATCGGTCTGCACGGAATCGAACTTTCCTGCAACGATCGGCTGAAAGCACGCAGTGGCCTGCTGAGCCAACGTACCGATGCCGGGGGCCGACGACTCGCCGAGGCGACCGAGCAGGTGCCATCGATGGAGCGCGAAGATGTACAACTGACCATCGGAATTCACGAACAAGCGCTGCTCGAATCGGTGCTGGAGGAGACCTATTTCAGTACCGGGGCTGAAAGTGTCACCGGCATCGTGATGGATCCTCGAAATGGCGAGATCATCGCACTCAGCACCTACCCGGGCCTCCAGCGCGGGGATATGCAAAAATTGTGGAACCAGAGCCGACCCGGCGATGCCTTGCCGATGATGCTGCAGGCGCTGCATCTTTCGATGGAGCCGGGATCGGTGGTCAAACCGTTGATCCTCACCGCTGCCCTGCAGGCAGGGTTACGATTCGAGGATCGCGTCGATGTCCGGGCCACGAGCCAGTCCTTCGCAGGGCGCAGGCGCGTATTCACCGACAGTCACCTGCTACGCGATCGCACGCTCCTCGGTACGGTGGTCGAATCGAGCAACATCGGAATCGTCGACATCGGCAT
>DUAN01000021.1 GCA_012960845.1 Planctomycetota bacterium | reverse complement strand
GGTGTGCACCTGGTTGCAGCACTCCTCGAGATTTTCGCTGTGAATGATCAGTTCGAACTCGATGGTGTCCCCCGGGGAGACACCGCAGATGGTGGTGGTCAGGGTGCCGGGCGAATTGTCCAGGACGCCACCGGGCAGGGCGAAGTAGTCGGGATCGAAGGTCATCGATGCCGGTGACAGCCCGAGCAAGAAGGCGTGGAACGCCTCCACCGGGGCCATCTGTTCGAGATTGGTGAACTCCAGGGTCAACTCGACGCAGCCGGAGTCGAACTCGCCGAAGGTGTAGTTCTTGATTTCGTTGCAGCAGACCGGCAGCTCGACCTCGCGATCGATGGCGCAGCACTGGAAGATGGTGCCATCGTCATCCTTGGCCATCAGGCCAATAGCCAGCGGAATGAATTCACCGGCCTCGTAGCCAGAACCGGGGACCGGATTGAGGGTCAACTCGAGGGTCGGCAGGGACTCGCCGGTGCCGTAGGTGGTGGGGCTGTAGTCGACGATGTTCGGTTCGACATCGACGAGGATATCGCCTGTGATGTCGTCGGTCACATCGGGGATCAGCACCTTGACGACATCGAACTCGCTCTTGTTGATGATGTCTACGGAGTACTGGTAACTGCCCTGCTCGATGGGAATGCAGTGGATCGTCTCAGATTCGACGTTGGCGCAAGGGCTCGCGCAATTGTAGCTGTGGGGGCGATAGCACTCGACGTCATGTATTTTCCTTTTGTTTTGGGAACCATCCACAGAACAATCCACATCGATGAGATAACTATCTTGCATGTATGGTTGAGCAGGGTTCGACCCGGTGCTGGGAATGAAAGCAAAGCCATAGATGCCATCATAATAGGGATTGCCCCCTCCCCCTAATAAATGAAGCGCATTTGCAGTGGCAACAACGTTGCCATAAGGGTCGAAATCAACCCCTCCACAAGCGTTTGTTCCATCGACATAATTACCCACTAGAAATTTGCTAGGATCGCTGGCTACCCATGCAAGATGCGACCCGGTGTACTCCAGCACACGACTGTCATGTGGACCTGTATCTTGGAGGATCTCGTTGGTACCCCGTTGAGATACGACCATCCGGTTCCCGCATTCAAAAGCGATATCTGCGACAGGATATTCATAGAGATCATCATTATATCCTTCCAAGGCAGGAATCTTGAACTCCCTTGTTGCGCTGTTAGGAACGAAATCTCCGGTTACTGGATCGATGGCCACAGACCAGATCTCGTTGTCCTCATCAGGATCGACAGTTGGGCCCGCTACATTCCAGACGGCGTAATACAGGCGACTCTCGGGCTCATTGATTCGCAGTCCCCAGATTCTGCGTCCCAACTGGGTGAACTCGTCTTCGGTGTTATCTTCGATGGGGTCCAACGGATTGCCGCTGTCGTCCGTTTCTTGAGGGCGACCATCCACACCGTGGTCGAAAGTTGAAGAGATGCTGCCAGGACATCCTGGGATCACTGCGTAGATCAAACCATCATCAAAATTGCTGATGTACAGCATTTCGGTCTGGATTCCTCCTCCCATTGATACGGTGTAGTGATCGAGTTGTCCGAGACTCGCTCCAGAAGAGTTGGGCAGGGAAATGACATCACAGATCTCGCCATCGCTCCCGTCGAGTTTGTACACCCCTCCAGATCCTGAAGTTGCGTAACCAACAGCGTCGCAATTGGCCAAATTGAAATTGAGGGGAGTCGCACTCACATAGATACTCGGAGAAGGTCCATCATCGAGGGTCACTCCGAATACCGGTCCTAAATTCCCCACTGTCCAGGAGTGAGCGTAAAAGGGATGGGACGGATCGGTCGGATTTCCTGGCCCTGAATATCTCGTTGGAGCCCAGTTGACGTCGGTACCGGGAGCGTCAACTACAGGGTTACTCGTGTCGTACACCCCGACCACGTACTGGCATGCATCGAGACAATTTCTGAATGTGGCGACTGTCATTCCTTCTTCGATGGCTAGATGAACGGGATCACCGTTACCATCGACTACAATCGGACAATCGTCGAATGGATCGCACGGCGGAGCCTGACCCGGCGCGGTTGCACACAATGAAAGTAACAGCAAACAGAAGAACCCCACGAATTGACTGTGATGCATGCGCAACATCTAAACCCTCCTCACGAAGTCAGATTGCGAAATAGATTTCATCCCTCACCAGAACGGCGATGACGATGGCGATCAGCGGGCAGATTTCCCGCAGACGGGGCATCGAGCCCCGGCCGAGTGGCCATGGTGTTCTGTCGTTTCCTGTAAGAGATCTCAGAGCCGTTGTCGGCATTGTACGGGGCGATTTTGTTCAACACACAACATTATGGGCCCTTCACTCGGTGTTTGAATACGTGGATGACTAACTTGATAGGTACATCGGGTTTTCAATATACAACTTCGCCCAACTGGTAAGTAAAAAGCGGCCGCCCCCCGCAGGGAACGGCCGCTGTCGGTCGGTCGGGTTGTGTCTGTCTTCCAGCCGCTAGGGACAGAGGTTGGGGGGGTAGTTGGCGCAGCCGAGACCGTCAGGAGTGGGATCTGGACCGCAGGATATTGTGGGGCCTTGAGGAGGCTGCCCGGCCCCGAACAGATAATGAATTGTGAAGATCGGATCGGCGATGTCCAGCAGGCCATCATCGTTGATGTCAGCAGCATCCTCGCATTGCGGAAGGTAAAAGGATGGGCTGATACCCATGACGTAATACAGCGTGAAAATAACATCGGCCGCATCAATCTGGCCATCGACATTGCTATCGGAGCGCACGAAATCGGCGTTGGTACAGGTGGTTCCGCCTGTGGAACTCAGGCACCAGTTGACGAGCGATCCCGTATTTCCAGCAACGGTATCTGTGATTTCCAGGGTCCATGCTCCCAATCGACACTCGCCGATGAAATCGGCCATATTCCCCGGGCCTGAGGGCTTCATCGCGTTTCCGGAAGCACTGTAGGGCGAGGCGTTGGCGATTCCGGAATCGTCATAGGTGACATGAATGTTGCTGGAGCTGCCGCCGTTGTTCTGATGGGTGGTGACCGTGGTTCCCATCGGGCTGGTGACAGTCACCCGCAGGTCCCCCACTGCCGGATGAGCGAGGCGAACCATCATGTCGAGATCTGAAATTTGCTGGGTTACAGTGCTGTTGATGGTTTGAGAAAGCGAACCAGAGCCAGAGTCTGGAATCGGTGCCCCTGAAACGTTGCATTCCACCACCGATGAGAGAGTGGAGTTCAGTATGCAGACATCGCTAGCCAGCAAATTCGTGCCGGAGCTATCGTACACGTCAACTTTGAATTTTTGCGCCATCGAGGGATAGCAAACATCCATCGGGGCACCGATTTGAGTGCCCAGGGCAAGGAAACTGCCGTTTACCCATTCGAAAATTACGACGACATGGGAAGAGGTAAGCGGGCCACCATCCACGAACCAACCGAGACGGACCTCACCCGGGTTGCACCCGCTGTCGTGGCAGCCGAAGGCGACTGTCGTCTGGGCGTCAACGCTCGAAGAGGGAACAGACAGCATCGAGAAGATCAGCAGCATGAGGAAGAGGCCTGCTGGGCCAAAACGGGGGGGCCCGGCAATTATCAGCGGATACTCCGCTTTCTGTCCGGTTGCGGTGGAGTTTATCATTTCCATGCCTTTCTGTGCAAGGGTTCTCGAGAGTCTCACCGGAGCAAACTCTGCCGGCGGTGAACCGCTCAATCTCAAGATGCGGGGTTCCGTCTGCTGGTGAAAATGGAATCGTCTCACCTTCCATTCCCCCTGGCCCAGACTTTCTCGAGCGAGGGAGGTCATGAGTAACTATCGGATTTGGTCGAGGCATCGGACATGAAATTTTCTAATCCCATCAAACATTCAAGCTCAACGACGTAGACCGGGTTGACTCATGCCCGCGAGCGGCTCATGAGCACTGAAGATTGCCGCGGGGAGTGCGCCACGGTTCTGAATCGTCAGGAAACGGACATGAAGCGCAGCAGGGGACCGGAAAAAAAGGTCGGCCGCTCCCCCATTGGGAACGGCCGACCAGTGCAGGGCTGACTTCACAATCACTCACCCTCAACGCCTCACGGACAGGGCGGGAAGAAGGCGCAACCGAGTGTGTCGATGGTCGGGTCCGGGCCACAAGCGGGGAAGGGCGCAGGCGGTGGAGGACTGGGCGGAGGGAAGAGGTAATTCAGCAAGTAGATGGCGTCAGCGATATTTGGATGAAGGCCATCGTCGTTGACATCGGAAGCGTCGTCGCAGGGACTGATCCCTCCCGGAATATTGAAGATGTAGTAAAGTGAGTTAATTGCATCGGCAAGATCGAGAGGCCTGCCGCTGGCATTGGTATCGCCGCGGACGAACTCGGGAGTGCTACTGATATTGGTTCCCGCAGCCGCCGGGGCAAAGACATCAGAGCAATCGGTCATGGCACCAAAATCCACTGCCGCCAAGGCCACCGGCACCGGCATCTGGCCAGTCATGCTGCAGAAGTTGATGGTGGTGGCTCCAGAAGTGAGAATCTGGTACTGCGCCTCGGCGATCACATGAACCCCCGGACCGAATACAGATCCAAGTAGAACAAAAGTTGGGATCGAATTGCAGTTGAACCCCGTCGAATGGCTCTGAACTTGAAAATAGTCCGGTGCCAACGGGCCGTGAGCAATACTATCGCCATCGTCATCGACCCCGTTGGAACAGCTGTTGGGAATTGCCGGATCTTCCTGAGCCTGAAGCGGCAATCCGGTACCCAGCCACAGCAGTAACAGCGCAGCGAGCGACGCCCTGCGGCACCAGATCTGGCCAGGGCGATCTGCCATCGAGGTGGTCTGTTTCGTTGAAGCGATACTGGCATCCTTTGCTGCTGGATCTCCATGAAGATCCCAATGGGAGACCAAATTCCAGAGCCTACAGCCCATATATTGTATCTGATCGGTTCTGGCGAGCCATGTGGGAGTTCGCAGGTGCCCCGGCATGCGGTATCATCGAGAATCAACTCGCCGGAGAGTGATGGAAACATGTGGATACTACGAATCCGATCCTGTGCCAGATTTCTGCTGATGCTGGTACTCATCCTGCAAGCCACTGTGATGTCTGCTCAGCAGACCAACGGTGATTTTCGCCGTGGCGATTGCCATGTCGATGGTCACGTCGATCTTGCAGATGTGGTGCAGGTGATCGACTACCTCTTTGGCGGTGCGGCGCCGATCGATTGTGCACTTGCCTGTGATGCCAACGATGACGACACCATCGATATGCAGGATCTCATCACGATCACATTGTACGTGGTACTCGACGGAACGATGCCACCGCCGGTCGGATCGTGTGAGCAAGACCCGACGCCAGGAACTCTCTTCTGTGATGTGCCGTGTGATCCTCCGGTGGTGCCACCGCTCTCTGCAGAACACAGGTTTGAAGTGATGGTGACATATGTCCAGCCGCAATTTGTTGGACTGATCGTCGCCTCCACCAGTCCAGATCCTCTTCATGCATTTTCCTTCGGACTGTGTCACGACCCGGGCCAGGGGTCGGTGCAGCAGCTGGATCTGGGTGCCGATCTGCAACCGACCGCACCTGAATTCGTCGATGTTGTCATCGAACCGGGAGGCTGGACTGCGGCTGTGGTGATGAGTTTCCTCAACGCACAGCCGTTTCCAGCGGGTAGCGAGCAACGGGTCATCGAGGCGCAGTACGAGGTCGATCTCACATCGCCTCTGGGCTTCACCGAGTTCTGTCCCTGTGAAACCATCGGAGATCCGCCGCTGGCGATCCGCATGGTGACGGAAGCTGGCGAGTCGATCTGGCCCGAGTTCGATTGCTTTCCGCTGGTGATCTTTGATCCGGTCTTCTTCGTCCGTGGAGATTGCAACGGCGATGGAGGCATCAACGTTGCCGATGCGGTGTACTTGCTCGATTTTCTCTTCATCGGATCGGCCGTGCTTCCCTGTGAAGATGCCAGCGACATCGACGATGACGGCGCCCTCAACATCGCCGATCCGATCAACTTTCTCGCCTATCTCTTTTCCGGCGGACCCCCGCCTGCACCACCCAACCCGATCACCGGCTGTGGTCCGGATGTGTTCGATACCGATCCTCTCAACTGTGAAGAGACGAACTGTCCCTGAAGCAGCGCTGCTGCCACTAGCGGCAGGGAGTTCCTTCGAGACAATCGAGGGAATCGACGGTGGGATCCTGTCCACAACCGGGATGGGGTGCCGGCAGCGGGGTTCCCGATCCGAAGAGCCAGGTCAGCAGTGCAATCGGGTCGGCGATATTGAGCTGACCGTCATCATTGGTATCGCAACTGTCGGTGCAAGCAGGCGATGCCCCTCCCATGAACAGGATGTCCAGTGCGGTAACGGCGTCGGCGATGTCGATGCCAGAATCGGCGTTGCAATCGCCACGACGCATCGGAGGCGTGATCGGTCCCCCCGGAATCAGCGATTCGACGACGATGTCGCCGGCAACATCATGGCCGGTGGCATGTACATCTCCGGGCACAGGTGCGGCAGTTGCTGTGAAGGCAAAGTTGTACAGGTAACCCCAGCGTAGCGGATTCTGCTGAGGAGCAATCCAGCGGATGGCGCTAGAGTCGAGTTCGATCTGCCAGGGCAGATCGATGTAGCCGAGGCTTTCGATCTGTGGCGCATGAAAATAGGGATCGGTGATCTGAACTCCAGGAGTCAACGGGATTTCCACTGTTCCGACATGGCGCGACAGGTTGTGGTTCCAGATGGCGTACTCGTAGCGCCATGACGACTCGCTGTCATCGAGCGGAAAAGCTTTTGCTGCGATGATGGCCATCCCATCGGAACCGTCTCCAGGAGTGATCTGCGAGATGGTGCTGCCGGTCCAGGCGAGGATGGCGGGGCCGAGCTGCCCCGGATCTGCCAGTGAAAACTGCCAGGTTCCTCCAGGAGCTCCGGATGTGATGGAAACGGTCTCGTGGATGGTGTTGTCGCCAGGGTTCGGATCGTCATGAGCGATGTAGAGCGCCTCGACGATCAGATCGGAATCTGGATTTGCCGTCGGGTCGAGATCGGCATCGTGGATGCGCAAGCGTCGATCGACGGGGGTGACGCTTCCGAGCGGTCCATTCAGGATGGAATTGTTGTAGTCGTAACTGCCGCTCCAGGGATCGATCTCGGAGCGCGGTCCGAGTACCGATTGGGTTCCGTTGTAACCGGCGCTGTAGATGTCGGAACAGCCGATCCCGAGGGTGTAGGGGTCGGAGGGAACGGTACATCCGAGTCCACAGGCATTGGCGGTGGTCGCGGGACCAGGGGCGTGCTTGGCCCAGGAGCTTCCGACCTGAACGATGCGCTCTTCGGAAATGCGGTACAGGTTGAACACCATGAATGGATGCAGAGGGCTCGGGTTGCCGTGCCAGTCGAGCGGTTCGTCGCCGTGATTGCAGCACACCGACTGCAGCATCAGGCCGACTTCATCTCCCTCGCGTCCCAGCTGGCTCATCTGCTGGTGATCTCCTGCGATCAGATCGGGCGCGGGGAGATACGCAGGGGGAACATCGAAGAAGACCAGCGACCATTCGACCAGCGTGCCACTCTCTCCAGCGACCAGATCCTCGATCTCGAGGGTCCATTCACCCGCGGCGATGGAGTTGCACAGATCGAGCAGTGAGCCGGGACCGCTGGGCCTCATGGTGGCCCCGACATTGAAGGGTGGCGCAGCGGGTGTCGCGGGTTGCCAGTAGATGGCATCGAGACCGGAACCACTGGCTCCTTCTTGCAGGACCAGTTGTTCTCCCTCGGCCGAGAGCAATCGAATCCGTAGATCCGAAATTCTCGGATGATCGATGTCGATTTCCACCCGCAGATCCGCAGGGATTGCATTGTTGTTGACCGTGACGCTGGCGATGGTCACCGAGTCATCGACGATGGAACCGGTCGAACCACTGACCACTTCCACCGCAGTTGCGAGCACATCGACAGCGGTGCAGATGGGAACCGCAGAACCACCTGGCGAACTGGACATCAGGCAGATCTCGACGGGAGCCGGCCAGAGGAATCCAGAGACCTGTTGTTGCAGAAGGGTTCCGGCGGCCACCGCACCGGTGGAAGCGTAGGGAACTCCGTCGATCAACAAGGCGGTAGCGGTCAGATCCGAGATCGCTTGCCAGCTGACATCGATGATTCCGCTTCCTGGCTGCGAGTCTGCGATCAGATTGTCGACCAGTGCCGGTGAAAACTGAACCGAGAGGGTGCCGGTGCCGGCGTCTCCTGGTTGCCAGCCACCGACGCGGATCCAGATCTCATCGCCGATGCTGACCACGAGATCCTCGATCGTCGAGGTGTATCCAGTGCAACC
>DUAN01000020.1 GCA_012960845.1 Planctomycetota bacterium | reverse complement strand
CCCCGGGGGACACCATCGAGTTCGAACTGATCATTCACAGCGAAAATCTCGAGGAGTGCTGCAACCAGGTGCACACCATCGACGTCGCAGGCCAATTGATGTCCGAGATCTTCATCCGAGGTGATACCAATCGAGATGGCGGTTGTGACATTGCCGATGCCATCCATCTCATGGATTTCCTCTTCAATAATGGACCTTGTAGTTGCCTCGATGCTTGTGACGTCAACGATGATGGGATTGTCGACATCGCCGATGTCATCCACAAACTGGGAATTGTCTTTGGTAATCTGCCTCCACCGCCAGCACCCTTCCCCGACTGCGGCCCAGACCCGACCAGCGACAACCTCGACTGCGCCTCCTTCCCGCCCTGTCCCTAGCGGCTGGAAGACAGACACAACTCGACCGATCAACAGCGGCCGTTCCCTTCGGGGGGCGGCCGCTATTCTACGCATGAAGCTCCCATGACAAACTACCACCGCCAACCACCGCATCCCCTCGCTTACAAATATCCAATGTCAATCCAGCACGCCCATCTGGCCGGCTGCCCTTGAAGCGTGATCCAACGTCACGGCTTCACGATGTTGCGGAACAGAGGGCCACTGAATGGCGGCGAAGAAAAATGGTCCGATTCCCAGCGGGGTTCGGATAGACGAGTGGAGATTATTGGATCTCCGGTTTGTGTGAGTGGTTTTCATCAGGAAAGACACTGGTGAAACCGACGAAACACAGCCCGCCAGGAATGGAGAGAAGGATGGTTCGATTTACAACGGTGGCCAGGGGGCATCAGTGTTCCAGCCCGAAACTGGTCAGTGACAAGCGATCTCTCGTGTTACTTCCACTACTGCTGCTGCTGCTCACTTCTTCAGTATCTGCCCAGACCTTCATCCGTGGCGATGCCAACGGCGATGGCGATACCAATTTCTATGTCGGAGATGTGGTGGCAATAACCGAATATCTCTTTGCGGGATGTGCGACGGTCGTCTGTGAAGATGGTGCCGATGCCAATGACGACGGAATGATCAACATCTCGGATGTGATCACCAACCTGAACAACGGCATCACATCATCCCTGCTGCCGGCTCCCTTCCCGGTGTGCGGGCCCGATCCCACTCCCGACGCCCTCGGTTGTGCGGCTCCTTGCGTCGCCTTTGCCGGTTACACCCTCAATCCGGGCTTTCTTCTGGAGATTTCTCCGGTAGGGAGCGGCAGCGGTCTCGTCGGAAGCATCGTCACCGTCGAGGTAAAATTGACCGTTCCGCCAACCGAGGAGGTCACTGGCATCTCTTTCGGTTTCTGTCACGTCCCTGCCGACTTACAGATGATCCCCGGTAGCGTGACTCACGGCCCGCTGGTGCCCGATTTCTTTACCTTTCAGATGCACCCCACAGGGGTGAACCTCAACCTCATTCCATCACTGACCGGTGCGTTCGGATTCACACCGGGCGTTCATGTGGTTGCGGTGGCTCAGTACGAAGTTCTGACTCCGGGAGTTCATCCCCTGACCTTCGGAAACATGGCCGGCATCATGCCCGTGCCCGTGGCTCTCATCTCCAGATCGAGTAGTACCGGCGGCTGCTCCGTGGTGTCTGCTCCGGTCAAGGTTGGATCGTCAGTCACTGGATTGCTGCAGGCTTTCATTCGAAGTGACACCAATGCAGATGGAAATTGCAATGTCGCCGATGTAATCAACCTTCTGCAGTGTCTCTTCATGGGTAGTGGAAACTGTCCCTGCGACGACGCATCCGATATCAATGATGACGGGGTCGTCAACATCGGCGATGTCGTCTTCAAATTGTCCTTTCTCTTCACTGGCGGACCCCCTCCTCCTGCGCCCTTCCCGGGTTGCGGGCCAGATCCGACTACCGATCCGTTAGGATGTGCCTCTTTCCCACCCTGCTAAGCCAGAGTGAGATGAGGACTCCGAGCGATACGCTCGGTCGAACAGCGGCAACTCCTCGCGGAGCGGTCGCTGTTCTTTTTTTTGCAAACTCAGCTGGGTAGAAGAAGAAACGTGGTTCGTTTCGAAGTTGACAGTGGATCGGGAAGCGCAGTTTCCGCTTCAGATGCTCTCGGGGTATTCCTTACGCAACAGTTCTTGCAGGTGAGTGATCGCCCGATGAAATCGCTTCCTGGCACTGCCCTCGGAGATCTTCAACAACTCTCCAATTTCGATGTATTCAAGGTTTCTCCGCTTCCTCATGTCGATGATCTCGATTTCATCCTGGGTCATGGCTGCCAGACTGAGTTTCAGCGCATCAACCTGCTCTTCGCGGTGAACCATCTTCGACGGAGAGTCTGTTCTCGCCGGCACCTGATCGATGAGATCTCCCTGTGTTGAACCGTTTTCATCCGTTCCTGCCTGGGGGGCCTTGCGTGCGATATCCCTCTTCTGGGCGTGCGCTGCCGCCACCGCCCGGGAGATGACACCCTGGGTGATCTTGCGAACCAGGCCGCGGAAGGCCTTGGTGTTGATCACCTCCAGCTCACCCTTATCTCGCTTGTCGGTGAGTATGATCATGACATCTTGCCGGATATCATCGATGTCGATCGGCCCCCGAACATGGACTGGCAAACGCCGGTCGATGTATCGCCGCAGATGCTTCCCCTCGACCGCCATGAAGTGACCCAGGGCAGCGTCATTCCCCTCCCCGAACAGGTGGAGCAACCCGGTGGTGAGCACCGAATGAAATGGATCCTCTGGAGCGTGCTCATCGCACTCCGGGTCGGGATCGTGATCGGCTCGCTGCTCCTGCTCCTGCTCCTGCTCCTGCTCCTGCTCCTGCTCCTGCTCCTGCTCCTGCTCCTGCTCCTGCTTTGACAGATCCGACGGCGGATCCGACGACTGATCCAGTGATAAATCGAAGACCTCACTCATTCTCACCTCTTCTGGTCGTGTCGATGATAAATCTCTGGAAGCACCCGCAGGCCATGATCCTCTGCCCCTCACTCCCGAGCAAGCCCCTCCTCCCCCCGCTGGAGCCGATGAAACTGAACTCCAGAATCGGCGGTCCGATGTTGAGTGAGATCCGGATGAATAGAGACGCACGGTAATCATGCAATCCCGCCGCGCGTGGAGATCAGGTGTCGATGAAAAACACATCCCCAACCAGTTCCTCGAATTGCTCTGAATCCTCGCACTCCTCACAATCTTCGTGGACCGATGACGACGCCACCACCGATGTGGAGAGTTCACAAGGCGCTAATGGCCAGGAGATGGCCCAGCGCCTCTTCGAGCAGTGCCCCTCCTTGCAACATCCTACCCGAATCCTCGACGCCGAAGCTTCCCTGGATGGTGACGGCAGCCGCAGGGTCCAAATGCTAGGAAAGTACCGGGTGCTGGAAAAACTAGGCCGCGGTGGTTTCGGCGATGTGTACCTGTGCCAGGAAACTTGTAAACCTCACAGAAAACTGGCCATCAAGGTGATCCGCGCTGGCATGGATACCGAGGACGTACTGGCTCGATTCGAGGCCGAGAAGAACGCCATGAAGATGATGAATCACCCCGCCATCGCTCGTCTCATCGATGCAGGCGCAACCGATGATGGGCACCCTTACTTTGCGATGGAATATATCCAGGGCGAATTGCTCACCGATTACTGTTCATCTCACCGACTCACCCTGAAACAGCGCTTGTCTCTCTTCATCGATATCTGTAATGGAGTCCAGCACGCGCATACTCAATCGGTGGTTCACCGTGATCTGAAACCATCCAACATCATGGTGACCGAGGTCGATGGAAAACCACAGGCCAAGATCATCGACTTCGGCCTGGTCAAGAGTCTGCAACAACCACTCGGCGAACAAACGGTTCACACACGCTTCGGCGTGGCGATGGGCACTTACGAATACATGAGCCCTGAACAGGCAAAATCTGCGGGAACCCATGTCGACACTCGTTCTGATATCTACTCCCTCGGAGCCATCCTCTACCAATTACTCACCGGAGAGCTGGCCCTCGGTGGTTTGAGAGATTGTGATCACGGGGAGGTGCTGAAGAAGATCGAGGAAGACAATCCGATCAAGCCGAGCCTGCGATTCGAGTCGGCATCCAACGATCATGGTTGTGATCATGCCAACTACCTGGGGACCGACATCGATCAACTCGCTCGCCGCCTGACCAATGATCTCGACTGGGTGGTGATGAAGGCTCTCGAAAAGGAGCCGAATCGACGCTATCAAACCGCCCAGGAACTCGCTCGTGACCTCGAGAGTTACCTCTCCGGCGAAATGGTCAAGGCCAGGCCTGCCAGCACACGGTACCGCTTGTACAAGTTCGTCAGAAGAAATCGCACTTTTCTGTCGGCCACCGCACTGGTGTTCCTGTCACTGTCAGCCCTGGCCTCCTACGCACTTCTCGAAAGGAATCATGCTGTCTCCGCTACTCATCAGATGATACTGAAGGCGAACGATCTGGAAAAGGTGGTGAAATTCCAGATCAGCATCCTTCGCGGACTCGATGTCGAATCGATGGCGATGAATCTTCGAGATCATACCGCAAAGCTCTCCAGCAACGGCTCCGACCTGGGAATTCCTGGTATCGCCACTGACATAAAAACCCCTCCTCTCGAGATCGATTGGATTGAGCTGGCCCGAAAAAATGTGCAGGACAGTTATATCGGTCCGGCGCTTTCGACCATCAATGAGAAGTTCAGGGAAAAAACTTTGCTGCGAGCACGCTTGCTGGAATCGCTCGCGACCACGATGCAAGAGTTGGGGGGATGGACCCGTGAGGCAACTCCCCTGCAACGGGAAGTGCTCAAGATCCGACGTGAACTACTCCCGGTAGATTCCCGCAGCACGCTTCGTTCGGCGAATCGACTCGGACACCTTTTAGCGCGCAACTGCTCCGACAGGAAGAGAGATCAGTGGATCGAGGCGAAGTCGCTCTATCTGGAGGTGCTCGAGGGAAGAAGGCGCGCCCTCGGAGACGATCACCGGGATACCCTGCAATCGATCAACAACATGGGAGTGCTGCACCAACGAATGGGAAACTACCAGGAATCGATGCGTTTCCATCAAGAGGCGCTGGCTGGACGAAAACGCACCCTGGTGGATGGTCATCCGGACATCCTTCAATCGCTCAATGACATCGCTCTGTTGCTGAAGAAATTAGACGAACTCGAGGATGCGCTTCCGTTGTACGAGGAGGTGCTCGAAACCAGTCGTCGTGTGCTGTCACACGATCATCCCGACACCATCACATCGCTCAATAACCTGGGAAATCTGCTGCGGGAGTTTGGAAGGTTGGATGAGGCAGAGCGCTACATTCACGAGGCTCTCGATCTGAGCATCGAGACCCGAGGGATGGAGCACTCCTCGACACTGACCTACTACAACAACCTGGGCGCCGTGTACCTGAAGCAAGGAGATCTGGATCGGGCATTACCGTGCTTTAAAAAGGCACTCGACGGGCGACGCTCGCTCCTGGGAATTCTCCACCGAAAAACACTGTGTGCGCTCAACAACATCGGTTCTGTTTATCTGAAAGATAAACAGCCGCAAAAAGCTCAGCAATCCTTCCGCGAAGCCCTCGATGGTGCTCGACAGAATTCAAGGATGAGCACCAACACTCTCACCTTTGCCAACAATCTCGGTGGCGCTCTTCGCGAGCTCGGAAAGTACGAGGAAGCGCTCGTGTTATCGATGGAGGCGGTCGATGGGCTGGAGAAGAAGTTCCCCGGTGGCCATAGAAATCTGGGCAATTTCCTCAGTGGGCTGGCCCGGACGCTGGTGGCAATGAAACGCTACGAGGAGGCGGAGGCCCCGGCACTGCGAGCTCAATCGCTGCTGATCCAATCGCAAGGAGAGATCCGCAAGAGCCTCGAAACCTCGCTCCAGACACTGGTCCACCTGTACCAGGGCTGGCACCACCTCGACCCGAACGGGGGCCACGATCTCAGCGCTGCTCAGTGGCAAGGGCAACTCGAAGAGATCGAACTGACGGTGCCAGCGGCAGTCAACAACACTGCTGCTGGTCAAAACAAGAAGTAACCCGCCGCGATCTCCTGAACCGCCGGAGTCCTCCCGGCAAATCCCCACAACAGTGCCTCTCTGGCCCTGCCACCCCTTCTGCTTGCTCTTTTCGAGGGTGGCTCCTTTTTTTCAGATTTCTGGTCCCAGCGGTGCGCGGTTGCGTATTCGTTGATATCGAAAGTTCGACGGAAAGAACTGAGCCGCCCGTTTTTTAGAAGGTGACATGATGTTCATGATCAACGGAGTACAGACAGAAGTTCCCAGACCACCCATCGCCAATGATTTGCTCGGCACGATGCTGCATGCACTGGGGCGTCTCGATGAAGCGGAACACTTTCATCGACAATCCCTGGAAGAGAATCTCCAGGTACGTGGCCCCGATCATCCGGCCACCCTGGACTCGATGCAGGCGCTGGGCATGTTGTTGTTGAAGCGAGGCAAGTTTGACGAATCGATGCGTTGTATCGACCAGGCGTTGCTCGGCAGGAAACTGGTCCTCGGCGTCGATCATCGGGCCACCATCGAATCGATGAATGGCATGGCAGCACTGCTTCAGGCCAAGGGAATGGCCGAGGAAGCGTTGCCGCTGCTGAACCAGATTGTTCAGCGAAGTTGTCACATACATGGCTCCGACCATCCGCTGACCATCTCCTCGATGGACAACCTCGGGACTCTCTTGCATCGCCTCGGCCGCCTCGAAGAAGCGGAGGAACTGCTCGCCGAGGCGCTGGAGAGAACGCTGCTGATCTCGGATGAGTCATCGGTGCATCTGGCCATCCTGATGACGCACCACGCCGCCGTCTTACACGACCTGGGCCACTTCCGGTCCGCCAGGAAGTCGGCACTGCCTGCCTACACCATCCTTCAATCACAGCTGGGAATCTCGCACCATCACACCATCGCAGCGGTGCAAGTGCTGGTCGATCTCCACAACGACTGGCATCTACAGGACCCACAAGCAGGTCACGATCGCTCCGCCACCCGCTGGCAACTGCAACTGAACTCTGTCGAGCAAAAGTGAGCCGCTGCTGACTTCACCACCCCTGCAGCCGGGAAGGTCGTGCCCCAGACCGATGGAAACTTCTCAGGTGCGGTCGGGGTGATGTTCAGCAAAGAAAAAACAGTCTCGAAACAAGTAATCATTGGTGCCAAACAGCAGTTCTCAGTTGTATCCAGCCCGTGCCATCGCAGGTAAGTCTTGGCGTGGTCGCCATGTAAAGCTGGCGGATATTCAATGACATTCATCGCAGGAGTTAGCCACGTACTTGCCGCTAGGATCGATCTTCTTGCCGTGCACAATGGGTGTTGCTCTGAAATGTCGCACTGGAAATCGATGTGGAAACGACCGGGATTGCGAGTGATCACGCATCATTCGGATCTACTGCTACCGCATCGGTAATTATCTTACACCCGGTTGTGGAGAGTGTTCAAACTGGCCCGTGAAGTCGTCTTCTGCGCAGGGGCACTCTCCATCCAACTACCTGAGGAGATCGCCGTGTTCAAAACACCATCTACTTCGGTTCCGTACTGGATTCTTGGCATTCGACTGTTTCTACCGTTACTTGCTCTACTGCTGTTCTCAATGTCCCCTGCTGCTGCCCAGTCCACCTGGTTCAGTGGCATGGAACACAGTCCATCAGGGCAAGCAGTTCTCAATGCGTCGCCCAACGGAGAGAGCCTGGAAATCACGGGCATCGGCAATAGCGGTGAGGATGGGGCTGTTGTCCAGCTCGCCGAATCGCAGTTCATACAGTTCGAGTTTGACGATTTCAATCCAGATCTCCTACCTGCCGGCACCGCGGTGACGATGGAAGCCCGTGTGCAGGGTGCAGCAGGCACGGTGCAATCCTTCGGGGTAATAACTACTGCGGTAACCGCTAACCAGGGTTTGTCCTTTTGCGCCGATTTCTCACAGGTTGGTGCAGGCACCTATACCGCCTTGGTACTGAACCACGGCAATGTCGTCTACACTCTGCCAGGGATTGCCAACGGAGACGGCTTGCTCATTGAGAGCACCGCGAATCTTCCCGATCCTCCGACTCCGCAAGACAAGTATATAACTGTCACACGGGACTCCTTTGGTCCTGATCCTCAAGCTGTAGAATTTATAAAAGCTTGTATTACTATAAAAGGTCCACCAGGGGACATCCTTCTTCCAAATTTTGAAAGCGTAAACGGGGATGCCATCATGTTCGCCCCTGACGGTCCTATCGACGCCGGGACCACCCTACCCACCGAGGTCGCCCTCCATGTCAGCGGAACGCCCAGCCTGACGCTCGTAAAAACATCTCAACAATTCAACGAAATAAATGTCTCTGGCACCGGTAGTGCTCATGTTGAATCTTACGAGATAACCAACGGCACTATTGAGGTCTCGAACATCGGTGCGAGCGGGCTGGACGGCTTCGCTGTCAACACGGCCAACACTTCCTATGGCGAAATCACTCTTTCGCCTGCCACAGCGATTG
>DUAN01000019.1 GCA_012960845.1 Planctomycetota bacterium | reverse complement strand
CAGCTTCAGTAACCAGACCATCCTCGAGGGGTACGTGACCAACGTCACCGTCGACACGACCGATCCGAACGCCTGCGGTGCGCCTTCGTTCCTCCAGGTGGTCGTTCCGAGTGGTGTTCGCAGCGGTACCGTCGAACTGTTCGTCAACGGAATCTATTCCGGTGCCGATGTGTTTACCGGAGCCCCGGAACTGGTGGGATTCGCGGTGGGCGATGATGGGGATACCATCTTCCAGAACGCTGGCGGAACGATTGTTCCGGACAATGTGGTGATGCTTTACGGCTACAACCTGAGTTCGGTTACCGGTGCCAATGTCGATGATGGAACCACCAGCCAGGCAGCGGACGTCGAGACCGGTACCGGTCTGGTCAACTACACTCTTCCTTCCGACATGGAAGCGGTTCGAGTCACGTTGCCGCTGGGAATCGTCCCCTCCGGAGATACATCTCCACTGTCGATCTCGGTTTCGGCCGACACTGGAGGATTGCCTCTCAATAGTTCTGCGATCCAGGTGCCGCTGGCGACGGTTCTGGCACCGGGAGAATTCTCTGCGGTCCCGCCCTACACCGTTGCAGGTCTGATTCCGGGAGGAGTACGGGCGGGAGTGATCCCACTTCAGTTCGTAGTCCTCTGTTCACCGGTCCGAGGACGATTCGATGCGATTCCAGAGTTCGAGGATCCGATCAACTCTGGCAACTGGACCCAGTGTTCAGAACTCGAGGGAACCTGGGATGGACAGGGCTTTGTCCCGAGTGGATTTGAATTCACCGAGACCACTCCGTATGCCGTGGCTCCCGGGCAGAGGTTCACCTTTCAGTGGGATAGCCGTCTCGATATTCCCCCAGGGTTGACCGTCGTCCGGATCAGGTTGCAACTTTCAGATCCGGTTCCCAGCACTGCATTACAAGATGTTGCAGGTGTCTGGACTTCCGGTTCACTGGTCATCAACAACTCCGCGGGTGGCTCTGCCGAAGGAGCCCTGGTCGAGAGTTTCGACACCCTCACCCACTATGATCCACTGGCGGGCTCTGCGACCTGGGGGGGTGGCCTGCTCGATTTCAATTTCCTCTCTCCCGAGGCGAACTCGCCTTACGTGGTCGGGTCGGGCACCGTCGATGTGACTCTTCAAGCGAATCGCACCTACGAGATGAATAGTCTCAACGGCTCAATTTACGATGTGACGGAAGATCCGCCGATCGAGATCCTTGTCGGGGGAACTCCCGGCGAGTTTCAGATGCGCACCTTCAATCTGGAGGAGAATGCGATCGTCCAGCTGACCGGTCCCATCGATGCGCCGGTGGTGATTCGCTGCTCCGGCACCGGGAATCCGGATGACCTGGTATTCCTGATGTCGGGAACCCTCGACCTCTCCGGACAAGATGGTCTGGAGGGGGTGGCAGGGACGACTGCTGCTGCCGGTGGACTGGGCGGCCCTGGCGGAGGTGCTGGCGGATCGGG